>DATGQT010000024.1:0-10728 GCA_035304085.1 Rubricoccaceae bacterium
GAAGCTCCCTGAAATCCTTAGCTTGTGCGCCTTCACAAGCTACCCGGCACTCACAACCGACCGGGAGCTACGTTCCTTCAACGTCTGGCGTCAGTGCAGTACCGCAGAAGCAGGTTACGGGCAGTCACAGACGATTACGGAGTGTGACTGTAACTGTGACTGTGGGGGCGTTCCCTCACTACTGCCCCCTTGCTGTAACCGTCGTGCGGATGGTCTGGAACAGGATCTTGATGTCCATCCGCAGGCTCATGTTCTCGATGTAGAAGAGGTCGTACTTCAGCTTCTGGCGGACGTCCTCGAGGTCGGCGTCGTAGCGCCACTTCACCTGGGCCAGCCCCGTGATGCCCGGCTTGACGCGGTGGCGGCGGCTGTAGAGCGGGATGGCCTCCGCGTGCTGCTCGACGAAGTACGGCCGCTCGGGGCGCGGCCCGACGAGGCTCATGTCGCCGCGGAGGACGTTCCAGAACTGCGGGATCTCGTCGAGGCGGAGGCGGCGGAGGAGCCGGCCGAGCGGGGTCACGCGGTGGTCCCCCTTCTGCGCCCACACCGGCCCCGTCTCCGCCTCGGCGCCGTCGACCATCGTGCGGTACTTGTACATCGTGAACGTCCGCCCGTGCTGGCCCACGCGGGTCTGCCGGTAGATCGCCGGGCCGGGCGAGGAGAGCCGGACGAGGACGCCGACGAGGAGCCACAGCGGGAGGCCCGCCGCGAGCACGAGCGCGCTCACGCCGATGTCTATGAGCCGCTTCGCGCTCTTCTCCCACGTCGGGATCGGCTCGGGGAGCACCTCGATGAGGGGGAGCCCGTAGAGGTGCTCCGTCCGCGCCATCCCCCCGATGGCCGTGTAGAAGTCGGGCACGAGCTTGAGAGCGACGGGCTTGCCGTCGCAGACGCGGAGGACCTCGTCGAGGTAGGCGTGGTCGTCGGGGCCGAGGGCGATGAGGACGTCCTGCACGCCGAGGCGGTCGATGAGCGCGGGGAGCTCGGCGATGGAGTGGACCCCGCCCTCGACGAGCTCGAGCTCGCCCGCCGGGAGGCCGTCGCCCGAGGGCACGGCCTCCACAAGGCCGCCCCCGACGGCGGAGCCGCCCACGCGCACGGGGACGCCGTGGTGCTGGAGCCGGACCGCCCCGACGATGCGGAGGCCGGCGGCGGGGTAGCGCGCCACCTCGCGGTAGAGCTGCTCGACGCGCTCGCTCCACCCGACGACGACGGCCTTGTGGAGGCCGTGCCCGCGGAGGATCCGCGCCTTCTGCACCGCCCGCACGCCCAGCCGCCCGACGGCCACCATCCCCACGACCGCGCCCCAGTACGTCCCGATGGCCAGCCGCGCCGCCCCCGCCGTCGCCCGGTCGATGAAGACGCCGAAAAAGAGGAGGAGCGCCCCGACGAGCGTCACCTTAAGCAGCGTCACCAGCTCGTCGAACCGGCTGGCGGCGAACCGCTCCTGGTACATCCCGGCGAGGAGGAACAGCACGAGCCAGCCCGCGCACAGCGCGAGGGCCGTGGCCTCGGCCGAGCCCGGCGCGACGAGGTGGGCGTCGAGCCAGTCGTACCGACGGCAAAGGACGTAGAACAGCGCGTAGGCGGCGTTCAGCGCGGCGGCGTCGATGAGCAGCAGCGCGAGGAGCTCGGCGCGACGTGACACTGAGGCGCGGTGGGACGGTAGGGGTCCTGTAACGAAGGAGCGGCCGGGGCGTCGGGTCGTTGAGCGAGCAGGAGTCGTGCCGAAGCACGGGAAGGTAGAAACGGCGGGGTTGCGCTGCAAGCAGGGCACGCCTTACCGTCCTGAAGATATCCCACGAGGCCGGGGGACGCGCAACGGCGTTGCCGGAGCCGGGGGGCTCGGGTAGCTTCCCGCCGCGTGTCCCACCCGCCCCGCTCCCCGGTGCGCCTCCAACCGCTCGGCCTCCTCGCGCTCGTCGCCCTCCTCACGGCCCCCACGCTCCGAGCGCAGCCCGAGGTCGTCCCGGCCGAGCACCCGGTCTACGACTACCTCCTCGCGCAGCGCGTCGCCGGACGCCTGCCGGAATACCGCCACGAGGTCCGCCCGCTCGACCGGGCCGCCATCCGGCGCCACCTCGACAGCCTCTCCGCCCGAGACGCCGCCCCCGGATCACGCCCGGGGCAGGCGCTCGACGGCACCGCCCGCTACTGGCTAGGCGAGTTCCGCCGCGAGTTCTTCGAGCCCCCCGGAGGCATCGAGCAGGTGCTCGGGCCGGAGGGCATCCGCCTCCCCCGCCGGGGCGACACCGAGAAGTTCCTCTACTACCTGCGCGACGACGACTGGCGCGTGGCCGTCCGCGCGATGGGCCACCTCCAGGTCCGGCGGAGCGAGGCGGCGGAGACGTTCAGCGGCCTCGCGCTCGTCCCGGAGGGCGTGCTCGAGGGCAACTACCGCGGGCGCGTCGGCTTCTACTCCGCCACGTTCGACGGGCAGCAGTTCGGCGGCGACACCCGCGTGCTCCAGGCCGACCCCGTCCTCGCGCCGCTCTACTACGTCGGGCGGGCGGATCAGCCGCCGGGTTCGTTCGACCGCTCGACGGCCTCGCTCCGCGTCGGCTACGGCCCGTTCGCCGCCGAGCTGGCGCACGAGCGCCTCGTCGTCGGCCCCTCGTTCTCCCAGCCCCTCGCCCTCTCCGAGAACGCCGACTACTTCTCGTTCCTCCGCCTCGCCCTCGACACCCGCGTCGTCCAGTACCAGTTCGTCCACGGCGCCCTCGGCGACCGCGCCTACAACCCCCTCGACACCGGGTTCGTCCTCGTGGCGCCGGAGCGCTACCTCGCCCTCCACCGCCTGACGATCCAGCCGCACCGGCGCGTGTCGCTCGCCCTCTCCGAGATGGTCGTCTACGGCCAGCGCGGGCCGGAGCTCGCCTACCTCAACCCCTTCTACCCCATCAAGCCGGCCGAGCACGCGCTCTGGGACCGCGACAACTCGCTGTTCACCCTCGACGCCGTCGTCCGCCCCCTCGACGGCGTCGAGGCCTACGCCAGCTACCTCGTGGACGACCTCGACTTCGGGCTCGTCGGCGACGCCGCGTACAACTACAAGTGGGCCGCGCAGGGCGGGCTAGGCGTCGCGCTCGGCCGCCTCGTGCCGGGGGCGACGGGGTTCGTGGAGTACACGCGGATCGAGCCGTTCACGTACACCCACCGCTTCCTCCTCGACGGCTCGTTCTACAACGCGTACACGCACAACGGCTTCGGCCTCGGCCACCCCCTCGGCCCCAACAGCGACGAGCTCGCGGCGGGGGTGGACGTGTGGCTCCCGTTCCGCGCGCGTGTGCGCGCCGTCGCCCGCTACCGCCGCCGCGCCGAGGCGTTCGTGGACGCCGACGGCAACCTCGTCAACGTCGGCGGCGACGTGACGGACGGGACGGCGCCGGAGGACTGGGGGCCGGGGAGCAAGGTGTTCCTTCGGGGCGAGCGCTTCGAGGGCCCCGGCGCGCGACTCACGCTGCGCTACGAGCCCTTCCGAGGCCTCGCCCTTCGCCTCTACGGCGACTGGCAGGCGTGGGACCGCGACCCCGACCAGCTGTTCGTCCGCGGCGAGGTGAGCGTTACGTTGTAGTGCGCGCAACGACGGAGGACAGACGGTGACGCTCTCGCCGGAAAGGAAGAGGGTCCGCGAACTCGTCCTCCGCTACGGCTGGAACGCGACGGCCTACCAGCTCCTCAACCCCGGCCTCGCCTACTGGTTCGCACCCGACGCCGAGGCGGTCGTGGGCTACGTGCCGGCCGCCGCGCGGCCCGGCGGGCGCCACGCGGCGTGGGTGGCCGCCGGCGGCCCCGTCTGCCCCGCCGAGGCCGTCGGAGCGATTGCCACGCAATTCGAAGCGGCGGCAGCGGCGGCGGGCTGCCGCGTCTGCTGGTTCGGCGCCGACCGGCGGCTCCGCGCATCGCGCTCCGGGCGCACCGGCTACGCCGAGATGACACTCGGCGCCCAGCCCGTCTGGGACCCCCACCGCTGGCCGGCCATCCTCGCGGGCAAGGCCTCCCTCCGCGCGCAGCGCAACCGGGCGCGGAACAAGGGGGTGGCGGTCACGCGGTGGGACACCGACCGTGCGGAGAGGGACCCGGGCCTCCGGCGGTGCCTCGCGGAGTGGCTCGCGCGCCGGGGTCTCCCGCCCCTCCACTTCCTCGTCGAGCCGGACACGCTCGGCGCGCTGGCGGACCGGCGGGTGTTCGTCGCCGAGCGCGCGGGGGCGCCCGTGGGCTTCCTCGTCCTCTCGCCCGTCCCCGCGCGAGGGGGCTGGCTGGTCGAGCAGATCATCCGGGGCGACGGCGCGCCCAACGGCACGGGCACCCTCCTCCTCGACGCCGCCATGCGCCACGCCGCCGGCGCGGGCGCGACCTACCTCACGCTCGGCCTCTCGCCGCTCTCGACGCGCGCCCCGGCCTCCTCGCCCAACCCGCTCTGGCTCCGCCTCCTCCTCGGCTGGCTGCGCGCGCACGGCCGCCGGTTCTACGACTTCCGCGGCCTCGAGGCCTTCAAGGCGAAGTACGTCCCCGACCGCTGGGACCCCATCACGGCCATCACGAACGAGCGGCGCCCCTCGCCCGGCACCCTCTACGCCGTCGCCGACGCCTTCAGCGGACCCCGCTCCCCCACCGCGCTGATCGGCGAGGCGCTCTGGCGGGCGGCGCGGGACGAGGCGCGGACGGCGCGGCGGTGGCTCAGTTCGTGAACCGGAAGGTGACGCGGCCCTCCTGGTTCACCTGCGAGGCCGCATCGGGCAGCGCCTGGGCCCGGCACCCCGTGATCACGCTCCGCACCGCCTGGTCGATCCGTGCGTCGCCGCCGCGCAGGAGCGGGCGCGACGAGACGTAGCGGCCGTCGGGCGCGAACGTGACGGCGTAGGTGACGGTGCCACTCACGCCGGGGTAGCGCGGGCGCGGGCACGTGGCCCCCCGGCTACCGAGGCCCTCGATGGAGAGGCCCGACGTGCCGGTGTTGCCGGCACCCTGGCCGCTCTCGGGGTTCGAGGCCGAGCCCTGCTGGCCGGTGGGCGTGCCGCCGCTCGTCGGCGGCGAGGGCTGCGGCTCCGGCGGGGCCGGCGGCTGCGGGCGGCTCTCCTCCTGCGTCTCCGGGCGCGGGAGCGGGTTCTCGCGCGGCGGCGTGGGCTCCGTGCGCGGCGGGCGGACGGGCGTCGCCGCGGGCGGCGTCGGGCGCGGCGGCGTGGGCTGCGGCTGGGGGCGCGGCGGCTGGGGGTTGTCCTCGGGCGCGTAGGCCGAGGGGCGCGCCGCCGAGGCCGGCGCGTCGAGCGGGCCGAACTCGAGGTGGACGAGGCGGATCGACGGCTCGGGCTTCTTCGCCGCCGAGACGGCCACGCCGATGACGATCAGGAGGAGGAGGTGGACGGCCAGGCTCACGCCGAGGCCCGTCCAGTCGTCTCTACGCATGGCGGCTCCGTGGGGGGACTAGCCGGCAGAACGGGGGGCGCGGGCGGTTTCGCACCCGCGCGGCTAAGATAGGGGTTTCAGGAGACAAGAGGCAGGAGACAGGAGGCAGGGGGATAGATTGAGCGTGAGCAAACGGTACAACTATGGACAGAGGCGTCCAACGGTTCGAAGATCTTCTCGCCTACCGCAAAGCGTTCGAGGCCCAGCAGCAGGTCTTCGACCTGTCCAAGTGCTTTCCGAGGGAGGAGCGTTACTCGCTCACCGACCAGCTACGCCGCTCATCTCGGAGCGTGGGTGCCAACCTCGCCGAAGCCTGGCACAAACGTCGCTACGAGGCACACTTCCTCAGCAAGCTCTCAGATGCTGATGCCGAGTTGGCCGAAACGCGGCACTGGCTGCATACAGCGCACTCGTGCCGGTACCTCTCTGCCACCGAGCACGACGAGATCCAAACACTGATCAATGAGGTTGGGCGCCTCCTCGGTGGTATGATGCGTAACCCCACGCCCTGGCTCATCAACTCCGGCTGACCCCTGTCACCTGCCCCCTGCCGCCTGAACTACCGTTCCTCGCGTTGGAAACGCTCCTGTGCCAGCGTCACCTTCAGCGAGACGCGGTGCGAGTACCCGAGCTCGCTCTGGAGCCCGCCGAAGTCGCCGAAGCCGTAGTCCAGCGCCACGCGCCCCACGTTGAGCCCGGCACCGACCGACGGCGTGAACTGCGTCCCGTAGCGGCCCGACGAGGTCACGTTCGAGACGCCGCCGCGCAGGGCCACGACGCCCTTGTAGGCGAGCTCGCCGCCGAGGCGGGGGTGGAACGAGACGCCGGCGGCGTCGAGGTAGTAGGCCTCCTGCCCGTCGAAGGCGAGGTCGAGGTCGGCGCCGACGGTGAGGCCGAGGTCCTCCGTCAGCGGCAGCGTAGTGGCCGCGCCGAGGCGGGCGACGGGGAGCACGATCTCGGTCCCCCCCTGCGGCGCCGTCTCGCCGAACGTCGCCTCGAAGTCGGCGAACGCCTCCTGGTTGACCGACCACGACTGCAGCATGGCCGTGGCGTCCTGGAGGTTGAGCCCGAGGCGGAGGCGGCCGAGCCGGTACTGCGCGCCGACGTCGAACGAGTACCCCCAGGCCCCGGCGAAGTCGCCGATGGAGCGGCGGATGATCTTGCCGGTGACGCCGACGGAGAGGTCGTCGCGGAGGCGGCGGGCGTAGGAGACGAAGAACGCGTAGTCCGCCGCGGAGAAGTAGGTGATGTGGTCCTCCGGGTTCGGGCGGGGCAGGCCCGTCTCGGGGTTGAACGCGGCCAGCGTGTTGGCGATGTCGTCGACGCCGCTGCGGAAGAAGGCGAGGCCGACGGTCGAGCGCGCGTTGAGCGGGAAGGCGAGGCCGCCGTAGTCGAACGAGACGATGCCGTTGAACCGCTCGGCGTGCATGTAGGCCGCCTCGGGGTACGTCAGCGCGTCGAGGCCGGCGACGTTCCAGTAGGCCGCCGTCACGTCGTCGGCGCTGGCGACGAAGGCGCCGCCCATGCCGAGGGCGCGCGCGCCGACGCCGCCGGCGAGGAAGTCGGCCCCGTACTTGACCACGGTCTGCGCCGAGGCAGGGACGGCGACGAGGAGGGCGAAGGCGGCGGCGAGGCGTACGAGCGTCGAGCGGGGGGACGCCATGGTGACGCGGGTTGGTGCGGAGGGGTAGCCTCGGCCGATACGCAGGGGCGGCTGGTGGGTGCGCGGCCGCCCAACATCGGGAAATCGAAGCCGGAGGGCAAGGGAAGAACGGAGGGATCGGTTCATCGGGTCATCGGTTCATCGGGGGCCCCGCCCCGATCTTCCGATGACCCTATCCCCCGCTGATCCGATCCCGCGTCTCGTCTTCAAGCCCGGCAAGGACAAGCAGCTCCGCCGCGGCTACCCGTGGGTCTTCGCCAACCAGGTCGCCCGCGTCGAGGGCGCGCCGGCGCGCGGCGACGTGGTCGAGGTGGCCTCCGCCGCGGGCGAGGTCTACGGGCAGGCGCTCTACCACGACCGATCCCTCATCGCGGGCCGCTTCCTCACGAGCGACGCCGAGCGGGCGGTGGACGAGGCGTTCTTCCGCGAGCGCGTCGAGCAGGCCGTCGCCCGCCGCCGGGCCGTCTACCCGGACGCCACGCACGTCCGCCTCGTCTTCGGCGAGAGCGACGGGCTGCCGGGGACCGTCGTGGACCGCTACGGCCCCCCCGGCTACTCCGGCGGCGTCCTCACCTTCACCACGCTCTCCTACGGCATGGAGCAGCGTCGCGAGTGGCTCCTCGACGCCCTCGAAGACCTCCTCCGCCCCGACGCCGTCGTCGAGCGGAACGACGTGCCGCTGCGCACGAAGGACGGGCTGGAGGAGCGGACGGGCGTGCTGCGGGGGGCGTACGACGGCGAGGTCGAGATCGAGGAATCGGGCGTCGTGTTCTCGGTGGACGTGCTGGCGGGGCCGAAGACGGGGTTCTTCATCGACCAGCGCGAGAACCGCGCGGCCGTGGCTCGCTTCGCCGCCGGCCGCCGCGTCCTCGACGTGTTCTGCGCCGACGGAGGCTTCGGCCTCCTCGCCGCGCGCGCGGGCGCCGACCACGTCCACTTCCTCGACGTCGCGCCGGCCGCCCTCGAGCGCGTCCGCGCCAACGCCCTCCGCAACGGCCTCGAAGACCGCATCTCGACCGAGGCCGCCGACGCCCTCGACCGCCTCGGCGATCTCGCCGCGCAGCGCGAAGCGGGCTACGACCTCGTCGTCCTCGACCCGCCGGGCTTCGCCAAGAGCCGCCGGCAGGTGGAGGCCGCCGTGAAGGCGTACCAGCGCATCAACATCTCGGCGCTGCGGCTGCTGCCGCCCGGCGGCCTCCTCGCAACGGCCTCGTGCTCACAAGCCCTCTCCGAGGACGACTTCCTGAAGCTCCTCCACTACTGCGCGCGGAAGGCGGGCGTCCACCTCCGCCGCCTGTACCGGGGCGAGCAGCCGCCCGACCACCCCTCCCTGGAAGCGATGCCGGAGACGCGCTACCTCAAGTGCTACCTGTTCGAGGTCGTCGGCGACGCGCTGCCGGGGCCGCTCTGACGGGGGAACTCGGGCCTCTCGGTCACGCGGCGGGCCTGGTCGAGGTGGCGCTGCTCGTGGCCGGCGAGGGCCTCCAGGAAGGCGCCGACGGGGAGCCGCAGGAGCGGGACGAACGGGGAGCCGATGCGGACCCGCGCGAGGTCCAGCCCCTCCCGCTCGGCCCGCGCGATGATCCGCAGGAAGTCGTCGGTGAGGGCGCGGAAGTCGGCGAGGACGCGGTCGGCGGCGTAGTCCGTCGCGGGGGCGGGGGCCATCTTCGGGATCGTCTTCACCTTCCGCTTGGGCCGGGGGCCGACGGAGGCGATGAACCACCGGGCGACGGGGCCGTAGCGGAACGGCGGCGTGCCCTTCGGGGCGCCCTCCAGCGCGCGCTCCATCGCCTCGGGGTACGGCGCGTTGGCGCGGTTGAGGTGCACGAGGCACTCGGCCACGGACCACACGTCCGGCGCGGGCTTCCAGTTGAACTGCTCCGCCGTGAGCCCGCCGGCGAGGGCGGCGGCTTCGTCGTAGGCGCGGCGGAAGGCGTCGGCGTAGGCGGCGGGGGTGGACTCCATCGGTAGGGTCGGTGGGCGGCGGGGAGTTTACGCCTCGCGGCGGAGGCGGGCGGCGTAGGCGCCGTCGGTGCCGTGGACGTGCGGGAGCGCGGCGTAGTCGCCCTCGGGCGTCCGCATCGCCTCGGGCACGAGGTCGCCGACGGGCTCGCGCCGGAACGCCGGGTGCCGGCCGAGGAAGGCGGCGACGCGCCCGGCGTTCTCCTCGGGCTCCAGCGTGCACGTGGCGTAGACGAGGAGGCCGCCGGGGCGGACGTGCCGCGCGGCGGCGTCGAGGAGGGCGTCCTGGAGCGCCGTCAGCGCCGCGAGGTCCTCCGGCCGGCGGTTCCAGCGGAGGTCGGCCCGCTTGGCGAGGACGCCGAGGCCGGTGCAGGGGGCGTCGAGGAGCACGCGGTCGAAGGGGGCCTCCGCCTCGAACGCCCGCAGGTCGGCGGCGACGGCGCGGACGATGGTGACGCCCTGCGCCTCGGCGGCCCGCCGCACGAGCGCCGTCCGCGCCTCGTGGGGGTCCACGGCCACGACCTCCCCCCGGTCCCCCATCCGCTGCGCGGCGTAGACGGCCTTCCCGCCCGGCGCGGCGGCGCCGTCGAGGACGCGCTCGCCCGGCCGGGGATCGAGGACGCGGACGACGAGGCCGGCCGCCTCGTCCTGCACCGCGCACAGCCCCTCGTCCAGCAGCCCGGCCCGGAGCACCGGCTGCAGCCGCTCCACCACCACGAAGTCGTCGAGGTAGCGGGACCGCCGCCAGCCGACGCCGAGCCCGTCCAGCCGCGCCCCCAGCGCCTCGACGGTCGTCTTCAGCACGTTGACGCGGAGGCCGAAGGCGGGCGCGGCGTTGCCGGCCCGCAGCAGCGCGAGCGTCTCGGCCTCGCCGTAGCGGTCGAGCCAGCGGCGGACGAGCCACGTCGGGTGGGACTCCCGCACGGCGAGGTCCTCGGCGGGGTCGCCGGTGGCGGGCTCGGGCAGCTCGCCCCGCTCGCTCGCGCGGGCGACGGCGCGGAGGAGCCCGTTGGCGAGGCTCGCCGCGCCGGGGTGGAGCAGCGCCCGCGCCGCCTTCACGGCCTCCGAGACGGCCGCGTGCGGCGGCGTCCCCCGCACGAGCAGCTCGTAGAGCCCGACGCGCAGCACCTGCCGGAGGAGCGGGTCGAGCTGCCCGGGGTCCCCGCGGTAGAACCGCGCCAGGACGAAGTCGAGCCGGCGGCGGTGGCGGGTCACGCCGGCGACGAGCTCGGACGCGAGGCGGGCGTCGCCGGGGTCGTCGGCGCCGCCGGCGAGGCGGGCGGCGTGGGCGCGGTCCTGCTCGACGCGCAGGAGGCGGCGGGCGGCGGCGGCGCGGGGGGACTCGGCGGGCAAGACGACGGGGGCGGATGCGGGGGTGGCGAACCCCCCGCCCGTGCGCCCGTTCCGCCCTCACCTGAGGAGCGTCACGGTGTGCGCAGCGACCACGCCGCCCGCCGAGGCGCGCACGACGTAGACACCGGCCGGGAGGTCCGTGCCATCGAGGGTGAGCACGTGGCGGCCGGCACCATAGACGCCCCCGGCCAGCACGGCCACCCGGCGGCCGAGCACGTCGTAGACGGCGACCTCTACCTCCGACGGCCGCGCGAGCGTGAGCGTCACCGTGGCCTTCCCTCGAAAGGGGTTCGGGCGCACCTCCAGCCCCAGCCCCTCCCGCTCGGGCTCCGGCCGCGGCTCCG
>DATGQT010000025.1:0-9358 GCA_035304085.1 Rubricoccaceae bacterium
CTTCGAGCCCGGCGCCGCCACGATCCGCTCGGCCACCTCCCGCTGCATCATCACGACGGCCCGGCGGACGCTCGGCCGGGCGTCCACGAGGCCGAAGAGGATGGGGCTCGTGATGTAGTACGGGAGGTTGCCCACGACGTAGAGCGGCCCGCCCGCCTCGGCCGCGAGCGCGCCCCAGTCGAGGTCGAGCACGTCGGCGTGGAGGACGCGGAGCGACGGGAAACGCGCGCGGAGGTGCGCCACCGCCTCGGCGTCCACCTCGACGGCCGTGAGCCCGGGGTAGCGCGCCAGCAGCGGCCCCGTCAGCGCCCCCTCCCCCGGCCCGATCTCGACGACCGGCGCACCCGCGGGCGCCCCGGCCGCGTCCACGATCTTGCCGATGACGTTGGCGTCGGTGAGGAAGTGCTGGCCGAGGCGCTTCTTGGGACGGACGGGCATGGGCGAAGGACGTAGGAGGGCGGAGGAGGATACCGCCTGGACGTTGGTCGGGAGCGCTGCAACGTGAAGCCTCCGCGAAGCAGGCGGACGGCGCTTGCACCTCCCGTAGCGTCAGGTCCGTACCCTCCTGCGTCACCCTCCCCCCGGCCATGTCCGCTGCTCCTGACGACCGGCTCCTCCGCATCGGCGAGCTCGCGCGCCGGACCGGCCTCACCGTCCGCACCCTCCACCACTACGACGCCGTCGGGCTGCTCGTGCCCTCGACGCGGACGGATGCCGGCCACCGCCGCTACACCGCCGCCGACGTGGCGCGGCTCCAGCAGATCGCCTCGCTCCGCGCGCTCGGCCTCCCGCTCGACGCCATCCGCGAGGCGCTCGACGGGGGCGTCGAGCCGCGCGCGGTCCTGGAGCGGCACCTCGCCCACCTCCGGGCGCAGATCGCCCTCCAGCGCCGGCTCGCCACGCGCCTTGAAGGGCTGGCCGCCCACCTCGACCACACGGGCGGCGCCGCGGTCGAGGACCTCCTCCAGCTCATCCACCTGACGACCACAATGGAGAAGCACTACACCCCCGAGCAGCTCGAATACCTCGAAAAGCGCCGCGCCGAGGTCGGCGAGGAGCGCATCCAGGCGGTCCAGCGCGAGTGGCAGGACCTCTTCGCGGCCGTCCGCGCCCACATGGAGGCGGGCACCGACCCGGCCGAGCCCGAGGTGCAGGCCCTCGCCCGCAAGGCCGAGGCCCTCATCGGCGAGTTCACCGGCGGCGACGCCGGCATCCGGCGGTCCCTCGACAACGCCGTACGGGCGGACACGAAGGCGATGTACACCGCCTGGGGCATCGAGCCCGAGCTGGGCGACTACTACGGCCGCGCGATGGCAGCCCTCCACGCCTCGGAGTAGCCCCGTAGGGGTGGCCGGCCACTGGCCGCCCCTACCCGAGGCGGTCGGCCGCGTAGAGCGCCAGCAGCCCCACGAACGCGAGGACGAACCCGCTCAGGAGGAAGTACGCCAGCACGCGCCACCACGGCGGGCGTGGCCGGCCGGCGTGCCGCGCCGCGAGCCGATAGCACGGCCACAGCAGGAAGGGCCAGATCAGCGAGAGGTAGATCGCGAACGGCCACTCCGCGTTGTCCCCGGTGAAGTTCGCCTCCATCCACTCCGGCCCGATGACGGCGTAGGCCAGCGGCAGCACCGCCGTCATGAACACGGCGCCCGGGATGCCGAGGAGGACGAGGCCCCCCACGGCCAGCCCCGCGCTGACGAGGAGGAGCAGCAGCGTGCTCGCCGGCTTGCGCTCTGCGTCGTGCGCTGCCATCAGCGGACGTTCTTGCGGCGGTTGCGGACGTAGTCCTCGAACATGAACCCGCCCAGCTCGTCGAGGCCGGCGTAGTAGGCGCGGCCCTGGTTCACCTCGGTGAGCTGGCGGACGAACGCCTGGAGGTACGGGTCCCGCGCGATCATGAACGTCGTGATCGTGATCCGCTCGCGCCGGCAGATGGCGGCCTCGTCGAGCACCTTGTTCACGATCCGCCGGTCGAGGCCGTAGGCGTTCCGGTAGAGCCGCCCGTTCTCGAAGTGGCAGGAGGGCTTGCCGTCGGTGATCATGAAGATCTGCTTGTTCCGGTTCTTCCGGCGGCGGAGGATGTCGCGGGCGCGCTGGAGCCCGGCGCGGGTGTTCGTGTGGAACGGGCCGACCTGGAGGAACGGGAGGTCCTTGAGCTGGACCTCCCACGCGTCGTTGCCGAAGGCGACGAGGTCGAGGGTGTCCTTGGGGTAGCGCGTCGTGATGAGCTCGGCCAGCGCGAGGGCCGTCTTGCGCGCGGGCGTGATGCGGTCCTCGCCGTAGAGCACCATCGAGTGGGAGAGGTCGATCATGAGCACCGTCGCCACGCTCGTGTGGTGGTCGGACTCGAAGACCTGGAAGTCGTCCTCCTGGAGCGAGAAGTCGCCGAGGCCCCCTCGGCGGAAGGCGTTCGAGAGCGTGCCCGTGACGTCGAGGTCGTGGACGTCGTCGCCGAAGGCGTAGGGGCGCGTCTCGGGCTGGCGCTCGTCGCCGCGCCCGGCGAAGGGGGTCTTGTGGTCGCCGCGGGCGCCCTTGCGGAGCTGCGTGAAGATCTCCTCGAGCGAGCGCTCGCGGAGGCCGCGGACGGTCCTGGCCGTGATGGCGAGGAGGCCGGTCTCCTCGTCGCGCTCGAGGTAGCCGCGGTCCTTGAGCTCCTCGATGAAGTCGCCGAGCCCCATCCCGTCGGGGTCGTCGTCGGTGAGGCCGTACTGCTGGTCGAGTTGGGTGAGCCAGCGGAGCGCCTCGGCGGCGTCCCCCCCCGTGTGGTAGAGGAGCTGCTGGAAGAGGTCGAACAGCGTGTCGAAGGCGGAGCGGGCCCGGCCGTGGCGGCGCTCGTCCCACTCCGAGTAGCGGAAGCGCATGGGGTAGAAGTTAGAAGTTGGAAGTTTGAAGTTCGAAGGGGCGCGTCGTTCCGCTCGGAAGCGTCGAACACGAGACTTCGAACCCCAAACTTCCAACTTCAGCCCTGGTACGGCGCCTCGATGTAGCGGCGGGCGCTCTCGTGGGCGCCGGAGCGGTCCGGGAGGGCGAGGACCTCGTGGTAGCGGCGGAGGGCGGCGTCGCGCTCGCCGCGGGCGTCGTGGGCCATGCCCTGGCGGAGGCGGCCGAGGACGACGAAGGCCGAGCGGGTGGCGCGCGCCTCGCCGAGCTGCTCGAGGCGGTACAGGAGGGCGAGCGCCTCGCCGTACTCCCGCCTGATCATGGCGCTGCGGGCGAGGTAGTAGAGCGCCTGCTCGGCGGCGGCGGCGTTGTAGCCCTCGGCGCCGGCGTCGTGGCGGCCGAGGACGGCGCGGAAGACGCGGTCGGCCTCGTCGAGGTGGCCGAAGGTGGCGTGGAGGCGGCCTTCGAGGGTGTGGAAGAACGGGTTGCGGGGGTAGTAGTAGCGGAGCCAGTCCACGTAGCGCCGCGCGGCGTCGTAGTCCCGCTCGTGGACGTACTCGAGGAGGGCGAGCTGGTAGGCGGCCTCGGCCTGGAGGTAGGTGCCGCGCTGGAACGTGAACTCGAGGAGGTGCCGGCCCCGGTCCCGGTCGCCGCGGGCGAAGAAGGTCAGGAGCGGGCGGAGGCGGGGGTGCTCCTCGCGGAGGGCGGCGGCGTAGTAGTCGTAGACCCCCCGGCCGAACTGGAAGTCGGCGTTGGCGGGGTCGCGGCGGGCGACGTCGAGGACGTAGTCGAGGGCGCCCTTGGCGTCGAAGGCGGCGCGGACGTAGTCGCGGCGGTTGGCGCGGAGGCGGGCGCGGAAGGCGAGGGCGGCGCCCTTGAAGAAGCGGGCGTCGAGGTCGTACTCGTCGCGGCGGAGGCGGCGGTCGGCGAGGCGGACGACCTCGTCCATCGCGTCGTAGAACGCCTCGTCGCGGGAGGTGTCGGAGAGGTCGAGGAGGATCTCCCACCAGGGGACGAGGGCGCGGAGGAAGGCGGCGGCGGGGTGGTCCGGGTAGCGCGCCGCGAGGGTGTCGAAGGCGGCGCGGGCCTCGGCGAACTGCGCGTTGTAGAGGAGGCCGAGCCCCCGGCGCGCCGGCATCTCGAAAGCGCGGTCGTCGAGGATGGTCGAGGGGTCGTCGGCCGGCTGCGCGCGCACCGAAGGCGCGAGGGCGCCGGCGGCGAGGAGCCCGGCCAGCACGGCGGCCGGGAGGAGGCGGGGGGGCATCAGGTGGCGGGCACGCACGGGGCGCGGGGGACGGCGGGCGCAGGAGCGGCGGGAGGGACCAACGAACGGGCGCTGCCGTTCCTTGCGCCCCCATCGGGCGCGGGGCCTCGTCGCCGGAAGTCCATCGATCACTTGCGCTCGTACGGGATTGTCTCTATTCTGCGAACACCCATCGCACATGGGGCTTCTACCCGGGTGTTCCAACCGACGGGACTCCTCCCTCCGGCGGCGCCGTGATCCATCCTCCCCACACCGATCCGGCCGTGCGCGCCGGGCCATTGCGCGGCGGCCGGGGGAGCGCGGAACCTGACGCACGTCCCGCGCGATCCTAGTCCGCCTCTCTCCCCCCCGTCTATGGCCTATCGCATCTTCCTCGTCGAGGACCACCCCGTCATGCAGGAGGGCTACGCCCGCCTGCTCAACCGCGAGCCGGACTTCGAGCTCTGCGGCCAGGCCGAATCCGGCACCGACGCCCTCCAGGCCATCCCCAGGGCCGACCCCGACCTCGCCATCGTGGACCTCTCGATCCCCGGGATGAACGGGCTCGACCTCCTCAAGCAGCTCCGCGTGATCATGCCGGACCTCCCCGCCCTCGTGGTGACGGCGCACAGCGAGGCGCTCTACGCCGAGCGGGCGCTGCGCGCGGGCGCGCGGGGGTTCCTCAACAAGGACGCCCCGCCGTCGGAGGTGCTCGAGGCCATCCGCGCCGTCCTCCGCGGCGAGCGCTACCTCTCGGCCGGCCTCCGCGAGCGGCTCGCCCAGCAGACCGGCACGAAGGAGGCCTCCCCGCCCTCCCCGCTCGAGGTGCTCAGTGACCGCGAGCTCGAGGTGTTCGAGTACTTCGGGCGCGGGTTCTCGACGACGCAGACGGCCGAGGCGCTGTTCATCAGCCCGAAGACGGTCGAGACCCACCGCGCCAACATCAAGCGGAAGCTCGGGCTCGAGCGGGCCAACGAGGTCATCCAGCGCGCGACGCTCTGGGTGGAGTCGCTCGGCGCCGCGGAGTGAGCCCGGCGGCCCCTCAGCGGCAGCAAGCGCGGCGCCCCGGCTCTACGTGAGCCGGGGCGCCGCGCGGTTCGAGAAGGGCGGAGTTGAACCGGTGAAGAGCGGGAGGTGGAGGGGCGGAGGACTCGGCAGCCGGCGGGCAGACGTCGAAGGAGACGCCGGGCTCCCGGGCGGACGGCAGAGGGAGGGGGCCGTGCGCCCGGCGTCACCACGAGGGGAAGGGTGACCGGCCGAGCTCGCGGCACTGGTGCCGCACGGTCAACCTAGAACGCGTCAGGCTTCGGCACCATCGGGGCATTCCCCAGTCTCGTTCCGCCCCGCCGACCACGCGGGCACCGCCGCCGCCTCGCCCGCCTCCACTTCGTCGTGGTCGAGCCACGCGAGGACGTGGCAGAGCAGCGCGCTCGGCACGCGCGGCGCCAGCGGCTGGAGCGCCCGGCCCCGCGCCGTCAGCCGCACGGCCTCGGGCTCGGCCGACCGGTCGCGCTCGACGAGCCCGCGCGCCGCCATCGCCTCGACCCACGCACGCACCATCCCCTCGGTCACGCGGAGGCGCGCGGCGAGGTAGGGGAGCGGGAGCCGGTCGCGCTCCCAGAGCAGGGCGAGGACGAGGTACTCCTGCCGCCTCAGCCCGAGCCGCTTCAGCAGCGGCTCGTAGGCCTCCGAGAGCCGCCGCGCCGTCGCCCGGAGGGAGCGGACGCTCCGCATGGCCCCGTAGGGCGGGTAGTGCTCGAACGGGAACCGGGCTTCCATCGGCGGAGGGAAAGGGTATGTGCGGACGGTACGCCCCGCTACACCCCGTCGCCCATAAGGGGATCCCGCAATGCCCCCGTCGCGCGGGCGTTTCCGGCGTCTCCCTATGCGAGAAGCGCCGCCCCCGGCGGTCGGAGGCGGCGCTTCGGTGGGAGGCACGGCGCGGTCACTCGGGGAGGTCGAGCGCGCGGCGGACGGCCTCGTAGTCCCGGAGGTCCACCTCGGCGCCGGCCACGGCGAAGGCCGACGCGGGCGCCACCACGAGGCGGAAGTCGAGGACGGAGGGGAAGACGGTGTCGAAGTCGAGCTGGGCCGAGGAGAACGCGTCGAAGTAGAGGTCCGCGTCGTCGTACGAGTAGGCGTACGTGATGGTGTAGTCCACGTAGGGGGTGCCGTCGTCGCTCACGGCCTCGTAGGCCTTCGTGACCGGGAGGGCGGCCCACGTCCCCTCCCCGCCGTCGAAGACGAGGCCGCCGTCGACGTAGAGGAGGACGAGGGCGCCGTCGGCAGCTCCGGCGAGGGCGTCCTGCACGTCCCGGCGCTCGCTGGCGTCCTCGATCTCGTCCGACTCGAACGAGGCGATCAGGCCGTCCGCGCTCAGCTGGTACTGGTCGCCGTCGAAGGAGAAGCGGACGAGGACGATGTCGGAGCCCACGATGACGTCGTCGTCGTCGTCGCTGAAGTCGCAGCCGCCGAGGACGACGGCGAGGCCGAGGGCGGCGAGGAGCGGGCGGAGGGGGCGCTGGCGGAAGGGGGACATGGGCGTTCGGGACGGTGTGAGGTACCCGTGGAGCCGCCCGCACGCGCGCCGGGGTAACGCGTGTGTTCAGAGGGCAGGGGTCAGGAGACAGGGGACAGAGGTCAGGGGGCAGAAGGCAGGGGGCAGGGGAACTTCTCCCTCCACGTCCTCACCCCACTGACCACTGACCACTGACCACTGACCACGGACCACGGACCACTGACCACTGACCACTGACCACGGACCACGGACCACGGACCACGGACCACGGACCACGGACCACGGACCACGGACCTCAGGCCGTCAGCCGGCGGAGCCCGCTGTAGACGGCGCTCACGAACGCCACCTTCGTCAGGTCCCACACCACGAACCGCAGCCAGCCGGACTCGATGGACTGCCACCACGAGGCGTGGTCGGCCGCGAAGTGGAGCCACGTGACGCCGCACGCGAAGAGGACGGCCGAGCCGCCGAGGACCGAGAGCGCGCTGCCGGCGAGCGTGTTCATCCGCCGCGAGAGCGCGCCGATGACCGCCGCCGCGAGGGCCATCCCGACGAGGTAGCCGCCCGAGGCCCCCACGAGGTACTCGGCGCCCGCGGCGCCGCCCGCGTAGAGGGGGAGGAACAGCCCGAGCGCGAGGTAGAGCGCCATCGCGAGGAGCCCGTTCCGGCTCCCGAGCACGAGCCCGGCACCGTAGACGGCGACGGTCTGGAGCGTGATGGGCACCTCCCAGAGGTAGAGCTGGATCTCGAACTGGGCCAGCAGCCCCGTCAGGAGCGCGAAGCCGACCACGCTGGCGGCCTGCACGCTGAGCGGGGCGCGGTCCGCGCGGAGGGCGTCGATGGAGGCGGTGCGGGGGGAGCGGAGGGCGAGCGTCGGCATGCCGGCGGCGGACGGTGAAGAGGGGCGGACGAAGATACGCACGTCCGCCCCTCTTCCGAGGGCCCGAGCGCCGCCGCTACCGCACGTGCGTGAGGCGCTGGACGGCGGCGAAGGTGCCCGCCCGCATCCGCACGAGGTACACCCCGCTCGGGAGCGACGATCCGTCGAAGACGATGGCGTGCGTGCCCGCCTCCACCGCGGCCTCCACCAGCACGGCGACGCGGCGGCAGAGGAGGTCGAGCACCTCGACGGTCACCTCGGCCGCGGCGGGGAGGTCGTAGCGGAGCGTGGTCTGACCGGCGAACGGGTTCGGCGAGGCGGCGTGGAGGGCGAACGCCTCCGGCAGCGCGCTCGCGGCCCCGACCTCCGGCGCCGTCTCCTCGGCCTCGCGCGCGGCGGCCTCGAGCGCCGGCCACGGCGTCGCGTCCGTCACGGTCCAGGCCTCCGGCGCAGCTTCGTCGTCACCCCGCGCGACGCGCGGCGCCGCCGTCACGGTGATCTGGAACGGCACCTCGTCCACCGACCCGTTGGGGTACTGGCCGATGCGGAGGGTGTAGTCGTAGACCCCCGGCGGGGTGTTCCCCGGCACGTTCTGGGTGAAGGTGCCGTCGAACGTCTGCCCCCCGCCGAGCGAGCCGCTCACGATGACGCCGCGGTACCCGCCCGAGGCCGTGAAGTAGAGGTCGCCGCTGACGGACGAGCCGGTGTTGTTCGTGATGCTGTACGCGAAGGAGACCGAGCCGCCGGCGGCGACGGTGAGCGGGGAGGTGGCCTCCGCCTCGAGGTCGTAGTTCGGCGGGGCGATGGGGAGGCCCTCGTCGGCGCCCATCCGCGGCGCGTCGGGGTCGCGGGCGTCGCCGTCGAAGTCCTCCGTGATCCCGACGGGCGTGCCGAGGAGGGCGGGGTCGTCGTCGGAGGCGCCCGCGAGGTGGAGGTCGCCGGCGTTGGCGGCGACGAACGTGACCGGGACGGAGACGGAGTGCGCGTCGAGCCCGCTGGCGAGCTGGTAGGACGCGAGGGTGGCGTGGGCCGTGCCGCCCCAGTCCACGAGCGCGGCGCCCGTCGTGTACAGGTCGTTGTAGTCCGAGCTGTCGACCTCGGCGGGGTCCTCGACGTCGAGCACGACGCCGTCCGCCGTGTTCACGAGCAGGTTGTCCCACAGCTCGACGTTCCCGCCGCCGGAGGCGACGTCCTTCTTGTAGAGCGCCACGCCGGCCCCGTTGGAGCCGCCCACGCGGACGGTGTTGTGGAGCAGCTCCACGTTGATGGCGTGGGTGTCGAGGTAGATCCCGGCCTCCCCGTGCGGCGTGTGCATCGAGACCATGTTGTTGGCGACGAGCTTGTCGCTGGTCAGGCCGAGGTAGATCCCCCGCGCGCCGCGGTCCACGTTCACGCGGTTCCGCGTGACGACGCTCTCGCCCCCTCCCAGCAGGCCGTGGATGCCGGTGTAGCTCGTCGAGGCCGTGCCGTCGCTGGAGACGGTGTTCTCGGTGATGACGGCGGCGACGCCGCTGGCGAAGATCCCGGCGTTGTACTGCCCGTCGAAGGTGTTGCCGGCGTAGACGTGCCCCTCGGGGTAGGGGATGGAGCCCGCGCCGGTCCTGAGCCCGTCGTAGCCGCCGGTGAACGTGCTGCCCTCCACGCGGAGGCGCTCGGCGAGGTTGGTGGCGGCGTAGAGGGGGGTCCCGTCGCCCGTCGTCGCCGCGAGGCCGGTGAACGTGCAGCCGAGCACGGTGACGTCGTCGGCGTCGTCGGCGATCACGACGAGGCGGCCGTAGGGGCCGGCCGAGGTGGACTCGAAGACGAGGTTCTCGAGCGTGAGGTGGTCGAACCCGGT
>DATGQT010000026.1:0-3334 GCA_035304085.1 Rubricoccaceae bacterium
TCGTCACGGCGCAGGCGGCGACGGCGTTGGCGAGGCGGACGGCCTCGTCGAGCGGCTGCCCCTCGGCCAGCGCGAAGGCGAGGGCGCCGTTGAAGGCGTCGCCGGCGGCGGTGGTGTCCACGGGCGCGACGCGGAAGGCGGGGAAGCGCTCGACGCCGCCCTCGGTCACGAGGAGCACCCCCTCCTCCCCCACCGTCACGAGGACGTGGCGGACGCCCCGGCGGAGGAGCGTGCGGGCCGCAACCTCGGCCGCCGTCGTCCCGTCGGGCGCGAAGCCGGCGAGCTGGGCGGCCTCGGTCTCGTTCGGCGTGAGGAAGTCGACCTGCGCCAGGAGGGCGTCGGGCAGCGGGCGCGCGGGGGCGGGGTTGAGGATGAACGTGGCGCCGTGCACGTGCGCCAGCTCGGCTGCCCGCGAGACGGTCTCGAGCGGGACTTCCAGCTGGGCCAGGACGACGGCGGCCCCGGCGAAGAGCGCCTCGTGCGCGTCGAGATCGGCCGGCGTCAGGCGCATGTTGCTGCCGGAGGCGACGACGATGGTGTTCTCGCCGCGGGCGTCCACGGTGATGACGGCGACGCCGGTGGCGGCCTCGTCGTCCGTCAGCAGCCCGTCGAGGCGGACGCCGTCGCGGATCAGGCTCGCGGTGAGGCTCTCGCGGAAGGGGTCGGCGCCCATCTTGCCGAGGAACTGGACGCGCCCGCCGAGCCGGGCGCAGGCGACGGCCTGGTTGGCGCCCTTCCCACCCGGGAACGTCTCGAAGTCGCGGCCGAGGACGGTCTCGCCGGGCCGGGGGAAGCGCTCGCACGCCACCACCATGTCCATGTTGGCGCTGCCGACGACGAGCACCCCGCGCCGCCTCGAACCCGTGTCGTTCTCTGCGTCGTTCAGCATGATGCCGTGGTTCAGCCCTCCAGCACGTAGCGGTGCGCGTGGACGAGCGAGGGGCGGCTCAGGAGGCCCGACTTCAGCGTTACGCCTTCCAGGAGGTTGATGAGGGTGTTCGTCACGCGGAGCTCGACGGTGTTGCGGCCGGGCCTGAGCACGTCGGTCACGTCGAGGCGGTGCGGGCGCCAGGGGGCCACGCGGCCCTCGGCACCGCCCACGCGCACCTCCAGCACGTCCTCGCCGACGTCGGCCTCCAACACGAGGCGCCCGCCCCGGTAGCCCTCGGGCACGTCCACCTCGCACGTGTAGACGCCGGTGCCGGAGAAGAACGGGTAGCCCTGCCGCGTCCAGTCGCCGACGGCGATCTCCGTGCGCGGCGCGGCGATGGCCCAGCCCGTCTCGGCGTCGCCGTCGAGGGCGAAGGTGCCGACGATCTTGAGGAGGTCGAGCAGCCCCTCCGTCCGCTTGTTCACCACGAGCTCCAGCGCGACGACGTTGGTGCCCTCGCGGAGGAAGTCCCTGATGTCCACCTCCCTGATCTCGGCGTCGAGGTAGCTCCGCCGCCCGGGGTCGGTGACCTCGCGACCGTTGAGGAAGAGGCGGTAGCGCTCGCCGCGGAAGCCGTCGATGAGCAGGCGCGGGTCCTCGGGCAGCACGTTGACCCGGAAGCGCGTGCGGTACTGGACGGTGACGGGGTAGGTGGCCTCGTCGCGCTCGGCGGGGAGCTGCATCTCCCAGGCACCGTTGGTCACGTCGAGCCAGCCGGCGTCGTCGAAGTCAGCGGACTCCCAGCCGTCGCCGGCGGCGTCGCCTTCGAACATCCGCATCTTGAAGTCGCCGATGAGGAGGGCGTTGGGCTCCTCGGTGCGGAAGGCGTAGCGCTCGGGGAGCTCGATCGGGGCGAGCCGCTGACGTGCCGCGCCGATCCGCCGCTGGCGGCCCACGACGGCGAAGGCCTCCTCCCCGCCCTCGGCGTAGCCGACGACGGTGCCGCCCTCCATCGTGACGGCGTCGAGGTTGGTCTCGGTGACGTGCGGGGCGCCGTCGAGAGCCTGCCCTGAGCCGGTCGAAGGGCCGCCGCGGATCACGACGACGTGGGCCTCGGTGGGCGGGAAGTCGAGCCAGAGCACGAGGCGGCCGTCGCGGACGTCGTAGACGTGGATCGGCTCGGTCGCGCCCGTGTTGGGGTTCCACAGCTCGGGGCGGCCGACCCGCTCGAACGTGACCTCCACGCGCCCCCGGTCCTCCTGCATCGTGTTGGCGAGGAAGTAGACGTCGTGGCCGTCCTTGACGCGGTGGAGGTAGAAGACGTCGGGCTCGGAGATCGTCACGTCGGGCGTGATGCAGCGGTCGAGCGCCGCCTTCAGGCCGTCGCGCGCCTCCTGGCCGGCGCGGGCACCGGGCGAGCTCATGCCCTCGCCGGCGAGGGCGCGGCGGTCCACCTTCGTCGCCGTCTCGGCGCTCAGGCCGGGGCCGGTGAACACGATCACGTTTCCGCTCCCGTCCGGGCCGGTCCCGTAGCGCACGTCGAACGGCCCCGCCTCGCCCGCCTGGAACCGCTCCAGCAGCATCCCGGGATCCACGCCGAAGAAGCGGGCGAAGTCCCTGGCCTCGCCGTTCGACGAGACCGGCGCGCCCGTCCCCGGCTCGATGACGTGCATCGGGAGGAGGGTGTCGGCGATGACGCTGCCGCCGGAGGCCACCAGCCGCTCGATCTGCGCGAACGTCGTCGGGCGGACGTGCGTGAGCGGCGGGAGGATGAGGACCTCGAAGGCCTCGTCACGGACCCTGATCTTCCCGCCCTCGACCGTCGCCTCGGCGAGCACCTCCTCGTCGAGGTAGTCGAAGTCGTAGTGGAGCCGGAGGAGGGCGTCGGTGAGCTGGTTGAAGTCGCCCTCGATGACCCTGGAGACGGCGTCCTGGTGCTGCGGCGTGAAGTTGGTCCAGATGCTCGCGATGGGGTACAGGACGGCGACCTTGGCGACGTGGCGTCCGCCGGAGAGCACGTGGCTCAGGCGGGCCATGTAGTCGGTGAAGTGGTTGTAGTGCCGCCACCACGGGTGGTGGTAGAACTGGCTCGGCGGCCAGTCCCGCTTCCGCTCGCCCTCGATGGAGTAGTGGTAGCCGTGGTTGTTGAAGAGGTTGACGCCGAGGGCGTACTCCCAGTTGGCCTGCCACTTCATCCGCTCGAGCGTGCAGTCCCAGTACGTCCCCCCCATGCTCTCGCAGAGGAGGCGGGCTGAGCCGAAGTGGTGGGCGGCCGACGAGGCGAGCTTGAGGGCGACGTGCTGGTCGGGCTCCTCGGGGCTGCCGATCTTGGGGTAGAGGTGGTCCACCCCGATCACGTCCATGTGGCGGAGGTAGCGGAAGAGGTTGCCCTCGCAGCGGGCGTGGAGCCGCAGCCATTCCTCGAACAGGAGGTGGCCGGTGAAGAGCACGCCGTTCTCGCGG
>DATGQT010000027.1:0-14382 GCA_035304085.1 Rubricoccaceae bacterium
CCCCGCCGACCTCCGCCCCTCCTCGCATGGAAACCCCGACCCTCTCCCGGCCCCGGACCGACGGCGCGCCCGCGAGCGCACAGGCCCGGAAGCCCTTCCGCACCGCCGCCGTCCTCGGCGCCGGCGTCATGGGCAGCCAGATCGCCGCCCACCTCGCCAACGCCGGCCTCCAGGTCCACCTCCTCGACGTGACGCCCGCCCAGCTCGGCCGCGAGGGGAAGCCCGACGACATCGTCGAGGGCGCCTTCAAGGCGGCGACGAAGCTGAGCCCGGACCCCTTCTTCTCGGAGTCCGTCCAGCGCCGCATCACCCTCGGCAACTTCGACGAGGACTTCGACCGCGTGGCCGAGGCCGACTGGGTGATCGAGGTCGTCGTCGAGAAGCTCGACGTGAAGCGCGAGCTGATGGCGCGCGTCGAGGCGGCGGCGCGCGAGGACGCCGTGATCTCGTCGAACACGAGCGGCCTGCCGATCCACGAGATCGCCGAGGGCCGCAGCGAGGCGTTCCGGCGCCGCTTCCTCGGCACCCACTTCTTCAACCCCCCGCGCTACCTCAAGCTCTTCGAGGTCATCCCCACCGACGACACCGACCCCGAGGTCGTCGCCCGCGTGAGCCACTTCGCCCGCGTCCACCTCGGCAAGGGCGTCGTCGTGGCGAAGGACACGCCGAACTTCATCGGCAACCGGATCGGGATCTACGGCATCATGGGGGCCGTCCGCCAGTTCACCGAGGGCGGCTACTCCATCGAGGAGATCGACCAGCTGACGGGCACCCTCGTGGGCCACCCCAAGAGCGCGACGTTCCGCACGGCCGACGTCGTCGGCCTCGACACGCTCGTGCACGTCACGCAGAACCTCTACGAGGGGGTGCCCGAGGACGAGAGCCGCGAGGCGTTCCGCGTGCCCGACGTCCTCGCCCGCCTCGTAGAGCTGAAGCGGCTCGGCCAGAAGTCCGGCGCCGGCTTCTACAAGAAGGTCGGCAAGGACATCCTCTCCCTCGACCCGGCGACGATGGAGTACGCCGCCCCGGCCGAGAGCGACCTCGACGTCTCCGACATCAAGCGGGCCGGCGACCTCCCGGCCCGCCTCAACGCGCTTTACGAGGACGACGGTCGCGCTGGCTCCTTCTTCCGCGCCACCACGCTCGACCTCCTCGCCTACGCCGCCCGCCGCATCCCCGAGATCGCCGACAGCCCCGCCGACGTGGACCGCGCGGTGAAGTGGGGGTTCGGCTGGGAGCTCGGCCCGTTCGAGACGTGGGACGCCCTCGGCTTCGCGCGCGTGCGCGACCGGATGGCGGAGGAGGGCCTCGCGCTGCCCGGCTGGGTGGACGAGGTGCCCGCGGAGGGCTTCTACCGCGAGGAGGCCGGCGAGCGGCAGGTGTGGGTGCCCGGCGAGGGCTACCGCCCCGACCCCCGCCCGGCCGACGAGTGGGGCCTCGCGGTCATCAAACGGCAGGAGGGACGGACGCTCTGGAAGAGCTCCGAGGCCGCCCTCCTCGACATCGGCGACGGCGTCGCCCTCTTCGAGTTCCGCTCCAAGGCCAACGCCCTCGGCCAGGAGCTCATGCAGGGCCTCCGCGACGCCATCGAGCGCGTCGAGAACGACGCGGACCTCCGGGGCATGGTGATCGGCAACGAGGGGAACAACTTCTCCGTCGGCGCCAACCTCGCCGAGATGGTGATGGCGATGGCGATGGGCCAGACGGAGGTCATCGGCGACTTCCTCAAGGGGTTCCAGGACACCATCCTCCGCGTGCGCTACGCCGAGAAGCCCGTCGTCGTCGCCGCGCACCAGCGCGTGCTCGGCGGCGGCTGCGAGATGGTGCTGGCGTGCCCGCACCCCGTCGCCGCGGCCGAGACGTACCTCGGCCTCGTCGAGCTCGGCGTCGGGCTGATCCCCTCCGGTTGCGGGACGATGATCATGACGGCGAAGGCGGCCGAGGCCGCGGCCAACCGGGACCGCCCGAGCGAGATCCAGCCGTTCCTGCGGAAGCACTTCGAGCAGATCGCCATGGCGAAGGTGGCGACGAGCGCGCTCATGGCGCAGGAGATGGGCTACCTCCCGCCCGAGGCCGTGATCGTGATGAACGACGCGCGGCGGTTCCACGTGGCGAAGCAGGAGGTCGTCCGCCTCAGCGAGGAGGGCTACCTGCCCCCGCCGCCGCGCACGGCCATCCCCGTCCTCGGCGCGCCGGGCCGCGCGCAGTTCGAGGTGGCCCTCTACCAGTACGAGTGGGGCAACTACGTCTCCGAGTACGACCACTTCCTGGCCTCGAAGCTCGCCTGGGTCATGACCGGCGGCGACCTCACCGCGCCGGCGGAGGTCCACGAGCAGTACCTCCTCGACCTCGAGCGCGAGGCGTTCCTCTCGCTCCTCGGCGAGGAGAAGACGCAGGCCCGCATCCAGAGCATCCTCACGACCAACAAGCCGCTTCGGAATTAGTCCGTGGTCAGTTGTCCGTGGTCCGTGGTGGCCGCGGAGACAACTGACCACGGACCACTGACGACGGACCACTGACAACGGACCACTCCCATGCAACTCAACGAAGCCTACGTCGTCGCCTCCGTCCGCACGCCCGTCGGGAAGGCGAACCGGGGGGCGCTGCGGAACGTGCGGCCCGAGACCCTCGGCGCCGTCGCCGTCACCGGCGCGCTCGACCGCCTCAACGGGTTCGACCGCAGCCGCGTCGACGACGTCATCATGGGGTGCGCCTTCCCCGAGGGGCCGCAGGGCAGCAACGTCACGCGCGCCATCGTCCAGAAGGCCGGCCTGCCGAACTCCGTCCCCGGCGTCACCGTCAACCGGTTCTGCTCCTCGGGCCTCCAGACCATCGCGCAGGCCCACAACGCCATCGTCGCCGGCCAGGCCGACTGCATCGTCGCCGGCGGCGTCGAGTGCATGAGCCAGGTGCCGATGGGGGGGTTCTACTACGCGCCCGACCCCGACCTCGTCCAGGAGAAGCCCGGCCACTACACCTCCATGGGCATCACGGCCGAGAACGTGGCCGAGAAGTACCGCGTCAGCCGGGAGGACCAGGACGCCTTCGCGCTCCAGAGCCACCGCCGCGCCCTCGCCGCCATCGAGAGCGGCCGGTTCGAAGAGGAGATCGTCCCCGTTCCCGTCGAGGAGGTGCTGTACGACGCCGAGGCGCGCGAGGCGAAGCCGGTCCGGTTCGTCCACGACACCGACGAGGGGCCGCGCGCCGACACCTCGCTGGAGGCGCTGGCGAAGCTGAAGCCGGCGTTCAAGGTGGGCGGCACCGTGACGGCCGGCAACGCGAGCCAGATGAACGACGGCGCCGCCGCGAGCGTCCTCATGAGCGAGCGGCTCGTGAAGGAGACCGGCGCCGAGCCCGTCGCGCGGTTGCTCGGCTTCGCCGTGGCCGGCGTGGACCCCGCCTACATGGGCATCGGCCCCGTCGAGGCCGTGCCGAAGGTGCTCCGGCAGGTCGGCCTCTCGCTCGACGACATCGGGCTGGTCGAGCTCAACGAGGCGTTCGCGGCGCAGGCCCTCGCCGTCATCCGCGAGCTCGGGATGGACCCCGAGACGGTCAACGTCAACGGCGGCGCCATCGCGCTCGGCCACCCCCTCGGCTGCACCGGCGCCAAGGTCACGGCCACGCTGCTCTCGGAGATGCGGCGGCGGAAGGTCCGCTACGGCCTCGTGACCATGTGCATCGGCGGCGGGATGGGCGCCGCGGGCGTCTTCGAGAACCTCGTGCTGTAGCCGGCGCGGCCGGCGGACCCTCGCGGGTACGGCGTCGTTTCAGGGGCGGAGGCAGCGACCTGCTTCCGCCCCTTCTCTTTTCGCCCTTCTCACCATCCCCCAACTCCCGTGGCCGACATCCCCGTCAAGCCCAGACGCAGCGGCATGCCCTGGTGGATCTGGGTCGTCGTCGCCCTCGCCGTCGCCCTCGTCGCCTGGCTCGTCCTCGGCGCCCTCACGCGGGACGCCGCCGACGACCTCGAAGACGAGCGGGCCCGCCCGCCCGCGACCGGCCAGCTCCTCGACGCCCCTGGCGCTTCGGACGCCCTTCCTCTCGCCCTCTCTCAACCCGCCACCTGGAGGTGATCATGGCTCGCGTACTGCTCAGTGAAACGAAGGACTGGAAGCTCGCCGACAAGGACCAGGACCTCCGCGGGTGGGAAGTCCGCGACGCCCGCGGCCAGCCCATCGGTAGGGTCGCCGACCTCATCGTGGACACCGACGCCGAGCGCGTGGACACCATCGTCCTCGAAGACGGCGCGACGTTCCGCGCCGCCGACGTCTCGCTCGCCGACGACGTGGTCTACGTCGAGTCGTACGGGGCGCCGGCACACGCGCGCCCCTACGGCGCCGGCCACGAGGTGCACCGGGCCGAGCCGCTGGCCCCCGCCGTCGCCGCCACGGCCGCGCCGCCGCCGGAGGTGGCCGAGCGGGCGCACGACCGCGGGGTCTTCGCCGACCACGAGGAGCTCTTCCGCCGCCACTACCGCGACGCCTACGGCGACCTCGACTACGCCGACTACGCCCCGGCCTACCGGTTCGGCTACGACGTCGCGTACGACGACCGCTACACCGACCGCGACTTCGAGGCCATCGAGCCCGAGCTGCGCGAGGCGTACTACCGCCGGCACGGCTACCCGATGTCGGACAACCTCGTCTGGAACCACGTCCGCGAGGCCGTGCGCCACGCCTACCGCCACGCGCGCGGGCAGCGCTGAGTCTCCGGGTACGCCGGGCGGAGGGAGCTCCCTCCGCCCGGTGCCATGTTCATAGGGCTTGACGGAAACATCGGCGCGGTTTACACTGTTAACCTGACGCCACAGGCGTGGCCCCCGTGCTGCGGGTGGGGCCGCCGCCGCAACCCCCAAGGTCATGAACGCCCTCGACGTGCTCCACGGCGCCCTCGCCGCGGTTACTCCCTGGTGGGCCGCCCTCCTCGGCGTCCTCCTCGTCCTCTTCGTGCTCGGCTTCACCGGGGCGCCGCTGTGGGCGTGGGCGCTGGCCGGCCTCGTCGCCCTCGTCGGTTTCGGGGCGCCGTGGTGGATCGCCGGCGTCTTCGTGGCGCTCGCCCTCGTCTTCCTCGTCCCGCCCGCCCGCCGCGCCCTCTCGCTCGGCGTGATGAAGGCGATGCAGGCGCTGCGCTTCCTCCCGACGATCTCGGAGACGGAGCAGGAGGCCATCGACGCCGGGACCGTCTGGGTCGAGGGTGAGCTGTTCTCGGGCCGGCCCGACTTCCGGAAGCTGCTCGCCGAGGGCTTCCCCGACCTGACCGAGGAGGAGCAGGCGTTCCTCGACGGCCCCGTCGAGGAGGTGTGCCGGATGACGAACGACTGGGAGGTGTGGCAGCGGCGCGACCTCCCGCCGGAGGTGTGGGACTTCCTCAAGCGGGAGCGCTTCTTCGGCCTCATCATCCCGAAGGAATACGGCGGGCACGGGTTCAGCCCGAGCGCCAACAGCGCCGTCGTCGCCAAGACGAGCACGGCCTCGTCCACCCTCGGCATCACCGTGATGGTGCCGAACTCGCTAGGCCCGGCCGAGCTCTTGATCCACTACGGCACCGAGGCGCAGAAGGCGCACTACCTCCCGCGCCTCGCGCGCGGCGAGGACATCCCCGCCTTCGCCCTCACCGAGCCCGGCGCCGGGAGTGACGCTGGCGCCATCGCGTCCACCGGCGAGGTCTTCCGCGGCGACGACGGGGAGCTGTACGTCCGCCTCAACTGGCAGAAGCGCTACATCACCCTCGCCGCCATCTCGACCGTCCTCGGCCTCGCGATCAAGCTGCGGGACCCGCGGAACCTCCTGGGCCGCGGCGAGGACCTCGGCATCACCTGCGCCCTCGTCCCGACCGACACCCCCGGCGTCGTCCTCGGCCGGCGCCACGATCCCCTCGGCGTGCCGTTCTGGAACTGCCCGACGGAGGGGAAGGACGTGGTGGTGAAGCTTGAGGACGCCGTGATCGGCGGTGCGGCGGGCGTCGGGAAGGGGTGGCGGATGCTCATGCAGAGCCTCGCCGCCGGGCGCGGCATCTCGCTGCCGGCGTCCTCGGTCGGCGGCATCAAGGCCGTGGCGCGCGTGGCGAGCGCCCACGCCCTCGTCCGCAAGCAGTTCGGCCTCCCCATCGGGAAGTTCGAGGGGATCGAGGAGCCGCTCGCGCGCATCGGCGGGTGGGCCTACCTGACGGAGGCCGCGCGCCGCTACACCAACGGCGGGCTCGACCGCGGCGCCAAGCCGGCCGTCGTCACGGCCATGATGAAGTACAACACGACGGAGCTCTTCCGAAAGGCCGTCAACGACGGGATGGACGTCCTCGGCGGCAACGGGATCAGCCGCGGCCCGCGCAACGCGCTCGCCCACGCCTACATCGGGCTGCCCGTCTCGATCACCGTCGAGGGCGCGAACATCCTCACGCGGACGCTGATGATCTTCGGGCAGGGGGCCATCCGCTGCCACCCGTACGCCCTCCGCGAGATGCAGGCGCTGGCGGCGTGGGACGTGCGGGCCTTCGACGCCGCGTTCTGGGCGCACATCGGCCACGTCGTCCGCAACGGCTTCCGGGCCGTCGGCCTGAGCCTGACGCGCGGGCGCCTCGCGGCGAGCCCCGTCCCCGGCGTCGCCGCGCCGTACTGGCGGAAGCTCGCCTGGAGCAGCGCCACGTTCGCTTTCCTGGCCGACCTCGCCATGGGCACGCTCGGCGGCGACCTCAAGCGGAAAGAGAAGCTGACCGGCCGCTTCGCCGATGTGTTCTCGTGGATGTACCTCGCCGCCGCGACGCTCCGTCGTTTCGAGGCCGAGGGGCGACGGGAGGAGGACGAGCCGTTCTTCCGCTGGGCGATGGAGCACGCCTTCGCCCAGATGCAGGCGGCCTTCGACGGGCTGTTCGCCAACCTCCGCGTGCCGGGGCTGACGTGGCTCTTCCGCGGGCCCGTCGCCGCGTGGAGCCGGCTCAACCGCCTCTCCGCCGGCCCGTCCGACGGCCTCGGCCACCGCGTCGCCGCGGCGATGCAGGTGCCGGGCGCGCAGCGCGACCGCCTCTTCAGTGGCGTCTTCGTGCCGGAGGACCGCGAGCGCCCGCTCGGCCGGCTCGAGCACGCCATGCGCCTCGCCTACGCCGCCGCCGGCGTCGAGCGGAAGCTCCGCGACGCCGTGAAGTCGAAGCAGCTGCCGAAGGCGCACCCGGCCGCGCTCGTCGCGAAGGCCGTCGAGGCCGGCGTCGTCACGCCCGAGGAGGCCCGGCTGCTCCAGCAGGCCGAGGCTGCCCGCGCTGACGCCATCCAGGTCGACGCCTTCGACGTGGCGGACTACTTCCGCTCGGCCGTCGATCCCGAGGCCACTGCCCCCGCGCCGACGGCGGCTCCGATGGGCGGGGACGGTGCAGCCGGCAAGGAGGCCGGGGCCGTCGCCTACGGCGCCGCCGTCGAGACGCAGGACCCGGCGGCGGAGGGCTGAGCCGGACCCTCTGTCCTCTTCCGACCGTCGTAGGGGCGCAGCGCGCTGCGCCCCTACGTCCTTTCCAGCCGAGCCCCTCCTCTCATGGCCGAACACTTCGCCCCCGATCTCCTCAAGGACCAGCACGTCGTCGTCACCGGCGGGGGCACCGGGCTCGGGCGGGCGATGGCGGAGCGGTTCGCCGCGCTCGGCGCCGCCGTGACCGTCGGCGGTCGGCGGGCGGAGCCGCTGAAGGAGACGGTCGAGGCGATCCGCGGGCGCGGGCACGCGGCGGGGTGGGAGACCGTCAACGTCCGCGAGCCCGAGAGCGTGGGGGCGTTCTTCGAGGCGGCGGAGACGCGCAACGGCCCCGTCACCCGCCTCGTCAACAACGCCGCGGCCAACTTCCTCGCCGCCAGCCACACCCTCTCCGACAACGGCTTCGACGCCGTCGTGAAGACGAACCTCTACGGGGCGTTCTTCGCGACGCGGTGGTGCGGGCAGCGGTGGATCGAGCGCGGCACGGAGGGCGTCGTCCTCTCCATCGTCACCACCTACGCCGAGACGGGCAGCGCCTTCGTCCTCCCCAGCGCCGTCTCGAAGGCCGGCGTCGTGGCGATGACGAAGAGCCTCGCGGCCGAGTGGGGGCTCTACGGCATCCGCCTCAACGCCATCGCCCCCGGCCCCTTCCCGACGAAGGGGGCGTGGGAGCGGCTCGTGCCCGACCCCGGGATCGCCGAGCACATGCGGCAGCGCGTGCCGCTCCGCCGCTTCGGCGAGCCCGAGGAGCTGGCCGACCTCGCGGCGTTCCTGCTCTCTGACCTCGCGCGCTACCTCACCGGCGCGGTCGTCCCCCTCGACGGCGGCGAGGCACTCGCCTCCGGCGGCCAGTTCAACGACTTCACGAAGCAGGACCGAGAGGGGGTGCTGGCGCTGTTCGAGATGATGAGGGGGGACGCGGGTAAGGGCTGAGCGAGGGCTGCTAACGGGGCCTCGGGAAGAAAATGCTAAAAACTTAACATTCGCTGTAACCGCCCGGCCGCGCCGTCCGTCGGGGAGCCGTCTCCTCTCCCCGTAAGCCCCTGATCGGCATGGCGCTTCGTACGGCCGGGCTGCTCGCCCTTCTCCTCGCTCTCCCCGCCCTCGCCCTCGCGCAGACCTCCCACACGCCCCTGCCGGAGCTGCGCGCCCACACCGCCCTCCGCCTGGACGAGGGCCAGCGCCCCCACGTCGACGGGGTGCTCGATGAGGCCGTCTGGGCGAGCGCCCCGCTGGCGACGGACTTCGTGCAGCGGGCGCCGAGCCCGGGCCAGCCCGCCACCGAGCGCACCGAGGTCGCCGTCCTCTACGACGACAGTGCCCTCTACGTCGGCTTCCGCTGCTACGTCCGCGATCCCGCCACGCTCGTCGGCCGCCTCGCCCGCCGCGACGAGTTCGACTCGAGCGACCGCGTGGCCGTCGCCTTCGACTCCTACGACGACGACCGGACGGCCTTCTACTTCGGCGTCACCGCAGGGAATGTGGAGCAGGACATCCTGATGTACAACGACAACTACGAGGACGCGAGCTGGGATGCCGTCTGGGACGGGAAGTCGGCGCGCTTCGACGGCGCCGACGGCGCCGGCTACAGCGTCGAGATGCGGATCCCGTTCTCGCAGCTCCGCTACCGGACCGGGCCCGGGCCCGAGACCTGGGGCGTCCAGTTCCAGCGCCGTATTCCCTCGACCGGCGAGGACGTCTTCTGGGCGCCCATCCTCCCCGACATGGACGGCTTCGTCTCCCGCTTCGGTCGCCTCGAAGGGCTCGACGTGGAGCGGGCGCCCCGCCAGATCGAGCTCGTCCCATACGCCCTCGCCCAGGTCACACGCGCCCCCGGCGACGCCGCCGACCCGTTCTACGCCGAGAACGAGGTGCAGCCGAACGTCGGCTTCGACGCGAAGGTCGGCCTCTCCTCCAACCTCACCCTGACGGCCACCGTCAACCCGGACTTCGGGCAGGTCGAGGCCGACCCCGCCGTCGTCAACCTCTCCGCGTTCGAGACGTTCTTCGAGGAGCGGCGGCCGTTCTTCGTCGAGGGCGTCGACATCTTCGACTACGGGAGCACGCGGACGAACAACGTCTCCTACCGCCCGACGTTCTTCTACTCCCGCCGCATCGGGCGCTCGCCCTCGCGCGGGCTCGACGGCGACGAAGCCGTGTGGCTCGACAGCCCGGAGCAGACGACGATCGCGGCGGCGGGGAAGGTGAGCGGGAAGGTGGGGCCGTGGTCCGTCGGCCTCCTCGACGCGGCGACGTTGCAGGAGGAGGCCCGCTTCATCGACGAGGCCGGAAACGAGCTGAGCACGCCCGTGGAGCCTCGCGCGAACTACCTCGTCGGCCGCGTCCGACGCGACTTCCGCGAGGGCGGGACCGTCGTCGGCGGCATCGTCACGGCCGTGAACCGCGCGATGGGGGAGGAGGGGCTCTTCGACGCCATCGTCCCGTCGAGCGCCTACCTGGGCGGTCTCGACTTCGAGCACCGCTTCGCCGGGCGGAGTTGGACCTTCAGCGGCGTGATGGCGGCCAGCCACGTCGGCGGCGCAGCCGACGTGATCGAGCGGCTCCAGGAGGCGCCGCAGCGCTACTACCAGCGCCCCGACGCCGGGCACCTCGGCGTGGACCCGACGCGCACGAGCCTGACGGGCTTCCACACCGAGATCTCGCTCGCGCGCTCCGGCGTCCGGCACTGGAACGGCTCCCTCACCGGCACCCTCACCACGCCCGCCTTCGAGGTGAACGACCTCGGCTTCCAGTCCCGCGCCGACGTCACCACGCTCAACTACCTCGTGGCATACAACGAGCCCGAGCCGAGGCACGTCCAGTTCTACGAGTTCTGGCAATACGGCGGCGCCGGGCTCAACTTCGACGGCGACCTCGTGAGCCACTACTACGGCGCCGGCGGGTTCGTGCGCCTCCGCAACCAGTGGACCGTCAACCCCGGCCTCAACTTCAGCCCGGGCTACCTCAACGACCGGCTCACGCGCGGCGGCCCGATCACCGGGCGCCCCGCCGACATAGGCGGCAACGTCTACGTCAACTCGGATGGGAGCAGGCGGCTCTACGGCGGCGGCTTCGTCAGCCTGCGCACCGAACTGCCCAACGACTACGACGGCGCCCCTGCCGAGTACGACCGGTACTTCGGTTTCTGGGTCACCGCCCGCCCCAGCGACGCCCTCTCGATCTCGATCGAGCCCACGTTCGGGTGGGAGCTCGACAACGACCAGTACGTCGACCGCATCGACGACCCCCTCGCCGTGCGCACCTTCGGCGCCCGCTACGTCTTCGCCGACATCCGCCAGCGGTCGTTCGACCTCGGCCTTCGCGTCAACTACACGTTCACGCCCGAGCTCACGCTCCAGCTCTTCGCCCGCCCCTTCATATCGACCGGGCGGTACAGCAGCCTCAAGGAGTTCCGCGAGCCCGGCTCGTTCGACTTCGACGTCTACGGCGCCGCCCGCGGCACCGTGACCGAGCTGCACGAGGACGGGCGAGTGACAGGCTTCCGCATCGACCCCGGCGACGGAGGCGCGCCCTTCGAACTCGAGAACCGCGACTTCAACTTCCGCTCCCTCCGCGGCAACGCCGTCCTCCGCTGGGAGTGGCGCCCCGGCTCGACGCTCTTTCTCGTGTGGCAGCAGCAGCGGACCGACTTCGCGGACTACGACGGGTTCGGGATCGGGGAGGAGCTGGGGGAGGTGTTCCGCGCCCCCGTCGAGAACGTGTTCCTCGTCAAGGCGACGTACTGGCTCGGGTTGTAGCCACTCGGAGGCCGAAGTCTGCAGGTCGAGCCGGTTCGTCCGCTGGCCTCCGGCCTTCGGCCTTTCAGGCTGGTGGCCGAGGGGGATCGTTTTGGGGTTGACGAGGCGGGGGCGGCGGCCTACTATTGCTGCTAATCCTTTAGCAGCTGTAACCCCCGGCCCTGCGCCCGCGTAGGGCCCTCACCTGACACCGCACGTCCCAATGGCTGTGCCGCACCTGAGCCGCCGCGAGCGGCAGATCATGGACATCGTCTACCGGCTCGAGCGGGCCACCGCCGCCGAGGTGATGGAGCGCCTGCCGGACCCGCCGAGCTACTCGGCCGTCCGCGCCATGCTCCGCATCCTCGAGGAGAAGGGCCACCTCAAGCACGGGCAGGACGGCCCCCGCTACGTCTACGAGCCGACGGTGGCGCCCGAGCAGGCGAGCCGCTCGGCGCTCCGCCACGTCCTCCGGACGTTCTTCGACGGCTCCGCCGTGCAGGCGATGGCCGCCCTCCTCGACGAGACGGGCGAGGAGCTCTCCGAGAGCGAGCTCGACCGCCTCGCCGCCCTCATCGACGAGGCCAAGCGCGAAGGCCGTTAGCCGAGCCCGCGCGGCGCCTCCCCCTCCACAGGCCCTGCCCCTCCACCCGGCCGCTCTCATGGACGGACCCGACCTCCTCCGCGCCGACGCCTGGGCGGCGCTCCTCCTGCTCTCGGCGCTCAAGGCGGCCTTCGTGCTCACGCTCGCCGCACTCGGCAGCCGCCTCCTGCGCTGTCAGTCCGCCGCCACGCGCCACCTCGTCTGGGGCGTGGCCTTCGTGGCGGCGCTGGCGATGCCGGCCCTGCTCGTGCTGGTGCCGGGGTGGGAGGTGCCCGTGCTGCCGGCCGAGGCCGTGGCGCTGTGGGAGGCCGTGCCCGAGCCGATGCCGGCGGGCGAGGTGATGGGGGTGACGCTGCCCGAGGCCGCCACGCCTGCGCTGCCCCTGAACCTCCTGCTCCTGCTCCTCTGGGCCGCCGGCGCGGCCCTCGTCCTCGCGCGCTGGTTGGCCGGCGTAGCCGGCGCCGTCGTCCTCACGATGCGGGCGCGCCCGCTCGACGAACCGGCCTGGCGCGAGGCGACGGCGCAGGCGGCCCGGCGGCTCGGGCTGCGGCGGCCCGTCACCCTCCGCGTCAGCGCCGCGCTCCGCTCGCCGATGACGTGGGGCGTGTGGCGGCCGGTGGTGCTCCTCCCGCTCTCGGCGGCGGCGTGGACCGAGGAGCGGCGGACGGTCGTGCTCACGCATGAGCTCGGGCACGTCCACCGCCGCGACAGCCTCACGCAGTGGATCGCGCAGGCGGCCCTCGTCCTCTACTGGTTCAACCCGCTGGCGTGGCGGGGCTACCGCCACCTCCTCACCGAGCGCGAGCACGCCTGCGACGACCTCGTCCTCTCGACGGGCCTGCGCCCGTCGGCCTACGCCGAGCACCTCCTCCAGCTCGCGCGTACGCTGGGCCGCGAGCCGCGCGCGGCCTTCGCCCTCCTCCCGATGGCGCGGCCCTCGCAAGTCGAGTCCCGCCTCCGCGCCATCCTCAACGACCAGGAGCGGCGCGACCGGCTCTCGCGCGGGCTCCTCGTGATCGTCGGCGTCCTCGTGCTGGCGCTGCTGTTGCCCGTGGCGGCGCTCGACCCGGTGGCACGTCCACCTGCCCCGTCGCCCCAGCCGCTCCCGCCGGCACCGGCCCCGCTCGCCCCCCCCGCGCCGCTCGCGTCCTCTGAGCCGCCGTCGCCGTCCGCGCTCGCTCCTACGCCCCCTCCGGCCTCCCCGGTCGCGCCTGCTGCCGCACCCGCGCCGCGGCCGGAGCCCGCTCCGGCGCCCGCGCCGGACCCCGAGCCCGAGCTGTGGTCGCGTGCCGAGGCCAAGCGGGCCGTCGTCTTCCGGCTCGGCCCCACCGGCTCCTCGGTCCGCCCGTCGCCCGCCGAGGTGGCGCAGGCCGTGGCGCGGGTGCGGGAGCGGGTACGACGCGACGCCCGCGACCGCCTCGACGCCGCCTTCGCCTACGAGATGCGCGACGAGCGGGCGCACGTCCGCGTGGACGTGGGCCGGCTCCTGGCCGACCTCGACGACGTCGAGGCGTGGGACGCGGCGGACCGCCGCTCCCAGGCCCTCGCCGCACAGCTAGACGCGATGACCGAGGACGCGGAGCGGTGGGGGGGGCTCGCGTGGATCGAGCACGAAGCGCTGCCTGATCTCGAATGGGCGAAGGGGCACGATTCCGAGGTGTTCGAGGCGCACGATTGGAGCCCGGACGTTGACTCCCCCGAGGGAACGTCGTATCGTCGGAGCCGCTCGGCCTCCGGGAGCTGCGAGGGGGCCGGCACTCCGGCCCCCCGTACGTTCCAGTGAGCCCTGTTTTGCTTCGACCGATTCGATTCGTACGCCCGTTCGTTCTCCTAGCCACGCTCGCCGGCCCGGCCGCTGCTCAGCCCGCCGACACGGCGGTGGCGCCGCGCCTCCAGGCCGTCCGCCTCGCGCCCGGCGAGCGCATCCACGTCGACGGCCGCCCGGATGAGGTCGCCTGGGCCGCCGCCCCGAAGGCGAGCGGGTTCACACAACGCGAACCCGAGCCCGGCGCCGCGTCGTCCGAGCGAACCGAGGCCGCCGTCCTCTACGACGACGGCGCGCTCTACGTCGCCTTCTGGGCCCACGTCCGCGACCCCGCCACCCTCGTCGCCCCCCTGGCCCGCCGCGACGCGTTCCCCGTCACCGACCGCGTCTCCGTCGACATCGACTCCTACGACGACGGCCGGACGGCCTTCTCGTTCGCCGTCACGGCCGGCGGGGTCGAGCAGGACCTCCTCGTCTACGACGACGTCGAGGAGGACGCGACGTGGGACGCCGTGTGGGAGGGGGAGGCGGCGCGCACGGCCGACGGCTACACCGTCGAGATCCGCATCCCGTTCTCGCAGCTCCGCTACCAGACCGGCGCGGGGCCGCAGACGTGGGGGATCCAGTTCCAGCGGGACATCCCCGCCAGCGGCGAGGTCGGCTTCTGGGCGCCCATCCTCCCCGACGCCGGCGGCTACGTCTCCCGCTTCGGCCGCCTCGAAGGGCTCGAAGGGCTCCGCGCCCCGCGCCGCGTCGAGCTCCTCCCGTACGTCGCCGGCCGCCTCACCCGCGAGCCGGGCGACGCCGCCGACCCGTTCTACGCCG
>DATGQT010000028.1:0-50962 GCA_035304085.1 Rubricoccaceae bacterium
TAGACGTTCCAGCGGATGTCATCCGGCGGGGGAAACGCACCATCACGCGTCACGCCGCGGCCTCGGGGCGCTGCTGGAGGCGGCGGTGGCGCACGTCCACCCCCTCGATGAGGAAGACGACCGTCTCGGCGATGTTCTTCGCGTGGTCGGCGATCCGCTCGACCCCCTTGCTCATCGTCACGAGGTGGACGAGGGCCTCGGCGTCGGCGGGGTTCTCCTTGAGCAGGGCCACGACGCGCTGGAAGGCCTGCTCGTGGAGGGCGTCCACCTCGCGGTCGCGCCCGATGACGCGGCGGGCCAGCATCCGGTCCCGCTTCATGAACGCGTCCTGCGCCTCGCGGAGGATCGCGCGCGCGGCGTCGGCCATCCGCCCGAGCTGGGCCTGCTCGACGAGGTCGCTGCGGCCGGCGAGGTAGGGGGTGTACTTCGCGAGGTTCTTCGCGTGGTCCCCGATCCGCTCGAGGTCCGTGTTGATCTTGACCGCCGTCACGAGGAGGCGGAGGTCGACGGCGACGGGGGTGTGGAGGGCGAGGATCCGCTCGCACTGGTGGTCGACCTCGAGCTCGAGCCGGTCCACCTCGTCGTCGCGGTCGCGGACGCGCGCGGCCTTGTCGGCGTCGCAGCGGGTGACGGCGTCGATGGCGTCGGCGAGCTGCTCGTCGACGAGGAGGTGCATCTGGACGAGGAGGTCCCAGAGGATCTGGAGCTCCTCGTCGAGGGGGCGGTGGACGGGCATGGGGGAAGGTGAAAAGTGTAAAGTGAGAAGTGAAAAGGGAGAAGTATGAGGGCTCGGGCCGGAGCACGGGGCTCTTCGTGCCCTCTCTCACTTCTCACCTTTCCCTTTTCCCTTCGGCGTCAGCCGAAGCGGCCGGTGATGTAGTCCTCGGTGCGGGGGTTCGTCGGGCGCGTGAAGAGCACGTCGGTGTGGTTGAGCTCGACGAGTTCGCCGAGGTAGAAGAACGCGGTCTCGTCCGAGATCCGCGAGGCCTGCTGCATGTTGTGCGTGACGATGACGATGGTGTAGTCCTTCTTCAGCTCGAGGATGGTCTCCTCCAGCTTCGCCGTGGCGATGGGGTCGAGCGCGGAGGCCGGCTCGTCCATGAGCACGACGTCGGGGCGGACGGCGAGGGTGCGCGCGATGCAGAGGCGCTGCTGCTGGCCGCCGGAGAGGCCGTAGGCGTGGTCGTGGAGGCGGTCCTTCACCTCGTCCCACAGCGCGGCCTGCCGGAGGCACCGCTCCACCAGCTCGTCCATGTCGCCCCGGTACCCGTTGATCCTGGCGCCCCAGGCGACGTTCCTGTAGATCGTCTTCGGGAACGGGTTGGGCTTCTGGAACACCATCCCGATGCGGCGGCGGACCATCACGGGGTCGGCGCCGCCGTAGACGTCCTGGCCGTCTATGCGGATGCGGCCGGTGAGGCGGGTGCCGGGGATGAGCTCGTTCATCCGGTTGAGGCACCGGAGCAACGTGCTCTTGCCGCAGCCCGAGGGGCCGATGAACGCCGTCACCTGGTGCGCCGGCACGTCCATCGAGATGCCCTTGAGGACCTGCTTGTCGCCGTAGAAGAACGAGACGTCCTCGATCTGGATCTTGGGCTGCGCCGTCGCGGTGCGGTCAGCCGGGCCTGCGGGTGCGGGGCCCGTTCCAGGGGCGTCGGGGCCGGGGTGGTGCGCCAGGGCCTCGGCCTCCTCGCGGAGCGTCTCGGCGGTGTTCGTCGGGTCGGGCATGGGGTCGAAGGTCTGAAGGTCGCAAGTCGGAGGTCAAGGGTCCACTGACTTTGGACTTCCGGACCTTCGACTTGCGACCGTTCATCCGCCACGGTGGCGCTCGAAGTGGTTGCGGAGGAGGATGGCAGAGAGGTTCATCGTGAACAGGAGCACCATGAGCACGACGATGGCGGCGGCTGCGAGCCCCTGGAACGCGACCTGCGGCCGGGCGGTCCAGTTGAAGATCTGGATGGGCAGCACCGTGAACGAGTCCATCACCGACGCGGGCAGGAACGCCACGAACGAGAACGCCCCGATCATGATGAGCGGCGCCGTCTCGCCGATGGCGCGGCTGAGCGCGAGGATGACGCCCGTGAGGATGCCGGGCGCGGCGACGGGGAGGAGGTGGCCCCAGACGACCTGCCAGCGCGTGGCGCCGAGGGCGTAGGCGCTCTCGCGCAGCCCCGAGGGCACGGCCCGCAGCGCCTCCTGCGTCGCGATGATGAGGACGGGCAGCACCAGCAGCGCCATCGTGATGCTCCCGGCCAGGAGGCTGCGGCCGAGGCCGAAGAACCGCACGAACAGCGCCAGCCCGAGGATGCCGTAGAGCACGCTCGGCACCCCGGCGAGGTTGGCGATGTTGACCTGGATCGCGCGGAAGAGCCACGACCGCGGCGCGTACTCCTCCAGGAACACCGCGCTCGCCACGCCGACGGGCACGGCCAGCAGCGCCGTCAGCCCCATCACCCACAGCGAGCCGACGAGCGCGCTCTTGATGCCGGCGCGCTCGGGGATGCGCGAGGGGTAGCTGTCGAGGAAGCCGAGGTCGAGCCACGGCAGCCCCTTCAGGAACACGTCCACGAGGAGGGTGACGAGGACGAGGATCCCGAACAGCGTGGCGAGGAACAGCGCGGCGGCGAGCACGAGGCTCCGGCGCTTCCGCGCCGCGACGCGCTCGTCGAAGTCGGGGGCGTCGAAGTCGGGGGCGGCAGTGGGCATGGGGAGGCACTGGCCATTGGGCACTGGGCACTGCGTCTGAGGAGCGGAGTCCCCAGTGCCCAATCCCTAGTGGCCCTAATACCGCTCCTGGAAGCGGCGGATGACGGCGTTGGCGAGGAGGTTCATCCCGAGCGTGAGGAGGAACAGCAGGAGGCCGACGGCGAAGAGGCTGTGGAAGACGGTCGAGCCGGCCGGCGTGTCGCCCAGGCTCACCTGCACGATGAACGCCGTCATCGTCTGGACCGACGCCGTGGGGTCGAGCGTGAGGCGCGGCGTGGCGCCGGCCGCCAGCGTCACGATCATCGTCTCCCCGATGGCGCGGCTGAGCGCGAGGATGAACGAAGCGACGATGCCGGAGAGCGCGCCGGGCACGAGCACGCGGAGGACGACCTCGACCTTCGTCGCGCCGAGGGCGTAGGCGCCGTCGGCCAGCGCGCGGGGGACGGCCCTCAGGGCGTCCTCGCTGAGGGAGGCCACCATCGGCAGGATCATCACGCCCACGACGAGCCCGGCCGAGAGGGCGTTGTAGATGCTGAGCGCGGGGATGAGCTGCTGCAAGAGCGGCGTCACGAACGTGAGGGCGAAGTAGCCGTAGACCACCGTCGGCACGCCCGCGAGCAGCTCCAGCCCGGGCTTGAGGACCTTCCGCACGCGCGCCGGCGCGTACTCGGCGATGTAGATCGCGCTCATGAGCCCGAGCGGCAGCGCCACCGCCGCGGCGATCACGGTGATGAGGAGCGTCCCGCTGACGAGCGGGAGCACGCCGTACTGCGGGTCCACGAACTGCGGCGTCCACTCGGTCTCCGTCAGGAACTGGAGGGGCGAGACCTCGGCGAAGAAGGCGAGCGACTCGTAGACGAGCACGCCGGCGATGCCGAGGGTGGTCACGACCGAGAGCATCGCGCAGGCGCCGAGGGCGGCGGCGATGGCGCGCTCCTTCGGGCTGCGGAAGACGTTGGCCGTGAGGTCCACCGCGGGCGTGTCCCGGGGGTGCTCCGGGTCCATCTCCGCGAGGGGGTGCTGCTGCGCGAGGTCCATCGGTTGGGAAAGGGAGAGTGGGGGAGTGGGAGAGAGGGGGAAGGGGCGAGGGATAGACATCTCCCTTTCCCTCTCTCTCCCTTTCCCCCCTTCTCTTACGGAGCGGACGTCGAGTCGGAGGCGCCCTCGCGGCGAAGGAGGTCCTCGATGGTCACGCCCACCTGCGAGCCGCCAGCGAACACGCTGCCCGTCGTGCCGGCGGCGAAGCGCTCGCGCGCGGCGGCGTAAGCCTCGGCCGAGAGCGGGACGTACCCCACCTCCGGGGCGAGGGGGGCGGCGTTGTCGAGGTAGAACGCGACGAAGGCGCGGACGGCGGGGTCGGTGGTGCGGTCGGCACGGACGTAGATGAAGATGGGGCGGGAGAGCGGGGTGTAGGAGCCGTCCTGGACCGTCGCGGCGCCGGCCGCCACGCAGCCGCTGCCGTCGTCCACGCCGAGGAGCCGCAGCTTGTCCTGGTTGGCCTCGTAGTAGGCGAGGGGGATGAAGCCGAGGGCGCCGGGGTCGCCGGCGACGCCCTGCACGAGCACGTTGTCGTCCTCGCTGGCGGTGAAGTCGGCGCGGGAGGCGCCCTCCTCGCCGCCTACGGCCTCGGTGAAGTAGTCGTACGTGCCGCTGTCGGTGCCGGCGCCGTAGAGCGTGAGCGGGCGGCCCGGGAACCCGGCGCGGACCTGGCTCCAGTCGCTGACGGTCGAGCCCGGCGCCCAGATCGCCCTCAGCTCCTCGACCGTGAGGCACTCGACGAAGTCGTTGCCGGGGTTCGTGACGATGGCGATGCCGTCGTAGGCGACGGGGAGCTCGATGAAGTCGTAGCCGCCGGCCACCTCGTCGGGCTTGACGGGGCGGGAGGCGTCGCTGATGTCGGTCTCGCCGCGGAAGAACTTGGCGAAGCCGCCGCCGGTCCCGCTCGTGCCGACGGTCACGCGGACGCCGGGGTTCGCGATCATGAACTCCTCGGCCACCGCCTCCGAGAGGGGGGCGACCGTCGAGGAGCCGTCCACGAGGATGCTGCCGGAGAGGCCGTCGCCGCTGGCACGGTCGCCGCCGCAGGCGGCGAGGAGGGGAAGGGCGAGTGCGAGGAGGGTTCGTTTCATGGGGGAGAGGGTTCGATCTCCGTGTTGCGTATCGCGTGTTTCGTGTTCTCCTGGATCCGACACGCAACACGCAACACGAAGACCCTAGAACGTGAACTCGGCGGTGAAGCGGGCCTGGAGGTCGGCCTCGTCGGCGCCGTCGGCGCGGGCCCAGCGGAGGTTGGGGATGAGGCGGACGGGCTCGGCGGGCGCGTACGAGAGCCCGAGGAGGGCGAAGCTGTGGTGGCCGGCGACGACCTCGCCGGGGGCGTCGGCGAACGCATCCTGCCGCGTCCGGTCGAACCGCGCGACGGCCTCGACGCCGTCGGCCACCTCGACGACGCCGAAGGCGCTCACGGCGGCCCCGCCCAGCCCCTCCTCGGCCCCCTCGAAGCCGACGCCGCGGAGGTACCCCTCGACGCCCACGCGCCAGGTGTCGGTGACGTAGGCGGCGAGCGCGAAGAGGACGTGCTCGGTGTCGCGGTCGTCGGGGAAGGTTGCGAGGGAGGCGCCGACGGCGAGGACGACGGGCTCGGCCGGGCGCACCTGGAGCCGCGCGTAGCCGCGCTTGTGCCGGTCGTCCTCGGGGAAGACGCCCTCGCCGTTGGCCGCCATCACGGCGTAGCGGAGGAGCCCCTCGCGGCCGACGGGGATCGGCCCCTCGGCGCGGAGGCCGAAGTCGCGCGACGCGATCACCCCGTTGAGGTCCATCAGCGTCTTCTCGAGGCTGCGGTAGCCCCACACGTCCTCGGTGAGGTCGTAGGCCGGGGGCGAGGTGATGCCGAGGGTGAGGCGGTGGCCGCCCGGGCTCTGCCAGCGGAGGTAGAGGTCCTTCACGAAGGGGACCGCCCCGCGGTCGCCCAGACCGACGTCGGCGGCCTCGAGGCGGGCGCGGGCGCTGAAGGCGTCGGAGAGCCGGGCGTCGGTGGTGAGGTAGAGGCGGCGGAACGTGAACCCGTGGAGGCCGTCGCGGGCCGAGTCGGGCGAGGCGAGCTGGTAGTAGTAGTCGAGGTAGGCGAGCCCGCCGACGCGCACCTCGGGCTGGGCGGCGGCGGGCCGGGCGAGGCCGGCCAGCCCCAGCAGCGCGAGGGCGACGAGGCGGGCAGGGCGGGGGGGACCTGGCCGCATGGGAGTGGGGGTGGGTGAGAGGCACGCCCGGCCGCGTGGAGCGGGGCGGGCGAGGGACCGGGGATAAGCTACCGGGGCGGACGGCGGGGGGGATTACGCCGGTGTTAAGCACGCGCGGCGCAGGGTGAGAGCGTGCCTATGAGGGCTGATCGTTCCCCCTCCCCCTGCGCAGCGGGGGGAGGACCCATTCATAAGACAGGCTCTGAGGGTCCCGGCGGCCTCCGAGGGCGTGATCTTTGCCGCGCGGTAGCGGCGGCGGCCGGAAAGGGCGAACTTCGCCCCGCGGCGGCCGTAAGGCACGAAGCCGAGCGCGTCCCGCGTTCGCCCGCCGTCCCCCTTTTGCGCCATCGGCGCCCGCTTTCGCGACCCACCCGCCCCCGCCCCATGCAGCACCGCCGGACCCTCCCCCTCCTCGTCGCCGCCGTCCTCGTCGTCGGCATCGTCCTCGGCTTCCACGTCCGCGACGTCGCCTCGGGGACCGACGACCGCCTCAACCGGAACAAGATCGAGGAGGCGTTCAACATCATCACGCAGGGGTACGTCGAGCGCGTCGACTCGGCGCAGCTGGCGGAGGCCGCCATCGAGGGGATGCTGGCCGCCCTCGACCCCCACTCCATCTACATCTCGGCCGACGAGATGCGCGACGTCCAGGAGAGCTTCAACGCCTCCTTCGAGGGGATCGGCATCTACTACGAGCTGATCGAGGGGCCCGACGACCGCGACACCCTCGCCGTGCTCATGCCCATCGCCGGGGGGCCGAGCGAGGAGGCCGGCCTCCACCCCGGCGACCGCATCATCCAGATCGACGACACCACCGCCATCGGGTTCGACACCGAGCTCGTCCAGCGCTACCTCAAGGGGCCGGCCGGCACGGAGGTCACGGTGAAGGTGCGCCGCCCGGGCTACCGCGACACCCTCTCGTTCACCATCACGCGCGACCGGATCCCGCTCGAGACCGTCATCGCGGCCTACATGCTCGACGACGAGACGGGCTACATCAAGCTCCAGCGGTTCGCCCGCACGAGCCACGCCGAGGTGCTCGAGGCGCTGCAGGCGCTCCGCGCGCAGGGGATGGAGCGGCTCATCTTCGACCTCCGCGGCAACGCCGGCGGCCTCCTCGAGCAGGCCTGGCAGATCGTCGACGAGTTCCTCCCGGCCGGCGAGATGGTCGTCTACACCAACAGCCGCCACCCCTCGAACAACCGGGAGTACCGCGCCACCTCCGGCGGCACGTTCGAGCAGGACCCCGTCATCCTCCTCGTGGACGAGAACTCCGCCTCGGCCAGCGAGATCGTCGCCGGGGCGCTCCAGGACCACGACCGCGCCCTCATCGTCGGGCGGCGGACGTTCGGGAAGGGGCTCGTCCAGCAGCAGTTCCCCCTCTCCGACGGGTCCGTCCTCCAGATGACCGTCTCGCGCTACTACACCCCCAGCGGCCGGCTCATCCAGACGCCCTACGTCCGCGGGCACGACGACGAGGAGTACTTCGAGGCGAAGCAGGAGCTCCGCGACCTCATGGAGGGGCAGATCCCCGAGAGCGGGCTCCTCGACGTGTCCGTGTTCGCCGACGAGGTGCCGGACTCGCTGAAGTACACCACCGACGCCGGCCGCGTCGTCTTCGGCGGCGGCGGCATCCTCCCGGACTACCTCGTCCGCCTCGACACCCTCTCGGCCGCGCTCCAGACCGTCATCGGGCGCAACCTCGACAACGAGTTCGCCCGCCACCGCATCGAGCAGCTCGGGGAGTCGTTCCGGCAGCGCTGGGGCGACGACCCGGCCGCCTTCATCCGCGACTACGAGGTCGACGACGCCACCCTCGAGGCGTTCCTCGCCTGGGCCGACGACCACGGCGTCGACGTCGTAGAGGCGCGGCCGGCCGGGGAGCCCGAGACCCCGATCCTCGTCCGCAGCGAGGTGCTCGCCGAGGCCGACGACGTGAAGACGCGGATCAAGGCGTTCATGGCCCGCCGCCTCTTCGACGTCGACGCGTTCTACCCCGTCGTGGCCGAGATCGACCGGACGCTGACGGAGGCGATGACGCTGTGGCGCGTGGCGACGGACCTCGCCGAGGCGCGCCCCCGGCGCTAGGCGCCCGCGGCCCCGCGCGCGGCGGGGCAAAAAATCCGCACCGGCGCGGGGCCGCGGAGCAACTCCGCCGCCCCGCGCGTGTCTAGACGCGACGCCGACGCGGCGTCCGGGCCCCCGCTCGCGTCGCCTGCGGCGCCCGTTGCGTTGACAATCTGGGGAGGAGTAGGGTTATTCGCCCCGTTCTCTCGGCGGCGCCGTGGTCCCCTTCGGGGTTGCCCCTCTCCCCCTCCTGCCCGTCCCGCCGTCCGCATCCCAGGCCCTTCCCCGAAGGCGCCGTCACCCCCGCTCACCCCGCTTACGCACCCCCAAGAGGTCGTCTTATGAAGCTCTACGCGCTGCTGCTGCTGCAGGAGGCCGCCGCCGCCGACGGCGGCTTTACCAACGAGCTGGTCCGCCGCTTCAACGAGGGCGGGCAGCTCTGGATGACGCCGATCCTCATCTGCCTCATCATCGGGCTCGCCATCGCCTTCGAGCGCATCATCTCGCTCAACCGCTCCGACATCAACACGCGGAAGTTCATGAACCGCGTGAAGGAGGCGCTCGAAAGCGGGGGGATCTCGGCGGCCGAGGAGGTCTGCGCCAACACGCGCGGCCCGGCGGCCTCGGTGGTGCAGGCGGGGCTCCTCCGCTACGACGAGGGGATGGACGCCGTCGAGAAGGCGGTGGTCTCCTACGGCTCGATCGAGATGAGCTTCCTCGAGCGCGGGCTCGTCTGGCTCAGCCTCTTCATCTCGATCGCCCCCATGCTCGGGTTCCTCGGCACCGTCATCGGGATGGTGCAGGCGTTCGACGCCATCGAGGCGGCCGGCGACATCTCGCCCTCGCTCGTGGCCGGCGGCATCAAGGTGGCCCTGCTCACGACGGTGTTCGGCCTCATCGTGGCGATGATCCTCCAGGTCTTCTACAACTACTGCGTCTCGAAGATCGACCGGATCACGGCGGACATGGAGGAGGCGAGCGTGGAGCTCATCGACGCGCTGGCGATGATGAACATGGGGCGGCCCGTCCGCGCCGTGGGCGCCGGCGCCCGCACGGCCTCGCTGCCCTCGGCCTCGTCCGAGGTCGGGCGCGGGGACGACCTCACGAAGACGGACCTCAGCTGACGTGGGCCTCCGGGGTGGCACCCTCAACAGGTGCCACGCCCTCCCGCGGTCGTTCCCCCTGCCTCCTCGGCCATGCTCTCCATCGCGATCTACCTCGTCTACGTCCTCCTCGGCGCCTCCATCCTCATCATGCTGGCGTTCGGGATACGCAACCTCGGCCGCTCCGGCGAGAACAAGCTCGTCCTGGCCGGCTTCGCCCTCCCCATCGTCCTCGCGGGGGTCCTCATGGCGGTCTACGGCAGCTGGGTCCCGGCGCTCATCATGACGGCCGTCGTGCTGATGCTGCTGGCGTTCCTCCTCATGATCCTCTCGGCCGGGCGCCGGTTCGTCCGCTGAGGCGCCCGCCCTCGCATAGATCCCCACGACCATGCCTCTCCTGAAGCGGAGGACGAAGCGGACGGCGGAGATCCCCACCGCCTCGATGGCGGACATCGCCTTCCTCCTCCTCATCTTCTTCCTCGTCACGACCACCATCGACGTGGACTCGGGGATCTACATGCAGCTCCCCCCGAAGCTGGACCCCGAACAGACCCCGCCGGAGATCCAGGACCGCAACCTCCTGACCGTCCTCGTCAGCGCCGCCGGCGACGTCCTCGTCGAGGGCGAGTTCATGCAGATCTCCGGCATCCGCGACGAGGTCAAACGCCACGTCCTCAACGAGGGGCGCCAGCCCGGGTACTCCGACAGTCCCGAGGTGGCCATCGTCTCGTTCAAGACCGAGCGCGGCACGAAGTACCAGGTCTACGTCGACGTCCTCGACGAGATCAAGGCGGCCTACATCGACATCCGCAACGACTACGCGCGCCAGATCGCCGGCGTGGACTACGCCACGTACAAGGCGCGCCTCGAGGAGGGGGAGACCGACCTCGTCGCCGAGAAGTACCCCATCAAGATCTCGCTCGCCGAGCCGGACCCCGGCGGAGCCGCCGCTCCCGCCGCCCGCTGAGCCTCCCCACGCCGGCGCCTCCCCGCGCCCAGCCCGAGCCCCATCGCCATGCCCGGCCACTTCAAGCGGAAGTCCTCCAAGGTCTCCCAGGAGATCCCGACGGCGTCCATGCCGGACGTCATCTTCATCCTGCTCATCTTCTTCATGGTCTCGACGGTCCTCCGCGAGACGGAGCTCCTCGTGCGGACGACGCTCCCGCAGGCGGAGGCCATCGAGAAGATCGAGCAGAAGCGGCTCGTCTCCTACATCTACATCGGCCCGCAGAAGCTCGAGGACGGCACCTTCGGCGAGGACGCCGTCCAGATCGACGACGCCATCGTGGACGACCTCACCGACATCCGGGAGATCATGTACCGGAAGATCCTCGAGGAGCCGCGCATGATCATCTCGCTCCGCGTCGACCGCGACACCGAGACGGGGCTGCTCTACGACGTGCAGCAGGAGCTGCGCGAGGCGGAGACCCTCCGGATCAACTACTCCACCACCCGCGAGGGCGCCGCGGAGGGCTGACCGTTTCTACGGACCAGGTCATCCCCGCGGGGGCGGCTCGAGTGTGGGCCGCCCCCGCGGCGTTTCCGGGGGGTCCGTATTTAGCCGCTCTCCACGGGAAGGCCGGGAGGGGCGGGTGTAGCTTCTCCGCCCGTCCCACTCAACCGCTCGTCCGCACTCATGGCCTACCGTGTCACCCTCATCCCCGGCGACGGGATCGGCCCCGAGGTCGTCGGCGCGGCGCGGCGCGTGCTCGAGGCGACCGGCGTCGCGTTCGAGTGGGACGAGCAGGTGGCGGGGATGGCGGCCTTCGAGGCCACCGGCGACCCGCTCCCGCCTCCCGTTCTCGACGCCATCGCGCGGACGCGCCTCGCGCTGAAGGGCCCGCTCGCGACGCCCGTCGGCGGCGGCTTCCGCAGCGCCAACGTCCGGCTCCGCCAGCACTTCGACCTCTACGCGAACGTGCGCCCGGCCGAGACCCTCCCCAACACGAACACCCCCTTCCGCGGGCTCGACCTCGTCCTCTACCGCGAGAACACCGAGGGCCTCTACGCCGGCATCGAGTACTTCGACGAGCGGAACCAGATCGCCGACTCCATCGCGCGCGTGACGCGGCGGGGGAGCGAGCGGATCGTCCGGTTCGCCTTCGAGGACGCCCGCCGCCGCGGCCGCCGCCGGATCACCCTCGTCCACAAGGCCAACATCCTCAAGGCCGCCGGCCGGATGTTCCTCGACATCGGCCGCGAGATCGCGAAGGACTACCCGGACATCGCCTTCGACGACCGGATCGTCGACAACATGGCGATGCAGCTCGTCATCCACCCCCAGGACTACGACTGCCTCGTCACGACGAACCTCTTCGGCGACATCCTGTCCGACCTCATGGCCGGGCTCGTCGGCGGCCTCGGCGTGACCGGCTCGGCCAACGTCGGCGACGACTGCGCCATCTTCGAGGCCGTCCACGGCTCGGCGCCGGACATCGCGGGGAAGGGGATCGCCAACCCCACCGCCGTCATCCGCGCCGGCGAGATGCTGCTCCGCCACGTCGGCGAGGCCGAGGCGGCCGAGGCCGTCCGCCGCGCCCTCCACGACGTCTACGCCGAGGGCACCCGCCTCACGGCCGACCTCGGCGGCACCGCCTCCACCGACGCCTTCGCCGACCACCTCGCGGCGAGGGTCGAACGTCAAATGTCGAAGGTCGAAGGTTGACCATCCGACCTTCGACGCTTGGACCCCAGACCTGAGACCCCCCGATGATCCAGCGCGTCCAGACCGTCTACCTCCTCGTCGCGGCCCTCCTGCTCGGGTTCTTCCTCGGGTTCGTGGACCTCTGGCTGGCCGTGGCCGGCGACGCGTTCGGGTGGCTCGGCGCCGTGGTCTACGGGCTGGGCGGGCTCACGGCCGCCGTCGCCCTCGTCGCCGTGTTCCTGTACAAGCAGCGGGAGCGGCAGGCGAAGGTGATCCTGGCGGCGCAGTGGCTCGACCTCGCCCTCGTGCTCGTGCTGGCCGCCGCCCTCGGCTACCTCAGCTTCCGCACCGACGCCGACCTCACGGCGGCGGGCGCCGTCGGCATCGCGGTCCTGCTCATGCCCGTGCTAGCGTACGTCGCCCTGCGGCAGGCGCGGCTGGGCGTGCAGAAGGACATCGACCTCGTCCGGTCCATGGACCGGCTCCGGTAGCGCCATGGCCGCGGGGCCGCCGACGGCGCGCGACCGCCTCGGGGCGGTGCCGCTGCACGTGTGGGCGGTCCTGGCCGTGGGCCTCGCCACGTTCGGCTCGTCGGCCATCCTGGTGCGCTACGCTTCGGAGGCGCCGGCGCTGGCCCTCGCCGTGTGGCGGACGACCTTCGCGGCCGTGCTCGTGGCGCCGGTGGCGCTGGCGAAGGCGGGGCCGCAGCTCCGCCGCCTGCCGCCGCGCGACCTCGCGCTCATCGGGGCGGCGGGCGTGCTCCTCGGCCTCCACTTCATCGGCTACATCGAGTCGCTCTACCACACGAGCGTGGCGAGCGCCTCGGTGCTCGTCACGACGAGCCCGCTGTTCATCGCCGCCCTCGGGTACGCCTTCCTCCGCGAGCGCCTCGCGCTGCGGACCGTCCTCGCCATCGCGGCGGCCGTCGCCGGCGCCGCTCTCATCGGGCTGGCCGACGCGCAGGCGGGGGCGTTCCCGCGCGCGGGCTTCGGCAACGCGCTCGCCCTCCTGGCGGCGCTACTGTTCTCGGTCTACATCCTCATCGGGCGGGCGGTGCGGCAGCGGATGGGCTTCCTCCCCTACCTCCTCCCGCTCTACGCCGTCGCGGCGGCGACGTGCGTGGGGGCGGCGCTGCTGCGGGGGGTGCCGCTGGCGCAGCCGTGGCCGGTCCTCGGGCTGTGCCTGCTGATGGCGCTCGGCCCGCAGCTCCTCGGGCACGGCTCGTTCAACTACGCCGTGCGCTACCTCCCGGCGGCGCTCCTCGGGCTCCTCTCCCTCATCGAGCCCGTCGTGGCCTCGTTCCTGGCCCTCGTCCTCTTCGGCGAGCGCCCGCCGCTGCTGGCGGTGGCGGGGATGGCCGTCGTGCTCCTCGCCATCGCCGCCGTCTTCGCGCGACGAACGTGATTACGTGACGCGTGATTACGTGAACGCTCCCTCTCACGTAATCACACCCTTCACGTAATCACGTTCACCGCCAGCCGGGAAGGAAGCGCCGCACGGGGAGGTCCGAGAAGTGCCGCCGGCCGCGGGCGAAGTAGTCGAGGACGATGGCGCCGCGGTAGGGGGGGAGGAGGGCCAGCGCGTCGTCGGGAGGCCGGGCGTCGGCGTAGCGGGGGAAGAGGGCGCGGGCGTCGGCGTAGGCGCGGCGGATGGCGGCGGCCTCGGCGGGGCCGCCGGCGGCGCGGGCGCGCGCCCACGCGAGGGCGTCGAGGGCGCGGCGGGCGCGGGCCACGCGGCGCCACTCGCGCGGGGGGAGGTTCTTGTAGAGCATGACGAGGCTGTTGCGGAAGTTGTAGTACGCCTTCCGCGGGTCGCCCTGCGGCAGCGACGCGCCGCCGAGGTGGTACGCCACGCTCTGCGGCGCCACGCGCACGCGCCAGCCGGCCCGCCACAGCCGCCAGCACAGGTCCACCTCCTCCATGTGCATCCCGAACGCCTCGTCGAAGCCGCCGACGGCCTCGAACGCCTCGCGGCGCACGACGAGGCAGGCGCCGGAGGCCCAGAAGACGTCGCGGGCGTCGTCGTACTGCCCCCGGTCCTCCTCCAGCGTGAAGAACAGCCGGCCGCGCGTGAACGGGTAGCCGTAGGCGTCGAGGAAGCCGCCCGCGGCGCCGGCGTACTCGAACCGCGCGCGGTCGCCGTGCTGGAGGAGCTTGGGCTGGACGGCCGCCGCGTCGGGGATCGCCTCCAGCGTCGCCACGAGCGGGCGGAGCCACCCCGGCGGCACCTCGACGTCGTTGTTGAGGAAGACGAGGTGGCGGCCCGTGGCGTGGGGCACGGCCGCGTTGTTGCCCCGCGCGAACAGCCAGTTCTCGGGGTGGCGCACGACGACGACCCCGGGGTGCGCCGCCGCCAGCCAGTCGGCCGTCCCGTCCGTCGAGGCGTTGTCGGCCACGACGACCTCGAGGTCGGGGTAGTCGGTCGCGAGGACGGACGGGAGGAACCGCTCCAGCAGCGCGCGCCCGTTCCACGTCACGATGACGACGGAGACGCGGGGGGTGCCTGAGGAGAGGCGCGGGAGGGGGACGAGCACGGGGCGGACGGGCCGGGGCGGGGCCGGAAGCTACGCCCCGGGGGCCGTGGGCGGCGGATCGCCGACGGCCGCTGAGCGCGTCGGGGAAGCCGCTCGCCCTCGCCGGCCCGTCAAGCCGGGCCGGCGGCGGCTCAGAAGTCCAGCTCGAAGTGGAGCCGCTCGATGGCGAGGACGCCCGCGCACGGGCCGTCGTTCGAGGCGACGAAGTCGACGTCGAACCGGCCGCGGGCCACGGCGTCGTCCACGTGGTCGCGGATCTCCTGCGACGAGAGGTCCTGGTTCGTCACGGGGCAGTCGTCGAGGCCGGAGCAGATCTCGTCGCGGTCGTAGGGCCGCGCGTACCGCGACGTGACCTCCTGCACCTCGGGGTCGGCTTCCTCGTCCACGTGCACGTCGGCCTGGAGGACGGGCACGCGGTCGATCATCACGAAGAGGCGGACGTGGCAGACGGCGCCTCCGCCGCCCGCCGCCGGCGCAGGCGACTGGTACGTGACGGCGTCCTCGGGGATCGAGATCCGCTCGATGTCGAACACGTCCGGGAGGTTCTGCTCGACGTCCACCTCGCCCGTCGGTGCCGCGACGCTCGTGTTGGGGACGAGCGGGAGGACGGCGTTGCTGCCGAGGTTCACGTCGAACTGGTCGACGCCGATGAGGTCGGCGGCCTCGTCGCAGCCGGCGAGGCCGAAGGCGGGGGCGGCGAGGGCCAGGGCGAGGATGAGGGGGCGGGTACGACCCGCGAGCGGGAGCTGCGGCATGGGGGACCAGGGTGGGGAACGGGAATGGAGCCAACCATACGACCGCCGCGCCGCCGGGCTCCGGGGGAGCGGTACGATCAGGCGTCGCCGCAGGGGGCACAGCCGTTATCGGCCGGGCGCGCGCGGACATAAAAAAGGCGCCGGCGCGGCCTGTAAGACCCCACCACGAGTCCAGGCCGCGCCGGCTTTCCCACCACCAGCGTGGGCTCGTGCCCGCTGGTTCTGTAGAGATCTCGTCTCCCTGCGGGGGTAACCGGTGACCCCCCTCTGGAGACGACGCCCCTATAGACACGGGTGACCGGCGAGATCTAACTCCTCCGGCCAACTTTTTTTTCGGACCGCCCCTTCCGCCCTCGCCAGGGCCGATTTTCCCCTCATGCGCTCCTCGCTCTCTCCCCCCGATCCCGCGCCCGGCGCCGAGCCGGGACGGGCGCTGGCCGCCCTGCGGCGGCACTGGGGCTACGACGCCCTCCGCCCGGGGCAGCGCGAGGCCGTCGAGGCCGTCCTCGCCGGGCGCGACGTGCTCGCCGTGCTCCCGACGGGTGGCGGGAAGTCGCTGCTGTACCAACTCCCGGCCGTGCTGCTCGACGGCCTCGTCCTCGTCGTCTCGCCGCTCGTGGCGCTGATGCAGGACCAGGTGGAGGCGCTCGCCGCGCGCGGCATCCCCGCCGTCGCGCTCACGGCCGCCCTCGGCCCGCGCGCCCTCGACCAGCGCCTCACCGACGCCGAGTTCGGCCGCTACCGCCTCCTCTACGTGACGCCCGAGCGGCTGGAGACGGAGCTGTTCCGGGCGCGGGCGTCCCGCCTGAACGTCGCCCTCCTCGCCGTCGACGAGGCCCACTGCATCTCGGAGTGGGGCCACGACTTCCGCCCGGCCTACCGCCGCATCGCGGCCGTCCGGCCCCTCCTCGCAGGCGCCGGGGGCCGGCCCGTGCCCGTCCTGGCCGTCACCGCCACCGCCACGCCGCCCGTCCGCCGCGACGTCGTCGAGCAGCTGGGGCTGCGGGACCCGGTGGTGGTGGTGCGGGGGTTCGACCGGCCGAACCTCGTGTGGGCCGTCTACCGGGGGGAGGACAAGGCGCGGAAGCTGAGGGAGATCGCGGAGACGGTGCCGGGGAGCGGGCTCGTCTACGCCGGCACGCGCGAGGGGAGCGCGGCGTGGGCCGAAAAGCTGCGGGGGATGGGCGTGACGGCCGAGGCCTACCACGCCGGCCTCGACGCCGAGACGCGGGCGGCCGTGCAGCGCCGCTGGCTCGACGGCCGGACCCGCGTCATCGCCGCCACGAGCGCCTTCGGAATGGGGATCGACAAGCCCGACGTGCGGTTCGTCGTCCACGTGGCGCTGCCGCCGACGCTGGAGGCGTACTACCAGGAGGCCGGGCGGGCCGGCCGCGACGGCCGCCGCGCCTGGGCCGTCCTCCTCGTGGACGACGCCGACGAGGACCTCCCCCGCGCCCTCGCCGAGGAGGGCCACCCGGAGGCCCCCGCCGTCCAGGCCGTCTACGCCGCCGCCGGCAGCCTCGCCCAGATCCCCCTCGGCAGCCGGCCCGACGGGCCCGTCCCCCTCGACCCCGACGCCCTCGCGCGCGTGGCCGGCGTCACGCCGATGGCCGCCCGCGCGGCCGTGGACCGGCTGGCCGACGCGGGGGTGTGGACGGTGCTTCCGCACCACCCGCATCGCGCCCTCGTGCGCGCCCACCAGCCGCCCGAGGTGCTCCGCCGCTACGCCGACGGCCGGGAGAACCCGTCGCTGGGGCGGTTCGTCCGCGCGCTCCTCCGCGTGCTCCCGCCCGAGGCCTTCGGCGGGTGGGCCGAGGTGGACCTCGCGCTGCTGGAGAAGAAGACGGGGCTGGGGCGCGACCGGCTCCTGCGCGGCCTCGGCTTCCTCGCCCAGCACGACCTGCTGGCGGTGCACCCACCCTCGGAGGGCCTGCGCGTGGTGTTCGAGGGCCCGCGCACGGAGAAGGCCGCGCTCGACGCCGGGGCCCTCGCCCGCGCCCGCCGCCGCGCCCTCGCCCGCCTCGACGACGTGCTCCGCTACGCCGGCTCGCTGCACTGCCGGCGCCAGCACCTCCTCCACTACTTCGGCGAGGCGAGCCCGGCGCGGTGCGGGCGGTGCGACGTGTGCCTCGGGCGCCACCGCCCGGCCGCGGTCACGCCCGAGGACGAGCCGCTGCTCCGGCGGATCCTCGCGCACGTCGAGCGGGGGGAGCCGCGGGCGGACTGGCTCGCGGGCGAGGGGCTGCCGGCGCACCGGCGCGACGGGCTGGCCGACTGGCTCGTGCACGAGGGGTTGCTGCAGGTGGAGGACCCGCTGGCCGACGCCCTCGCCCTCACGCCGAAGGCGCTCCGGCTGCTGCGGGGCAGGGCGTGAGGCATCGGCGGCGTGGTCCGCTCGCTCGGGTTGCCAGCGAAGCCCTTTCCGTTGCTCCATTTGCTTCCTTCGATGCTGCGCCCTATCCTGAGCACGCCACCACGCGTCGGTTATAGTTCCCACCACACGTCCTGTCCTGGAGGTCTGTCCATGAGACACGCTCCCTGCTTCCTCCTTTCCTTACTCGCCGTGGTGCTCACCCTCGCTCCGCTCTCTGCCGGGGCGCAGGAAGACCCACTCGGGTTCGGTTGCCCGGTTCCGGAGGACGCTGCGGGACCTGAGGCCGCCCAGCTGTTCTTCCCCGACCACGGCACCATCAATGCCCTCGTCGTCTTCGTCCAGCACAGGGACGACTACTTCGAGCACTGCTGGGACTACACGACGGACACCGACCTCTCGACGAACAGCCCCGGCGCGAACAACCCCTGCTACGCCGGGCCCGACGTGCCTCATCTGGAGTCGTGGACCGACGACGTGGCGACGGAGTGGTCGGCGGAGTGGAGCCGGGGCTCCGACCGCCGTCTCCCGCAGTGGGCCTCGAACGAGTGGCTCGCGGAGCCGGACAGCTCTCCGAGCAGCTACGTCGAGGGCTCTCTTAGCCAGTACTACCACGTCAACTCCTGGGGCCGCTTCCGCCTCCACGGGTACGTCTACCCCGAGGTCTACATCCCGGAGCATGACCCGAGCTGGTACAGGACTCACCCGCACCCCTTCGAGAACGGCGGCGTCCGGCTCTCCCACGAGATCCTGAGTTCAGACTCGATCCAGGCCTACGTAGACTCGATCCCCGATGCCCACCTGGTGTTCGACCGCTACACGAACGGGACCAACGTGACCGTCGACTCCATAGGCGACGCCGCCCGCGACGGCATCTTCGACATGGTCATCCTCATCTTCAGGTTCAACAAACTGTGCGAACTGGGGGTCTATCTCGACGACAGCGGCGAGTGCATCAGTGAGTACGCGACGGCTATCACCTCGCTGGGGAGCAGTGCTGTTTATAGGTGGGAACCTGAGTTCCAACCCTGGTACGACGGGTTCTCCCCCGATCCCTTGTACCTCGGCGGCTTGCAGGTCCGCGACAACCTCGCGAGCGGGTCAGGCGTGTGGTCCATCGGATACAATTCTCGGACGGCCACGCTCGCCAACGCGCATGAAATCGGGCACCGGCAGCTCTACTACAAACATGCCGAGGACGACTTCTACGCCGTGATGAACGGGACGGGGAACGGCCTCACGATGTTCGCTGCCAGTGAGCGCGTCCAACTCGGATGGACCACCCTCCACACGCTCAACATCGACGAACTCCCCGACCCCATCACGCCGTTCGCCCTCGGGGACGCCTTCCAAGAAGGCGAGGTGCTCTCCATCAAACGGTCCGCCCTGTACCACTCGCTCGTTGAGGCAAGGACGCACTCGAACTTCTGGGACCGCCCGCCGGACGGCGTCAACGCCGACGGCGACCGGAACGACCAGTACATCACCGACGAGGGGCTCCTCATCCAACGGGTGGAGCCGAACATCGGCGATTGGTCGACCAGCATGGAGAACCACGGGATGAGCGTGGAGGACACGACCGGGACGCTGGTCCGGCCTCCGGGCGTCTACTACGGCGACACCCACTTCACGTTCTCCCCCGGCGACGCCTACACCCCGTTCTCGAAGTTCCCGTTCTTCTTCATGCGCAACTTGCTGCTCGACCGGCGGGCTGCGATCACGGACATCACGCCCGTGGGGACCGGGTTCGGCTTCAACGTCTGGCGGGACTACCTGATTGAGGACGCCTCCCCGAAGGTGCTCCGCACGAACTACACCTTCGAAAAGGGTCCCTCCCTGGGCTACATCGAGGACTGGGTACTCGGGGGTACGTTCCGGTTCGATGCCGGCTTCGAGTTCCTGACGCCGCCCCACTGCGGCAACTGCCGCTCGATAACCCTCCTCCCGGACGCCCGCTTTGTCGTCCCGATAGGCGTGGACGCACGGCTCAAAGGGAAGCCGGAGCAGCCGTTCCCGTTCACGGCGGGCACCGGGGCGCGCGTGATGGTCGATGGGATCTCGTCCGTCCCGGGCCTGCTCCCCGGGTCGTTCCACACTGAGCACGTGGCGTTCTCGGCCACGGACGCCGGCGGGTGGAAGGGGCTCTACTTCGGGACCGGCGCTTACGGTCGCCTCTACGACACGCGCGTGGAGGGGGTGGTGTGGCCGACAGCCCAGCTCACCAACGCCGCCGTCGCCGCCTACGGCGCCAACCTCGTCCTCGACGACGAATCCGTGATCCGGGGGGCAGAGAAGGCGCACGGCCTCCTCGCCGTCGGCGGCACTGCTACCGTGAAGGGTTCGAGCCGCATTTTCGAGAACGAGGGGTATGGCGCCGTGGCGAGCACGGGGGCCACCGTCACCGTTGAGGGTGGCACTGAAGTCGAGCTGAACGCCGCCGGGGGCGTGGGGGGAACGGGCTACGGGACAAGCGTTGTCTTCGGTCCCTCGGAGATCTCCCTCAACGGCGGGCCAGGCGTGCACGTCACGGCCAATGCGAGCGCCTACTTCGAGTCTACCCTCGTCTCGGGCGATCAGGTCTTCGTCGAGAGAAACGCGGGTGGGGTCTCCGCCACCGGCGGCGGCTACGTGAACGCGGGGATGTGCGACGGCCCCACCATTTGCAACCACATCCCACACCAGATTACGGAGAGTACAGTCACCGGGCCCTTCGATGCCCGCTCGGTCACCGGCTCCATGCTCTTCGCCCAGGGCGACTTCTGGGGCGACGGGATAGACGACCCCTCCGACCTCGTCCTCGTTCAGGACACCTCCAGCTACCTCTCGGTAGTGCCCATCGCCACGACGCCGGGCTCGCCGCCCCGGCTGGCGGGGAACGGGGGGCGACGCGCCGCCGACGCGCCGACGCGCGGGTCCGGCCAGGCCGCCGTCGCCCTCATCGCCGAGGCCGAGCGGCTCCTCGCCGCCGGCGACACCACGGCGGCCGGTGCCCTCGTCGTAGACGCCCTCACGGGCGTCGCCGCCGACACCACGGCGGCGGAGGACGATCGGCGGGCCGCCTTCGAGGGGGCCGGGCGGTTCCTCGCCCTCACCCAGCCCGCCGCCGCCTTCGACTGGCTCGGTGCCCGCGCCGATGAGGGTGGGGCGCTCCGGCCGTGGGCGCTCCGCGGGCTCGCCGTCGCCCACGCCTCGGCCGGGGAGGCAGCGGGGGCGGAGGACGCCGCGTCCGCGCTCGTCGACGAGGACCCTTCGGGCGAGCACGGGCTGGCCGGGCACGGCCACCTCGTCCGCCTCGCCGTGGCCGGCGAGGACGAGGCCGGGGCACTGTCGCGTCTGGAGGCAATGGCGGTCTCGTTCCCCGAAGAGGAGGCGACGGCGCAGGCGGCCTCCGTCGTAGCGGCGGCGTTCCCCGACGCCGATGTAGAAGGGGTGCTGAACGGGGCGCTCGGGCGGATGGCCGGCACGGATCCGGCGTCGGGGCCCGCGCAGGTGAGCGCCACGGCAGGCGACGCCCCGGCGTCGTTTGCCGTCTCGGCGGTGCGCCCGAACCCGGTGAGCACGGCATCGGGGCGCGTGGCGCTGGACGTGTCGCTGTCGGTGGACGCGCGGGTGGAGGTCGTCCTCTACGATGCGCTCGGGCGCCGGCTGGGCGTCGTCCACGCTGGCGGGTTGCAGGCGGGCGAGCACGCGCTCGCGCTGACGACGGCGGCGCTCCCTTCCGGCATCTACCTTGTCTACATCAGGGTGCGCGATGTGGGCGGTTCGTCGCATGTGGCGATGCGGCGGTTCACCGTCGCTCGGTAACCGCCATGCGTGACCTGCTTATCGTTCTCTTCGTGCTCGCGCTGCCCGGGGGAGCAGCGCGAGCACAGGGGAAGTTGACGGGCGGGCTCCTCACGTGGGAGCGCGTCGGCGACTTCCCCGTCAAGCCTACGGCTCTCGCCTTCGATGGCGCGGGGGCATTGTATGCCGTCCATATCGTCGATGTATACCATCTCGACCTCTCGGGCGGCTTCCCCGGCGTGTGGGAGTTCCGGAGCGAGGAAGCCGACGATGATGCGCTGCTCGGGCTCGGCCCTGACACCCTCATCGCCACGGGCGGCCATACCGAGCGCTCGACCGACGGCGGCTGGACATGGGTCGAAGTCCACGAGGACGGGAGCGATAGCTCGTTCGGGCTCCACGAAGCCGCTCCCGATACCCCCTTTGCGGGAAACCTCTTCGTCGGGAGCTTCCCCCCCGCGGCCTCAGAAGACCGGGGGGCCACATGGGAGGAGCGGGGGCAGATCCCCGGGTTCGGTGAGAGCGCTGACGTCTTCGTCACGCTCTCCTCCGGCCGCCTCGTCGCGGGCGCCCACTGGGGCGCCGCCTACTCCGATGACGCGGGGTGGACGTGGCAGACCTCCTCGCTGTGGGAGTTCGGCCGATTTCTGTGCGACATCATCACGCGGGTCGAATCGCCGGACGGGGGAGAGCGTGTGCTCGTAAGGGGTGTGGACGCGCTGCTCCCCCACGCCCGCGTGTGGTACAGCGATGACGGCGGGGAGACGTGGCTGCCGGAGGAAGGCGTCCCACTCCCGGATGCCGACAACGGTGTAGGCCGAGGGCATGCAGCGGGGCTCTGGGCGCTCGGTGGGGCGCGGGCGCTGGCCGTCCTCGGGCGGGGCGTGGTCTACGCGACCGAGGATGGGGGTGAGACGTGGTCGGAGGTGGGGCAGCTCCCCGACGTCGATGAGAACACCTACGCGCACACCTCGGTGCTTGGCCTCGACGGTCGGCTCTACGTCGGCCTCGTCCGAATCGGCAGCCAGCCGGGGAACAGCTGGGTATACCGGACGGAGCAGCGGGTGGCGCCGCCCGTCGCCGCCGAGCCGGGGCTGGAGCCGCAGGAAGGGCTGGGGCTGGAAGTGCGGCCGAACCCGTCCTCCGGCGAGGTCGTCGTCGAGGTCACGCTGGCCGCGCCGAGCGCCGTCCGTCTCACCGTCCACGACGCGCTCGGGCGGGAGGTCGCCGTCGTCCACAACGGCCAGCTCCCTGCGGGCGCCCGCACGTTCGCCTTCGACGGCGCTGCGCTCCCCTCCGGCGTCTACGTCGTGCAGATGGAGGCGAAGGGGGCCTCGGTGAGCCGCCGCTTCACGCTCGTGCGCTGAGCGCACGAAGGGGAAAAACGAAAGGCGCGGAGACGGCCTCCGCGCCCTTCAGAGGAGTGCACGCGCTCCGGTCAGCGGCCGGAGCCGAGCGCGCTCGTGTCGAACGCGGCGAGGGCCACCTCGTGCGCGAACGTCTCCCCGGTGACCTGGAGCGTGTACGTGTCCGAGGGGAGCCCCTCGCCGAAGACCTCGAACGCCTCGGCCGTCCCGGCGTCGAGCGTCCCGTCGAAGACGGTCTTGACGCGGCGGCCGTCGCCGTCGACGACGTCGAGGCGGATCTGCTGCCCCTCGGCCACGGTCACGGCCACGCGGAGCGTGCCGCCGCGCTCACCCGGGTAGGGCTGCGAGACGCGGAAGTTCTCGGGCGCGGCGACGACGGCCTCGGCGGCGGCGCTCACCTGGATCCGCCCGTCGGCGCCCAGCTGGACGAGGCGGAAGGCGTGGCGGCCGGGGCTGAGCCCCTCGACGTGGTACTCCGGCGCGGCCGTGGCCGGGAGCGTGGCTACGGTGAGGAAGGGGCCGCCCTCGTGGCTGCGCTGGAGGGTGAGGGGCTCGCCGGAGTTCCGCTCCACCACCCACGTCACGTCCGCCGCCCCCTCCTCGACGGTGACGTCGAAGCGGGAGAGGTTGAGCGACGTCGTGGCCGTGGGGCGGACGACGAACAGCCCGCCCTCGATCCCGCTGACGACGATGGACCCGCTCGCGAAGTAGGGGTAGACGCTCCACGCGCCGTTGAACTGGGCGTCGTCGGTCTCGGGGTAGATGTCGAAGAAGGCGACCTGCCGGATCTGGCCGGCCTCGATCCCGCTGATGTCGAGGACGCGGAGGCCGGAGGCGTAGTTGGCCTGGTAGACGCGGTCGCCGAGGACGTAGAGGTTGTGGTCGGCGCTGCCGACGGGGGCCTCGAAGATCGTGAGGAGCTCGGGGCTGTCGAGGTCCTCGAGGTCGAAGGCCATCGTGCGCGTGCGCTCGGAGAACCCCTGGATCTCGTCGAGCTCGTCGTCGGCGAGGAAGTAGCGGTGGTCCTCGGTGAACCACCCCTGGTGGGTGTACCCCGGCGTGGGGTAGGTGCCCTGGGCGATCTGGACGGGGTTCGCCTTGTCCGTCACGTCCACGATGGTGATGGTGTCCTCGTTGGAGCCGACGCAGATCTCGCGGCCCTGGTAGTCGGGGTCGGGGCCGCGGTAGATCACGCACTGGGCGTCGTGCGAGTAGCCGTCCTCGTCGAAGCACCCGGCGAACTGGGGGTTCAGCGGCTCCCGGATGTCGATCATGTAGAGGCCGCCGGCGCACTCCTGCGCGCCGATGGGGTAGGCGAACCCGGACTCCTCGTTGATGGCGATGTTGTGGGCGCTGCCGAGGGGGGTCTCGTCGGGGCCGGTGTACGTGACGTCGGCCTCGAACGTGCGGGCGGGGTCGTGGTCGAGGCCGCGGAGGCGGGTGAGGTCGAACACCTGCATCCCGTGGGCCGGCGCCTCGCTGACGACGAAGGCGTGGTCGCGGTAGACCTTGATGTCGCGCCAGATCGAGGGCTCGGTGGCGGTGGGGAGCTTCCCGAGGTTGATCGGGTGGGCGGGGTCGGTGACGTCGACGAACCCGGTGCCGTCGTTGAGCCCGACGAGGGCGTACTCGCGGCCGGTCTCGGGGTCGGTCCACCCCCAGATGTCGTTGCCGGAGCCGGAGCCGAAGTCCTCGAGCGAGACGTGGCTGATGAGGTCCATGCCGTCGCAGGCGTACGCGCCGGCGTGGCCGTCGGTGCAGGGGAGGGGCTGGGCCGAGGCGGCGCTGGCGAGGCCGAGGGCCAGCACGGCGGCGCCGAGGGCCAGCCCGGAGGCGGGGCGTGTGGTCATGGTATGACGGACGAGTAGGGCCGCGGTGGGGGCCGGGTGGAGGGGGCGGCGAGCGCCGGGGCCGATCCAACGGCCGGGCCGGCGCCGCTGTTGCGTGGTCCTGGCGAGAGAGCCCGCGTGCGGACCCCGGCCAGCGACGTTCGAGCGGCGGCTAGTGTACGAGCGAGAGGCGGCGGGTTGCGGTGAAGTCCGGGCCCGTGACGCGGACGAGGTAGAGCCCGGCGGGGAGGTCGGCCCCGTCCACCGCCAGCACCAGCGGCGCCGACGGCGCGGCCGGCCCCTCGTAGAGGAGGGCGACGCGGCGGCCACGGAGGTCGAGCACCTCGGCGACGACCTCGACCGGCTCCGGCACCGTGAGCGTGAGCGTGCTCCGGCCGTCGGCCGGGTTCGGCACCGGCGCGCTGAGGACGGTGTGGGCCTGCGGGGCCGACGGCTCGGCGGCCGAGGGGAGGAGGTCCGTCTGTAGCACGAACAGCCCGTTGTCGCGGTCGTTGGCGATGATGGTCCCGCTCGCGAAGAACGGGTAGTTGCTCCACTGCCCGTCGTACGACTCCCCGTTGCCCTGGGGGTACGTGTCGAAGCTGCCCACCTCGACGAGCGTGCCGTCGTCGATGCCGGAGAGGTCGAGGATGCGGAGGCCGCCCTCGTAGTTCGAGAGGAAGGCGTGGTTGCCGCGGATGTAGAGGTTGTGGTCGGTGGTCTCGATGGGACCGAAGTAAGTGAATGCGAACTCGGGGTTGTCGAGGTCCTCCACGTTGAAGATGAGCGTCCGCGTCGTCGGGGAGACGGAGTCGTCGAGCTCGTCGTCGACGAGGAAGTAGCGGAAGTCCTCGGTGAACCAGCCCTGGTGGGTGTACCAGGGCTCCGGGTAGAACCCCCGGCTGATGGGCTCGGGGTTCGCCTTGTCCTCCACGTCCACGATCACGATGTGGTTCTCGTTCGAGCCGACGCAGATCTCCTTCCCCTGGTGGTCGGGGTCCGGCCCGGCGTAGGTGACGCACTGGGCGTCGTGGGAGTACCCGTCGTCCGGGTAGCAGCCGGCTTCGACGGGGTTCAGCGGGTCCCGGACGTCCACGATGTAGAGGCCGCCCGAGCACTGGAACGAGCCGACGACGTAGGCGAACCCACTCTCGGTGTCGATGGCGACGTTGTGGGCGCTGCCGAACCCGGTGAACCGGGCGTCGTGGGTGAACGTGACCGGCGGGCTCGCCACGTCGCGGAGCCGCGTGAGGTCGAAGACCTGGAGGCCGTGGCTGCCGGCGTTGTCGGCGACGACGAAGGCGTGGTCGGCGTAGACCTTGATGTCGCGCCAGGTGGAGGCGTCGGTGGCGGTGGGGAGCTTGCCGAGGTAGACCGGCGCCGTGGGCTCGGTCACGTCCACGAACGCGGTGCCGTTGGTGAGGCCGACGAGGGCGTATTCCCGCCCGGTCTGGGGATCGGTCCACCCCCAGATGTCGTTGCCGCGGGAGGGGACGACGGGGCCGAAGGTCGAGAGCGGGAGGTTGGCCAGGAGGTCCACGCCCTCGCACGGGTAGTTGCCCGCGAAGCCCCCCTCGCAGGGGGTCTGTGCCCGCGCGGGGACGGCGGTGAAGACGCAGAGGGCGAGCGCCGCGAGGAAGGCGGCGCCGCTGAAGGCCGGGAGAGGGCGGGAGGGCATCGGAGCCGAGGGCGGGGTCAGTGGACGAGGGCGGCGCGGCGGGTGGCGGTGAAGTCCTCGCCGACGACGCGGACGAGGTAGAGGCCGGCTGGGAGCGCCGTCGCATCGAGGATCAGAGTTAGGGGGGCGCCGGCGGCGACGGGGCCGTCGTGGAGGACGGCGACGCGGCGGCCGGCCACGTCGAGCACCTCGGCCGTGACCGCCTGCGTCCGCGCGACCGAGAGCCGGAGGGTGATCCTCGAACGGAACGGGTTGGGCACCGGGGCGCTCAGGGCGAAGCCGGCGTCGCCGGGCGCCTCCGGCTCCGCCGCCGTCGTCGGCAGGTTCGGCCGCAGGACGAACAGGCCGTAGTCCGTGTCGTTGGCGACGACGGTGCCGCTCGGGAAGAACGGGTAGTTGCTCCACTGCCCCATCGTCCCGCTCGCGTCGGTGTCCCAGTACGTGTCGAAGTAGGCGACCTCGGTGACGAGGTCGTCGTCGATGCCGGAGAGGTCGAGGATGCGGAGGCCGGTGGTGTAGTTGGAGAGGTAGGCGTAGTGGCCGCGGATGTAGAGGTTGTGGTCCGACGACGGGAGCTCGCTGAAGTAGAAGAAGTCGAACTCGGGGTCGTCGAGGTCGGTGAGGTCGAAGACGATGGTGCGGGTGTTCGACGTGAGCCCGGTGATCTCGTCGAGCTCGTCGTCGACGAGGAAGTAGCGCTGGTCCTCGGTGAACCACCCCTGGTGGGTGTAGGCGGGATTCGGGTAGAACCCCCGGCTGATGAGGACGGGGTTCGCCTTGTCCGTCACGTCGGTGAGGGTGAGGGTGTCCTCGTTCGAGGAGACGCAGACCTGTCGGCCCTGGTAGTCGGGGTCGGGGCCGCGGTAGACCACGCACTGCGTGTCGTGGGTGTAGCCGTCCTCACCGAAGCAGCCGGCCTGCGTGGGGTTCAGCGGGTCCCGGATGTCCACGATGTAGAGCCCGCCCTCGCATTCGCCGGAGCCGACGGCGTAGGCGAACCCGCTCTCGGTATCGATGGCGATGTTGTGGGCGCTGCCGAGGGGGGCGTCGTCGGGGCCGGTGAAGTGGGCGTCGGCCTCGAACGTGACCGGCGGGCTCGCCACATCGAGGAGCCGCGTGAGGTCGAACACCTGCATCCCGTGCTCGGAGGCCTCGCTGACGACGAAGGCGTAGTGACCGTACGTCTTGATGTCGCGCCAGAACGAGGACTCGGTGGCGGTGGGGAGCTTCCCGAGGTAGACGGGGTTCACGGGGTCGGTGACCTCGACGAAGGCGGTGCCGTCGAGGAGGCCGACGAGGGCGAACTCCCGCCCGCTGTCGGGGTCGGTCCAGCCCCAGATGTCGTTGCCGTAGAACGTGCCGAACGTGCCGTGCGGGAGGTGCGCGTAGAGGTCCACGCTCCCACAGGGGAAGTTGTTGAAGGATGTGCCGGGGTTGCCGTCCTCGTCGGCGACGCCGCTCTGGCAGGTGACGAGGCCCTGGGCGCGGGGAGTCGCAGCGAGGGCGAGGAGGGCGAACACAACGGCGAAGGCGGCGCGCATGGCGGGGCGATCAGTGGACGAGGGAAGCGCGGCGGGCGGCGGTGAAGTCCTCGCCGACGACGCGGACGAGGTAGAGCCCCGACGGGAGCGCACGCCCGTCGAGCCGGAGCACGAGCGGGGCGCCGGCCGCGACGGGCGCGTCGTGGAGGACGGCGACGACGCGCCCGGCGGCGTCGAGGGCCTCGGCGCGGACGCGCTGCGAGCGGGCGACGGTGAGGCGGAGGGTGGCCTCGCCGCGGGACGGGTTGGGCACCGGGGCGCTCAGGGCGAAGCCGGCGTCGCCGGGCGCCTCGGGCTCCGCCGCCGTCGTCGGCAGGTTCGGCCGCAGGACGAACAGCCCGTTGTTCTGGTCGTTGGCCACGACGGTCCCGCTCGGGAAGAACGGGTAGTTGCTCCACTGCCCGTCCCACCCCTCGGGCGACTGGCGCGTCGGCTCGCTGTCGAAGTAGGCGGCCTCGGCGAGGGTGCCGTCCTCGATCCCGGAGAGGTCGAGGATGCGGAGGCCGCCGTCGTAGTTGCTCTGATACGCGTACTGGCCCTTCACGTAGAGGTTGTGGTCGCGGGTCGGGACCTCCCCGAGGTGCGCGAAGGCGAACTCGGGGTTGTCGAGGTCCGAGACGTCCATGACGAGGGTGCGCGTCCCGCCCGAAGAGGAGTCGAGCTCGTCGTCGGCGAGGATGTAGCGGAAGTCGTCGGTGAACCAGCTCTGGTGCGCGTAACCGGGGTTGGGGTAGTAGACGCGGCTGATGAGGACGGGGCTCGCCTTGTCCGTCACGTCCACGAACACGAAGTGGTCGCCGCTGCCGAACGAGCTGCCCTGGGAGCCGACGCAGATCTGGCGGCCGGCGTAGTCGGCGTCGGGCCCCTCGTAGACGAGGCACTGCGCGTCGTGGGTGTACCCGTCGGAGCCGAAGCAGCCGGCCTGCGTGGGGTTCAGCGGGTCCCGGACGTCCACGATGTAGAGGCCACCCGAGCACTCGTCGGAGCCGACGGCGTAGGCGAACCCGCTCTCGGGGTCGACGGCGACGTTGTGGGCGCTGCCGAACCCGGTGAACCGGGCGTCGTGCGTGAACGTGACCGGCGGGCTCGCCACGTCGAGCAACCGGGTGAGGTCGAAGATCTGGAGGCCGTGGTTGTTCGCCTCGCTGACGACGAAGGCGTGGTCGGCGTACGTCTTGATGTCGCGCCAGGTCGAACTCGACGTGGCGGTGGGAAGCTTGCCGAGGTAGACGGGGGCGTTGGGGTCGGTGACCTCGACGAAGGCGGTGCCGTTGTCGAGGCCGACGAGGGCGAACTCCCGCCCGCTCGGGGCGTGGGTCCAACCCCAGATGTCGTTGCCGTAGTTGGTGCCGAACGTGCCGTGCGGGAGGTGCGCGTAGAGGTCGACGCTCCCACAGGGGAAGTTGTTGAAGGGCGTGCCGGGGTTGCCGTCCTCGTCGGCGACGCCGCTCTGGCAGGTGACGAGGCCCTGGGCGTGGAGGGCCGGGGCGAAGACGAGGGCGGCGAAGGCGGCGAGGAGGAACGGCAGGCGCATGCGGAAACCGGGTGTGGTGTGAGGCGAGGGCAAGCAGCGGAAGCTAAACAATTAGCAGGCGCGCGTGCGGGGAGAAAAAGTGGACCTGCCGGACCGTCGGCGGCCAGCCCGCCGTCACGGCCGCGTCGGGTCTCCGACGGCCTCGAACCGGTTCCGCTCCCGGTTCTTCCGCACGGCCTCCGGCCGGAACACGCACCCGTTCATCGTCACGTAGACGCCGGGCGGGAGCGTCTGCACGGCCGCCGCCGCGAAGCCCACGTTGAACTCGGCGTCGGTGGCCTTGAACCGGGCCGGGGTGAGGGAGCCGACGAGGACGACGGTCTTCGAGGGCGCGGGGCCGAGCGCCTCGGCCACGGCCTTCGCCGTCTCCACCATCGTGTCGGTGCCGTGGGTGAGGATGACGCGGTCGGCCTCGGCCCTCGCCACGCGCTCGGCGATGAAGGCGCGGTCGGCGTCGGTGAGGTCGAGGCTGTCCTTCTGCATGAGCGCCTCGACGGCGTACGTGAACGCGACGCCGGCGGCCCGGAGGATCTCGGTGACCTGGGGCTCGCCGACCTCGTACTCGCTCCGGGCGTCGAAGTACACCTTGTCGATGGTGCCGCCGGTGGTGAAGATCTGGACGTGCATCGGTCAGTGGTCCGTGGTCAGTGGTCCGTGGTCAGTGGTCCGTGGTCAGTGGTCAGTGGTCAGTGGTCAGTGGTCAGTGGTCAGTGGTCAGTGGGGCAAGGACGGGACGGGAGAAGTTCCCCTGTCTTCTGCCCTCTGTCTTCTGACCCCTGACCCCTGGACCTACCGGCGCAGGGCCTCGAGGCGGTCCGCGACGAGGCGGTAGAGGGCAGCGGCCTCGTCGGGGCGGTGGGCGACGGCGGCGAGGCGGGCGGCGACGGAGGCGGAGTCGAGGCCGGTGGTGCGGCGGACGTGGGCGTAGGCGGCGGCGCGGAGGCTATCGGCGTCCTCGCCGGTGGCGTCGGCGCGGGCGTCGGCGAGGTGGAGGGGGACGAGGGCGTCGGCGAGGAGGCTGTCGGGGGTCACCTCGGGCTCGGCGTCGCCGGGGCCCCCGCCGCACCCGAGGAGCAGGAGGAAAAGCGCCAGCGCGCAAGCACGGGGGCGTGCAAGCGGGCAGGCGTGCGCTCGTGCGCTCCTGTGCGCCCGCTCGCTTGCGTGCCCGCTCGCTTGCGCGCTCATGCGAGCAGCCCCTCCGGCACGTCCACCTCCATGCGGAGCAGGCGGGCGGCGTAGGTCTTCCCCTGCGCATCGAGCTTGAGGGAGACAGTCCCGCCGCCGCCGAGGGCCTCGTGGAGGAGGAAGTTGAGGGCGTAGAGGTTCGGGAGCTCGAACCGCTCGACCGTGCCCTGCACGGCGGGGCCGAAGTGGGCCTTCACGCGCTCGGGCGTGACGGTCTCACGGAGGAAGTCGTAGTAGGCCGGGTCGCGCGCGATGAGGCCGACGTTGACGGCGTCGCCCTTGTCGCCGCTGCGGGCGTGGGCCAGTTCGAGGAGGCGCTTCTTCATCGGGACGGGAGAAAGGGGAAGGTGCAATGTTACGTCGGGGCCGGGCCGTCGGCCGTGCGGAACGTCCGCGCGATGACCTCGAGCTGGCGGAGGAACTCCCGCTTGTTCCCGCTGAACCGGTGCTGCGGCGCGTACACCATCCCGAAGACGACGTAGAGCCGCCGCTGCGCGGGGTCGTAGAAGCTGTAGCGGACGAACGGGCCGCCCATGAAGTCCTCCGTCATCCGCCAGAGCCCGCGCGTCTCGCGCGCCGGCCGCCCCGCGAGCACCACCGAGTCCGTCCGGATCGGTCGCGCGCGGTCGATCCGGACGAACGAGGAATCGTACCCCCCCCGCACGAACGTCTCCAGCAGCCGGTCCGTCACGTGCTCGACGTAGGCGGTGTCGAGGCGCTCGGCCGCCGCGCCGTCCTCGTAGTAGACCCAGAGGTCGCGCCAGGTGTCGGACAGGACGCGGCGGAGGCGGACGTAGTGGCCCGGCAGCCCGGCCGGCGCCGCCGTGGTGTCCTGCGAGACGAAGTAGTCGTGCTGGACGTTGACCGTGAACCCGTGGGCGTCGAGGAGGGAGTCCTCGACGGCGGTCTGCCGCTGGCGGCTGAACATGTCCTCGTGGAGGCGGGCCAGCGTGGCGCCGGTGAACAGCGTGCGGAGGGTGTCGGCGTGCTGGCGGAAGGCGTCGGCGAGGAGGGAGTCCGAGCCGGCGGCGGCGAGGACGACGATCTGCCCGGTCGCCCACACGTCGCGGCGGGGGACGACGAAGGCGCCGCGCCCCTCGCGCACGAGGCGGGCGCCGGCCGAGTCGAGGCGGGCCTCGAGGAAGCGGGCCACGGCGCTGGTGTCGTCGAGGGCGGCGGCGAAGATGACGTGGCGCTGGCGGCGGAGGAGGTCGAACCCCTCGCTCGTGAGCTCCCGCCGCCGCAACTGGAAGTCGGCGATGTTGAGGGGCGGGGCGATGGAGCGCCCGAGCGTCGCGCGGAGCGCCTCGCCGACGGGCCCCGCCCACGTCATCGAGTCGGTGACGACGACGACCTCGCCGGGGTCGCCGACGGCGTTGGGGACGTGGGGGTGGAGCGGCTCGTCGCACGCGGCCAGGCCGAGGGCGAGGCCGAGGGCGAGCGCGGGGAGGAGACGGGGGAGCATGCAGGGGGAGGGTCGGTCAGCGGGGTGCGGGGATCTCCGGCGGGGAGAGCCCGAGGGTCTAACGTTCGCACCCCCGTCGAGCGTTCGCGCCCGCGCGGTCATCGGCCGCGGGTGTAGAGGTCGGGTCGGTCGATGACCATGAACCGCTCGGGGAACGGGGCGCGGACGAACCCCGCTTTCTCGTAGAGGCCGTGGGCGTCCTGCGTCGTGAGGAGGATGCGGCGGAGGCCCTGGAGGTCGGGGTGCGCGAGGACGCACGCCGTCAGCCACTGCCCGAGGCCGCGGCCCCGGTGGGCGTCGAGGACGAACACGTCGGCGAGGTAGGCGAACGTGGCCCGGTCCGTGACCACGCGCGCGAAGCCGACCTGCGCCTCGCCCTCCGGCGCCCGGTGGTAGAGCCCGAAGGGGAGGGCGTAGCGCACCGACCGCTCGACGACGTCCCTCGGCACGCCCCGCGCCCAGTACGAGTCCTCCGACAGGAAGCGGTGGACGACGTCGAGGTCCAGCCGGGCGGGGTCGGTGGAGACCACGTAGCCGTCCCGCTCGTGGGTGACGACGGCGAAGGGTTCCATCAGGCGCAGAGGGTCAGGCAGGCGCGGGGGTCAGGCGGCGGTGGCGGCGCGGAAGGCGTCGAAGAAGGCGTCGAGGCGGTCGAAGTCCATCGCCCCCGGCGCCGCCTCGACCGAGGGGCCGAGGTCGAGGGCGTACGGCCGCATCGCGGCGACGGCCCCGGCCACGTTGCCCGCCGTGAGATCGCCGGCGAGGAAGAGGGCGAAGTCGCGGGCGAGGTCGCGGACGGTCCGCCAGCTGAGGCTCTCGCCCGGCCCGTCCCACAGCCCCGTCCCCGCGGTGTCGAGGCGGACGAACGCGGCGGCGTCGCGGTAGACCTCTACCAGCGCGCGGAGTTGCTCGGCCGAGGCGTCGTGCCGCACGCGGAACGTCTTGACGACGGGGACGGCGACGGCGGCGCAGGCCTCGGGCGGCTCGTGGCCGTCGAGGCGGACGAGGCGGAAGCCGGCCGCCTCCACGGCGCGGTTCACCTCCTCGGGCGGCGCGTCGGTGAACGCGCCCACGGGCTCCGGCCCCATCACCCACGCCATGACCTCCCGCACCCGCTCCGGCGGCACGTAGCGCGGGCTGGCGGGGTCCTGGTCGAAGGCGAGGTAGTCCGCGCCCATCGCCGCGGCGAACCGGGCGTCTTCGAGGCGGGTGATGCCGGAGAGGCTGATCCTGGGGTTCGCTGCGCTCACGTCGGAAGGTCCAAGGTCTGAAGGTCGAAGGTCGGTGGACGGGGCTCGGACGTCCGACCTTCAGACCCGGGACCCGCGACGGCGAAGCGTACCCAGTTCGCGACGATCCGCGGCCCCTCCGTCGTCAGCACGCTCTCGGGGTGGAACTGGACGCCCTCGACGGGGAAGCGGCGGTGGCGGAGGCCCATGATCGTGCCGTCGTCGGTCCACGCCGAGACCTCCAGCGCCTCCGGCAGCGCGGCCCGGTCGGCCACGAGGGAGTGGTAGCGCGTGGCGAGGAAGCCCTGCGCGACGCCCTCGAAGACCCCCCGGCCGTCGTGGCGGACGCGGCTGGTCTTGCCGTGGACGGGCGCCGGCGCGTGGACGACGCGCCCGCCGTAGACCTCGGCCATCGCCTGGAGGCCGAGGCAGACGCCGAGGACGGGCGTCGTCGGGCCGAGGCGGCGGAGGAGGGCCTCCGAGATGCCGGCGTCGGCCGGGCGGCCCGGGCCGGGCGAGATGAGGATGCCCGCCGGCGCCATCGCCGCCACGTCCTCGACCGTCACCGCGTCGTTCCGCACCACCACCACCTCGCCCGCAGCCGCCTCGACGAGGTGGACGAGGGTGTACGTGAACGAGTCGTAGTTGTCGAGGACGAGGATCATCTCGATCCACGATTTCGGATTTACGGCTGACGATTCGTCGGGGAGGTGCCCGATCGTACATCGCCGATCATGAATCGTAAACCGGTCTGAGGCCGGTGCGCTCGCGGACCCGCTCCATCACCGACTCCGCCTTCGCCCTCGCGGCCTCGGCGCCGGCCTGGAGCACGTCGCGGACGTAGCCCGGCCGCGCGGCCAGCTCGCGCCGCCGCTCGCGCGCCTCGGCGAAGTGCGCGTCGATCATCCCGAGGAGCGCCTTCTTGGCGTGGCCGTAGCCGTAGCCGCCGGCGCGGTAGGCCGCGGCGATCTCCTCGCGCTCCTCCGGGCTCGCGAACAGCTTGATCAGGGCGAACACGTTGTCGGCCTCGGGGTCCTTCGGCGCCTCCAGCGGCGTCGAGTCGGTGACGATGCCCATCACCTTCCTCTTCAGCTCCGCGCCCTCGTCGAAGATGCCGATGGCGTTGCCGTAGGACTTCGACATCTTCCGCCCGTCGGTCCCGGGCACGACGGCGACCTCCTCGAGGATGAGCGGTTCGGGGAGGGGGAAGAGCGGGTCGTCCTCGGGGCAGAAGGCCTGGTTGAAGCGGGAGGCCGTGTCGCGCGTGATCTCGATGTGCTGCTTCTGGTCGGCGCCGACGGGGACGAGGTCGCCCTCGTAGATGAGGATGTCGGCGGCCTGGAGGATGGGGTAGGTGAGGAGCCCGGCGTTGGCCGAGAGCCCCTGCGCGATCTTGTCCTTGTAGGCGACGCCCTTCTCGAGGTGGGCGACGGGGGTGAGGCAGAGGAAGACCCACGTCAGCTCCGTCACCTGCGGCACGTCGCTCTGGAGGAAGAGGTGGGCCCTCTCGGGGTCGAACCCGAGGGCGAGGTAGTCGAGCGCGACGTCGAGGGTGTAGCGCGCGAGGGCCTCGGGGTCGCGGAGCGACGTGAGGGCGTGGTAGTTGACGATGAAGAAGTACGCCTCGCGCCCCCGCGCCGGGTCGGCGGCCAGGGCGACGTGCTGGCGGATGGCGCCGAAGTAGTTGCCGAGGTGGAGCGCCCCCGACGGCTGGATGCCGGAGACGACGACGGCATCACTTCGCGTGATACTCGAAGGGAGAGAGGGGGTGTGCGGGTCGGTCTGCATAGCGGTCGACGGCGGACGGCTGACCGCGGACCGCCGTCCGCAATAAGCAGCGGTCAGCGGTCAACGTCAGTACCCGGCCGGGCGGGGGAGCGGGTTGGTGAGGGTGCGGAGGACCTCGAGCCGCTCGGCGCTGCCGCGGGCGAGGTGGCCGAGGATGGCGCGCGTGCGCTCCTGGTGGTGCACGGCGTCGACCTCGTCGGTGAGGGCGTCGTGGAAGGCCCGCTCGAGGTCGAGGACGTGGTAGAGCATCTCGGCGTCGGTGCGCCCGCGGCCGGTCTCGCCGGGGCGGAGGTGGGTGCCGAGGGGGGGCGTGCCGCCGGCGCTGTAGATCGTCTCGTCGAGCTTGGCGAGGTGCGTGCGCAGGCGGGGCATCAGGGCGTCTACCTGCTCCTTCGCGGCGCCGTCCTGGAGCCGCTCGACGGTGTAGTGGTAGGCCTGGAGGAGCCGGTTGTGCTGCTCGACGAGCGGGAGGAGCCGCTCGACGGTCTCCTCGCGGGAGATGTAGCGGCCGGCGCCGCCCTTGTTGAGGAGGGGTCGGAGGACGGGGAACATGGCGGGAGGGGCAGGAGGGACGGCCGGAAGGTCGCACCGCGAGCGGGTCCGCCGCGTGAAAAAGCCGCCACCCGCGCCTGTTCCCCCGTGCCCGCGTCAGTCGCCGAGGCCGAGGGCGGCGGCGAGGGGGGCGTCGCGGCCGTAGACGTCGGCGTAGCGGGTCACGCGGCCGTCGGCGTCGGCCCACGCGGTGAAGTAGACGAGGTGGACGGGGACGGGCCGCTCGAGGTCCACGTAGCGCGTGCGCCACGGCCCCCGCCAGATGGCCGCGACCTCCTCGTCGCGCCAGCCGTTGGCGTGGCGCATGACGGCCATGGCGAGGCTGTCCGGGCGGTGGGCGCGCACGCAGCCGTGGGAGTACGCCCGCTCGTCGCGCCCGAACGCCCACTGGCTGTTGGTGTCGTGGATGTAGATGGCGTGCTCGTTGGGGAAGAGGAATTTGGCGCGGCCGAGGGGGTTGCCGGGGCCGGGCCCGCGCACCATCCGCCCCCGGTAGTAGCCGTAGGACTCCCGCTGGATCGAGGGCGGGATCGTCCACGTCGGGTTGAACACCACCTGCTCCATCGTGTCCGTCATCACGGTCGTGGACCACCCGGGCTTGCCGACGACGACGCGCATGCGGGCCTCCTCGCGCCAGCGGTCCCCGTCGCGCGCGCGCACGGCGAGCTCGAAGGCGGGGATGTTGACGAGGACGTGGAAGTCGCCGAGGCTGTCGGGCAGCCACCGCCACCGCTCGAGGTTGAGGCGGAGGAGGGGGACGAGGTCGGCGTCGCCCTCGTCGGGGCGTTCGAGGGCGCGGGCGAGGGCGGTGCGGAGGGCGCGGTAGTCCGCGCTCTGCGGGCGGAGCCGGTCGAGGGCGCGGGCGACGCCCTCGGCGGGGACGGGCGCGGCGACGGCCTCGGCGAGGGCGGCCGGGAGGTCGGGGGGGCGGCGGGGGACGGGCCGCCACTGGCTCCGCCGGTAGAGGCTGTCCGGCGCCACGCGCGGCGCGTGCAGCCCCTCGCCGAGGCGGAAGAAGAGGTCGCTGAAGAGGAGGTCGCGTTCGGCGGCGAGGCTGTCGCCCGCGAGGCTCCTGGGGACGGTGGTGGTGTCGAGGGCGGCGAGGGCGCGGGGGGCGAACGCCTCGGGGTCGAGGCCGTCGGCGGCGACGTCCGCGAGGAGCCAGAGGAGGGTGTCGCGGGCGGAGCCGTCGGCCCAGGCGGGGGCGTAGGCGCGCGCGGCGTAGAACGGCGCCACGGCCTCGTGGAGCGTCACGCGCTCGCCGCCGAGGAAGGCGTAGGCGCCGGCGGCGAGGCGGGACCGGATCGCCTCGGCGACGCGCGGCTCGTGCGCCCACGGCCGCGCCTCGAGGATCGAGAGCGCCGCGCTTCCGCCCAGGCACAGCAGCAGGCCGAGGAGGGCGACGGGGGAGACGTGATAGCGGCGGCGGCGGTCGGACATAAGCCAGGACGCTGTCTGATCCCAGGTCCCGAGCGGGGAGCGCAATGTAGGGCGGAGCCCCTTCGCTCCCAATACCTTACCGAACCGCCGCCGGGGCGTTTCGCGCCGTCTTCGGACGCGGGTTCATCCCGCCTCGGCCGCCTGATCCCCGGCCGTCCCGAAGGGGAGGCCGAGGGCGGCGGCGAGCACGGCGTCGTGGCCGTAGACGTCGTCGTAGAGGCGGAGGCGGCCGTCGGCCTCGGGCCACGCCGTGAAGTAGACGAAGTGGACGGGGACCGGCCGCGCCAGCGGCACCGCCCGCTCGCCCCACCGCGCCATCCACGCGTCGACCTCGCCGGCGGGCCAGCGGTTGACGACGCCGAGGAGGAGGCGGGCGAGGGCCGGGGCGTCGGAGGCCTGCACGCAGCCGGTCGAGACGGCGCGGTCGGCGCGGGCGAAGTGGCCTGGCTTGTTGGTGTCGTGGATGAGGACGGCGTGGGCGTTCGGCATCACGAACTTCAGCCGCCCCAGCGGGTTGCCCCGCCCCGGCCGCTGAACGAAGCTGAACTCGTCCACGGAGACGGAGTCCCACGGCACGAGCCGTGGGTCCACGGGGGCTCCGCCCCGGTAGACCCTGAACCCCTGCCGCGTGAGCGCCGTGCTGTCGGCCCGCGCCATCGGGAGGAGCGAGGCGGCGGCGATGGACGACGGCACGTACCACGTCGGGTCGAAGACGACGGTGGTGATGGAGTCGCTGAGGACGGGGGTCGTCCAGCTCCCGGCGTCGGCGAGGCCGATGGCGGCGGGCATGCGGAGGGTGTCGCGCCAGCCCCCGCGCGCCGCCACGTTCCGCACGGTCAGCTCGTAGGCGGGCAGGTTGGCCAGGACGTGGAAGTCGCCGAGGTGATCCGGCAGCCACCGCCACCGCTCCAGGTTCATCTCCACGGCCGCGACGACCTCGGCGTGGTCGCGGTTGAGGCGGCGGGTGACCTCGGGGGTGAGGACGCTGTCGGCGGGCAGCTCGCCGTCGGCCTGGAAGCGGGCGAGGGCGCCGGCCAGCAGGGAGTCGAACCGGAACGGCTCGGGCGCGGCCCAGCCGTTCACGTCGGCCGCGAGGTAGCCGAGAGCGGCCAGGCGCCCGCGCAGGTGCGGCACGCGGATCGAGCGCTCGCCGACGTGGAGCGGGGCGCCGTCGGGGATGGGCGCCCAGTAGGGCTCGGCGGCGCGGAGGCGGGCCAGCGCGCGGCGGAGCGCGGCGTACTCGGGGTGGCGCGGGCGGAGGGCGTCGAGGGCGTCGAGCGCGGCGTCGGCGTCGCCGGCGCGGACGGCCCGGTGGAGGAGGACGAGCGCCGTGTCCGCGCGCGGGGCGGCGTGCCACTGGTCCGGGTACAGCGAGTCCGGCACGACGCGGCGGCCGAGGAGGGCGTCGGCGTAGCGGAGGAGGCCATCGGTGAGGAGGAGGTCGGCCTCGGCGAGGACGGCGGCGCGGGGGTCGGGGCCGTCGTCGGGGACGGGCGCGTCGTTCAGGGCGGCGAGGCGGCCGGCGAGGTAGGCGAGGCGCCCGGCGTGGACGAGGGCGGGGGGGAGGCCCTCCTCGGGCGCGCCGGCGAGGGCGCGGTAGAGGGCGACCTGCGCCTCGGTCGTCTCCCACCGGGGCTGGTAGCGCGCGGCGGCGTAGAGCGTGCGGGTGTCGTCGCCGAGGGGGAGGGCCGCGACGCGCGGGCGCAGCGCCCCGGCGACGTCCTCCCGCGAAGGGGCGGGTTCGCCGAAGAGGCCGCCGAAGAGGCCGCCCGCGAGCGCGAGCGCCCCGAGCAGGTGCGCGAACAGGGGAGCCGGACGGTGGGACATGGGGGAAGGGCGAGGCTCCGTCCTACGCCAAGGTAGGGCGGATGGGTTTCTCCGCCGTCGCGAGGGCATCCGCAATGTCCCTGTAACTTCGACGGCCCACGCCCTCTCCCGGCGTCCGGGGAGCCGAACGCCGGGTCACGCGTGGGAGCCCTGCCACCCACCACGCCCCCATGCCGCCCCCGTCGCCCACGATGGAGCCCCCGCCCGAGTCGTTGCCCTCCGGCCCCGTTGCCCCCGCCCGCCGCCGCGTCCTCCCCTTCGACCCCCGGCGAGACGGGTTCGCCTTCCCCAACACGTTCCGGTGGACGGCCGCTGACCTCGACCACCTCGGGCGCGAGCTGCGCCCGCTCCTGCGGGGCCTCGCCGTCGCGGTGCCCGCCGCCGTGGGCGCGGGCCTGCGCGGGAGGCGCGGGCTCGTCGCCGGCGCCGGGCTCGGCGCCCTCGCCGGGCTCCTCCGCGTGCCCGAGGCGGGCGTGGCCCGGATCGCGCGGCGGTGGTCGTCGTTCGGGCTCTGCGGCGGGATGGCGCTGGCGGCGGCCGAGCGGTGGCCGCACCGCGGTGCCGGGCTGGAGACGGCCGCGCTCCAGCCGTCGTTCGTCCGCGCCCTCCTGCGGCGGCGGCAGGCGGCGGCGCTCCGCGCGGCGTGGCCGCAGTTCCTGCGGTGGTGGCTCCGCGCCCTCGCGGCCCGGGGCGAGCCCCTCGCCGCCGCCGCCGACCTCGAGGCCGAGGTCGACCGCCTCCGCGCCCGCCTCGACGCCGGCCGCCCCGCCGTCGTCGGCCTCGCGGGCGACGCGCCCGACCCCTTCTCGCTCCACCAGGTCGTCGCCTTCGGCTACGAGGAGGAGGGGGCGGTGACGACGTTCCTCGTCTACGACCCCAACGCGCCCGGCCGCACGCGCCACCTCCGCGCCTGGACGGCCGACGGCCGCGCCCACGTCGCCACCGACCTCCCGACGGGGCCGAAGGGGCGCCGCGGCTACCACATCCACCGCACGCCGGGCCGCGTCGCCATGCTGTTCGCCGTGGAGGCCGACGAGGGCTAGGAGGGCTAGGCCCGCGCCTCGTCCGGGGGCGAGGCCTCCTTCCGGTGGGCCTGGCCGTTGGGCGGGAGCGGCGGGGCGAGGTCGGAGCGGCCGGGGGCGGGGCCGGGGTCGTCGGCGCCGGGGAGGTGGACCGGCTCGTCCGGCCGGGGGCGGGGGCCGCGGCGGTGCTCCCGGGCCGCCGCCGCCCACGAGAACAGGGCCGAGGCGCCGATGAGGCTGGTGATCACGCTGAGGGAGACCCACGTCGGCACGTGGACCCACTCGTGGGCGAGCATCTTCGCGCCGATGAAGACGAGGACGAGGCCGAGGCCGTAGTGGAGGTAGCGCACGCGCTCGATGATCCCTGCGAGCAGGAAGTACAGCGCCCGCAGCCCCACTATCGCCATGATGTTCGACGAGAACGCGAGGAAGGGGTCGGTCGTGATGCCGAGGATGGCCGGGATCGAGTCCACCGCGAACACGACGTCCGTCAGCTCGATCATCACGAGGACGAGGAAGAGCGGCGTGACGAGGCGCCTCCCCATCCGCTTGATGAAGAACTGCTCGCCGTGGTAGCTCTTCGTGACGGGGAGCACGCGGCGGAGCGTGCGGAGGAGGCGGTTCTGCCCGGGCTCCTCGGCCACCTCGCTCGTGATCAGCATCCGCATCCCCGTGAGCAGGAGGAACACCCCGAACACGTAGAGCACCCACTCGAACCGGTTGATCAGCGCGACGCCGAGGAAGATCATCACCGCGCGCATGACGACGGCGCCGAAGATGCCCCAGAACAGCACGCGGTGCTGGTACTGCGCCGGCACGCCGAAGTACCCGAACAGCACCGCGATCACGAACAGGTTGTCGACCGAGAGCGAGACCTCGACGAGGTACCCGGTGAAGAACGTGAGCCCCGCCGTCGCCCCGTACTCCAGCCACACGAACACGTTGACGGCGACGGCCGAGAGGATGAAGAACGCCGAGATGCGCGCGGCCTCCCCCCACTCGATCTTGTGCGACTTCCGGTTGAACCAGAGGAGGTCGATCAGGAGCAGCGTGACGACGTAGGCGACGAAGCCGCCCCACACCAGCCCGGAGACGTCGAGGTGGTCATTCGGCATGTGGGGGACGGAGGGGGGATGGGGCAGGCTGGAATCCGGCCTTGTACGCGCGGAATTGCGGAAGTGCCGGAGGCGGTCAGGTTTCGCTGAGGTCGCGGTGGCCGAAGTAGTACAGGCACAGCTTCAGCTTCTCCGCCTTCAGCGGGCCGAACCCCGGCAGCGCCCGGACGCGCGCCTCGACCTCGGCGCAGGTGCCCTCGCCCCAGAGGTTGGCGGCGCTGCCGCCGTAGTCGTCGGCGAGGATGCGGGCGAGCGCCTGCGTCCGCGCGGCCATCGTCCCGGTGAAGCGGTGGACGGCCGGGGGCTCCCGGAAGACGGCCAGGAACGCGTCGGGGTCCATGTCGGCGATCCGCCTCATGTCGAGGTGGCCGAGGCGCCGGCGCAGCTTGAGCGGGCCGACGAACGCCGTCTCGGCCAGCACGCGCTGGTCGTAGAGGAGGCCGAGGAGGACGGCGTTGGGCTCGTCGCGGAGGAACGCGTCGGCGTCGGGGTCCTTCGTCGCCGTGCCCTCCATCTGGAGGCGGTCTAGCATGCGGGCGAGGCCGCCTTCGAGGTGGGCGTAATCGGAAGCGTCGATCATGGTCCGTGGTCCGTGGTCCGTGGTCCGTGGTCCGTGGTCCGTGGTCCGTGGTCCGTGGGGGAAGGGCGGGGCGGGAGAAGTTCCTCTGACCTCTGCCTTCTGACCCCTGTCTTCTGTCAACTGATCTTGCGTCGCCAGCGGGTGCCCTCGGGCGTGTCCATCACCTCGACGCCGAGGGCGTCGAGCTCGGCGCGGATGGCGTCGGCGCGGGGCCAGTCCCGCGCGGCACGCGCCTCGGCGCGCTGCACGAGGAGGGCCTCCACCTGCGTCGCCAGCCCGTCCGTCTCGGGCTGCGCCGGTTCTGCGGCGACCTCCTCGTGGCGGACGATGCCGAGGAGGGCGTTGATCCGGTCGAGGAAGTCGGCGGCGGAGCGGGCGGCGGCGGCGGAGAGGGGCGCCCGGTGGTGCTCTCCGAGTACGGCGCCGACGCCGCGGTAGGCGGCGGCGAGGGCCTCGGGCGTGTTGAGGTCGTCGCACATCGCCGCGAGGGCGTCGTCGTAGGCCTGCCGGAGCGGCCCGGCCAGGCGGTCCTCGCCCTCGCGACCCGCCGCAAGCGCCTCCTCGGCCACGCGCGCGGCCTCCTCGATGCGCTGGCGCTGCTTCTGCGCGTCCTTGAGCGCCTTCCGCGTGAAGTTGAACGGCTGGCGGTAGCTGCCCTGGAGGAGCGCGAGGCGGAGGGCCAGCGGGTCCACGGGCGCGCCCCAGTCGGCCCGCCCGCCCGCCTCCGGCGGCGCCGTCAGGTCGCGGACGGTGAGGAAGTTGCCGAGCCGCTTGCTCATCTTCTCGCCCTCGACGAGCAGGAAGCGGGTGTGTATCCAGTGGCGGGCGAAGGGCTGCCCGGAGAGGGCCTCCGCCTGCGCGATCTCGCACTCGTGGTGGGGGAACCGGAGGTCCTCACCACCCCCGTGGAGGTCTATCGTCTCGCCGAGGTACTGCTGCGCCATCACGGAGCACTCGAGGTGCCAGCCGGGGAAGCCCCAGCCGAAGGGGGAGTGCCACTGCATGAGGTGGCCGGGGTCCTTCTTCCAGAGCGCGAAGTCGCGGGGGTCCCGCTTCTGCTCGTCCACGACGACGGCGCGCGAGGCGGCGGCGGCGCCGACGTCGAGCTGCTCGGCCTCGGTGTTGCCGGAGAGCTTGCCGTAGTCGGGGAAGGAGGGGACGTGGAAGTAGACGCCGTCGTCGGTCTCGTAGGCGTGGCCCTTCCGCACGAGCGCCTCGGTGGCGAGGATCTGCTCGCGGACGTGCTCGGTGGCGCGGGGGCGGACGGTGGGCTCGCGGAGGTTGAGCGCGCGCCAGTCGGCCTCGAGGGCGGCGGTGTAGTGGCGCGCGAGGTCCCACACGTTGGCGAACCGCTCGCCCTCCTTGCTCGCCAGCGCCTTCGCCATGCGGTCCTCGCCCGCGGCGTCGGCCACGTCGTCCTCCGTCAGGTGGCCGACGTCGGTGACGTTGGAGACGTAGCGGACGGCCCACCCCAGCGCCTCGGCCACCCGCACGACGAGGTCGGCCGTGAGGAACGTGCGGAAGTTGCCGATGTGGGCGTAGGAGTAGACCGTCGGCCCGCACGAGTAGAACCGGAGGACGGGCGTGCCGTCGGCGGTCCGCTCCGAGGGAACGAGCGGGCGGGTCTGCCGGGTGAGGGAGTCGTAGAGGAGGAAGTCGGGCACGTACGGGCTAGTTGGCGCGTTCGAGGGCGGACCGCGCCTCGGCCTGCATCCGGGCGAGGATGTTGGCGAGGCCGCCCTGGCGGGTGGGCGAGAGGCTCTCGCCGAGGCCGGAGGCGCGGATGAACGCGGGGTCCACGGCGAGGACGGCCTCGGGCGGCTCCCCCGTGAGGCCGTTGACGAGGACGGCCACCATCCCCCGGACGATCTGGGCGTCGGCGTAGCCGCGGTAGCGCATGGCGTTCGCCGCGGCGTCGTAGCCGGCGTCGAGGTAGACGAGGGAGGTGCAGCCGCGGACGCGGTGGGCCTCGTCCATCTTCGCCTCGGGGTAGTCCCCGAGCGCCTCGGCGTAGTCGAGGAGGAGCATGGAGCGGGTGAGGCGGTCGAGGGGCGCCGCCTCGTCCACGAACCGCTGGAGCTTCTCGGGGAGGGGCATGGGCGGGGGCGGGGGACGGCCGGAAAGCTACCCACGCCCCAACGCCGTGGCCCCGCCGGAGTGCCCTGCGTTTAGGTGAATCCCCTAGCAACTCGCCGTTGCCCCCCGCCTACAACCCGCCGACCGTCCCCCCATCCAACCCCCTTCGTCATGAGCAGCAAAGGAAAAGCGACGACGGACCACGACGAGATCCGGCGTTGGGCCGAGGTCCGCAGCGGCCGGCCGATGGCCGTCCGCGCCATCCCAGGAGGCGACACCCGGGTGATCCGCCTCGCCTTCCCCGACCTCCCCCACGCCGACGCCGAGGGCCTCGACCCCATCTCCTGGGACGAGTGGTTCCGGCAGTTCGAGGCCGACGACCTCGCCCTCCTCATCGAGGAGACGACGAGCGACGGGCGGCGGAGTACCTTCAACAAACTGGTGAGCCGCTAGCCGACGTTCGTGACCGCCCCCGAGCAGTCCGCCCGCGAGGCCGGACTCGTCTACGTCTCCGACGCCGCCCCCGGCCTCCGGCGCGTCCGCCGCGGCCGGGGCTTCGAATACCTCGCCCCCGACGGCGGCCCCGTCTCGGGCGCGGAGCGCGCGCGGATCGAGGCGCTCGTCCTCCCGCCGGCGTGGGAGGACGTGTGGATCTGCCCCGACCCCCGCGGCCACCTCCAGGCCACCGGCCGCGACGAGCGGGGCCGCAAGCAGTACCGCTACCACCCCGACTGGGCCGCGCACCGGAACCGGCTGAAGTACGACCGGATGGTCCCCTTCGGCGAGGCGCTCCCCGGCCTCCGCGCCCGCGTCGAGGAGGACCTCGGCCGCCCCGGCCTCGACCGCGCCCGCGTCGTCGCCCTGGCCGTCCGCCTCCTCGACGAGACGCTCATCCGCATCGGCAACCCGGAGTACGCCGAGGACAACGCCTCCTACGGCCTCACCACGCTCCGCGACCGCCACGTCGCCTTCGACGGCGCGGAGGTGCGGTTCTCCTTCGTCGGCAAGAGCGGGAAGGAGCACGCGGTGGCGCTGAAGGACCGGAGGCTGGCCCGCCTCGTCCGCGCCTGCCGCGACATCCCCGGCCACACCCTCTTCCAGTACTACGCCGGGGAGGGGAAGAGCGCCATCGGCTCCGGCGACGTCAACGCGTACCTCCGCGAGACGACGGGGGAGGACTTCTCGGCCAAGGACTTCCGGACGTGGGGCGGGACGGTCCTCGCGGCGAAGGCGCTGCGCGCCTGCGGCGAGGCCGAGGACGAGCGGGCGTGCGAGCGGGCCGTCGTGCAGGCGATCCGTGAGGTCGCCGCCGGCCTCGGCAACACCGTCGCCGTGTGCCGGAAGTACTACGTCCACCCCGGCATCCTCGACGCCTACCGCGAGGGCACGCTCCTCGAGCACATGAGGCGCCGCCACGCCGGCAACACGCCGGCCTTCATGGCGCCCGAGGAGGCCGCCGTGCTCGCCCTGCTCAGGGCGCGGAGCTAGACGCCGTCGGGTGCGGCTCCTCGTGCACGTGCGGCTCCGGGCGGGGCTCGCCGAACCAGCGCGGGGGGTCGTAGCCGTGGCCGCCCCACGGGTGGCAGCGGAGCACGCGCCAAACCGCCAGCACCGTCCCCCGCACGGCGCCGTACTTCTGGAGCGCCTGCACGGCGTACTGCGAGCACGTCGGCGTGTACCGGCACGAGGGGGGGAGGACGGGGGAGAGGGCGAGCTGGTAGAGCCGGACGAGCCCTATGAGCCCCAGCCGGGGCAGCCGCCACACGGCCCGCCCGGCGGCGGCGAGGCCGCCGGCGAAGCGGGAGGGAGGGGGGGAGGTCGCGTTCATGGCTCGTGCTACGCCAGCAGGGGCGACGGCGTTCGCGCCGCCGCGGCCACCGGGGTGGGTCGTGCTATCGAACTGGCTCGGGCGCATGGTCGGAGAAGGGGTATCATGCTCTCCTTCCACCCCCTCCACCCTCCCCACCCTTTCCACCCTCCATCCCTCAGTCGCCTGCGACGAAGAAGACGATCTGCCAGCGGCCGTCGCGCTTCTCGAAGCCGGCGCGGAAGCCGAGCGGGCTCCAGAGGTACTCGCCCGCCACGTACCCCTCCCGCCCGTCCGCCAGCCGCACGCGGTGCCACAGCCGCGCCCCGGGGTCCTCGCTGTACCCCCACTCCACGACGGGCACGACGACGTAGGTCAGGCGCGCGATGGCCTCGGCCGAGGGCGAAGGCGCCGCGCGGACGGTCACGTTCTCGCCCACGATGGCGCCGTGCGTGAACGCGTCGAGGTCGCCGGGCGGGCCGTCGTAGGTGTAGGGCGCCGTGACCACGCCCTCCGGCCCCCACACGCTCCCCATGCCGACGACGCGGGCGAGGGTCTGCCAGAGCGTGAGGCCGTCGTAGCGGGGGCCGCTGAGCCAGACGGCGCGGACGCCCTCGGGGCCGGGCGGCTCGGCGCCGAAGGAGACCGTCGCGTCCGGGGCGAAGGCGCCGAGGACGGCGGCGGTGTCGCGCGCGGCCAGCGCCTCGATGAGCCGGCCGCGGAACGTGATGAACGAGGGGTCCTCCGCGCCGTCGTCGCGCGGCGCGAGGGGGGCGACCTGCGCGGCGGCCGGGACCACGGCGACGAGGAGGGCGAGCGGGAGGAGACGGGGGGCCATGCCGGAACATAAGGTCCGGCGTCCGAACGGGCGAGCCGCCCGCCCGGTGGCCCTTCCCGGCGATGCTCCGAGCGTGCTCATGCGTTCGCTTCGGCCATCGCGGGCCAGACGGCGCGCGGTAATTTCCTCCGAGTGGGGGATTGTGCGTTCGGTGTTCGACGGCGATACTGCGTCGCCGCGCGGGCCGTCGCGGACCGCGGCGGGCGGCATCGAGGCGCAGCGCCGGGTCACTTCCCGAAAAGCCGACGGGGAGGGGCGTACGTGCCGCGTTCATACTGAAGTGGACGACGGGCCGTTAAGGCCCCGACTCGTCCGCGCTCCCGCTCCGCGACGTCCCGCTCCACCGCAGTTCCCTTTATGCCTCGCGTCCCGTCCTTCGCGCCCGCCGCGCGCCTCGGCGCCCTCGTGTTGCTCGGCGCCCTCGCCGCCGCTCCCCCCGCCCTCGCGCAGAACGGCACGCCCGCCCGGCGCGCCCTCGTCATCGCCATCGCGGACTACCCGCAGGCGCGCGTCCCCGGCCGCCTCTCCTACGCCCGCCTCTCCGGCCCCATCAACGACGCCGACTCCCTCGTCGTCCCGGCCCTCCGCCGGCAGGGCTTCGAGGTCGAGACGCTCTACGACGGCGAGGCCACGCGCGACGGGATGCTCGCCGCGCTCGACCGCCTCGCGCAGGCGGCGCGGCCGGGCGACCTCATCTTCATCCACTACTCCGGCCACGGCCACCAGGTCACCGACGCCTCCGGCGACGAGCCCGACGGCTACGACGAGGTGCTCGTCCCCTACGACGCCCCCCGCGAGCCCGGTGACGGGTACCACGGCGAGCGCCACGTCACCGACGACGAACTCGGCGCCGTCGTGGCCGACCTCCGGCGGCGCGTCTACCCCGGCGGCGAGGTCGTCGTGTCGTTCGACGCGTGCCACTCCGGCTCGGCCACGCGCGGCGAGATGCCCACGCGCACGGGCGGGCCGCCCATCGGGCCGCCCGGCCCCGGCGCGGCCGGCACGCGCGGCGGCGCCGAGGCCGGCGTGGCCGCCCTCGACGCCCCCGCCGCCGGCACCCGCGGCGACGGCGACGAGGCGCTCGCGCCCTACATCTTCTTCGCCGCCGCCGCGCACGACGAGCTCGACCACGAGATGTACCAGCCGAACCGGCAGCCGCGCATGGCCGTCGGCCCGCTCTCGTACGCCCTCTCGGTCACGCTCTCGCAGCTCGGCGAGGGGGAGACGTACCGCCGCCTCTTCGAGCGGATGGCGGCCGAGTTCACCGCCGCCGGGCTGAACCAGCAGACGCCCCAGGCCGAGGGCGACCTCGACACCGAGGTCTTCAGCGGGCGCGCCGTCGTCCAGCAGCCCTACGTCACCGTGACGGGCTACGACCCGGCCACGCGCGAGGTCTACGTCGGGAGCGGGCTGCTCCAGGGGCTCACGGAGGGCTCGCGCGTCGCCTTCTTCCCCGCCGGGACCGGCCGGCCGGAGGGGGCGCCGCTGGCCGAGGGCGCCGTCACGTACACGGCCGCCTACGACGCCGCCGTCACGCTCGACGCCGCCTACGACGGCGCCCTCGCCGACACGTGGGGCTTCGTCACGCGCCAGGCGCTCGGCGACGTCCGCGTGCCCGTCTCCATCGCCGACGGCGTGGCCGAGGCCGCCGCGCTGCGCAGCGCCCTCGGTGGCGTCGGCATCCTCACGGTGGTGGACGCCGCGGGTGCGCCGGCCGACCGCGTCGAGGTGCGGGCCGAGGGGGGCGGGCTGGCGCTCGTGCAGGTGGCCGACGGCGCCGTGCTCCACCGGCTCCCCGGCGGCGAGGCCGGCGCCCGCGCCGCCGCCGAGCGCCTCGGCGCCTACGCCCGCGCCCGCTACCTCCAGCGCCTCGCCCTCGACGACCCCGACCTCCGCCTCCACGTCGAGGTGCTCCCGGCCCAGTTCAACGTGGTCACGCGCGGCAGCCGCGTCACGTGCTCGGCCGACGAGGCCGCCGTCGCGCGGGGGGCCGCCGCCCGCGACGCCGCGCGCCCGCCCAACGCCTTCACCGTCGGCGAGCACTACGCCCTCCGCGTGACCAACACGGGCGTGCACGAGGCCTACTTCACCGTCGTCAGCATCCGCCCCGACGGCGAGATGACGCAGCTCTACCCGCTCCCGGGGGCCACCGACAACGCCCTCGCCCCCGGCGCGTCGTTCCTCCTCCCGAACTGCTACGTCGCCAGCGCGCCGGCCGGGCCGGACGTCCTCAAGGTGTTCGCCACCGACGCCCCGCTCGACCTCACGCTCCTCATCCAGGGGCCGCAGGTGACGCGCGGCGAGCGCGGCCTCCTCGACGACCTCTTCGAGGACGTCTACCTGGACCCGGCGGAGATGGAGGAGGCCACACGCTCGGGCACCCTCGGCGCCCCCCCCCGCATGGCTACCACGACCGAGGTCGTCCTCCACGTCGAGGAGTGATCGCGTGACGCGTGGCTGCGTGAGGGCTCCCGCGCGCCCGATCACGCTCCACGCCGTCACGGGCTCCACGTAGTCCCTTCCCCACCGCAACCGCGAACCCCATGCGTACCTCCCCCTTCCTCCTCCTGGCCGCGCTCCTCGCGCTGCCCGCGGCGGCCCAGCCCGCGGCGACGCAGGCCGCCGGCGCCGCGGCGGCCCATACGCTCGACGCCGGCGACGTCGTCTTCGGCCAGGTCACCACGAGCCACCCGTTCATCGACGACCAGGGCGCCCGCCTCCACTACGAGGTCTACGCCTACGAGGCGCAGGCGAACGAGCGCGTCACGTTCTCCGCCCGCTCCCTCGACTTCATCCCCGGCGTCGTCGTCCTCGACGGGCCCGGCCTCAACCCGGAGTACCCCAACATGGAGGTCTCGGCCGACGGGCAGGCCGCCAGCATGGACTTCTACGCGCCCCAGATGGGCACGTACCACTTCGGCGTCGTCGTCGTCGAGCCCGACGGGAACAAGCGGAGCGGCCCGTGGACGTTCCAGGCCCGCCTCGACGCCCGCCCGCCGATGGACTACGCCGCCGCCTACCCCGGCGGGGGCGACCCCTCCGAGCGCTACGCCCTCCTCGTCGGCGTCAACGACTACCCCGCCATCGACGCCGACCTCAACGGGACCGTCAACGACGTGATGAAGGTGCGGCAGGTGCTCATCGAGCGGTACGGGTTCCGCCCGGAGAACATCGTCGTGCTCACGAACGCCGACGCGACGCGGGACCACGTCATCGAGGCGTTCCGCCGCCACCTCGGCCAGGCCGGCCCCTCGGGCTCGGCGGTCTTCTACTATTCCGGCCACGGCACCCAGATCCCCGACGGCTACGCCGGCTACGACGCCTCCGACGAGGAGGACAAGGCCGACGAGGCGCTCGTGCTCTGGGGCACCGGCGGCAACTTCGGCTTCCTCATCGACGAGGAGCTCGGCGGCCTCGCCGACAACCTCGCCGCCGGCCACCGCCTCCTCATCCTCGACAACTGCCACTCCGGCACCGGCACCCGCGACGGCGAGGAGCAGCTCCACGCCATCCGCTACCTCGACGTCGAGGCGCCGGGCATCCGCGAGCACGCGCAGGTCCCGGACCAGCTCATCGCCGAGGCCGACGACGCGGCCGGCCCGGCGGGGCACGTCCTCCTCGCCGCCGCCCGATCGGACCAGTACTCCATCGAGGCCAGCGGGATGAGCGAGAACGGCGAGAGCGGGGGGATCTTCACGTACTACCTCGTCAACGCGCTCAAGACGGCCGACCCCGACGAGCCGCTCTCGGCGCTGATGGAGCGCGTCCGCGCCGACGTGATGCGGACGACGGAGGCGCTGAAGTACCCCGAGCAGCCGGAGGGGCAGGAGCCGCAGGCGGAGGGCACCCGTGTCGGGGAGCCCATCCGCGCCTTCCTGATGCGGTAGGGCTGCGGGGACGGATCGCGAAAGCGAGGAGCCGGTGGGCGTGCGTTGCGCCCACCGGCTCCGTCGTTCCTGGTCTCCGGCTTGGTGGCCGCTCAGCCGTCGAGCCGCTTGAGGAACTGGACGACGCGGACCGTCTCGCGGAAGCCGAGCGCGGAGGGGGCGGGTCGTCACGGGCGCCGGGGGGGCGGAAGAGGACTGCCCGAAGTCCACGGCCGGTGCGTACTTTTTAGCACCCCCCGCCGTTCAGGCCCTCCCCAAGCAGCCCCGCACTCCCATGCATCGCTCCCTACGCCCCCTGCTCCCCGCCCTCTTCGCGCTGTGGCTGGTGCTCCCGGCCTCGGCGCAGGTGCGCCCGCGCCTCACGCTCGAGAAGCTCTTCGCCTCGCAGGAGTTCTCGAGCAGCTACTTCCGCGGCGGCAACTGGGCCGAGGAGGGGCCCGTCCTCCTCTACGTCGAGGCCGACGACGAGACCGGCGCGACGAGCCTCGTCGAGTGGAACCTCGAGACCGACGAGCGGCGCACGCTCATCGACGGGGCGGGCCTGGAGAAGCCCGACGCCGGCGGCGGCCTCATCGAGATCGAGGACTACCAGTACAGCCGCGACGGCTCCCGCGTCCTCCTCTACACCGACTCCGAGCGCGTCTGGCGCCTCAACACGAAGGGGTATTACTACGTCTTCGACGTCGAGGCCGGCACGATCACGCCCGTCTCCGACCGCGACGCCGGCTTCCAGATGTTCGCCAAGTTCAACCCGGACGCGACGCAGGTCGCCTTCGTCCGCGACCGCGACCTCTTCGTGGTGGACCTCGCGACGGGCGCCGAGCGGCAGCTGACGGACTCCGGCTCCGAGGGCGGCATCATCAACGGCACGTTCGACTGGGTCTACGAGGAGGAGTTCGGCCTCCGCGACGGGTTCCGCTGGAGCCCCGACGGCCGCCGCATCGCCTTCTTCCAGCTCGACGAGTCGGCCACGCGGGACTTCGCGATCACGGACTACCGCGACC
>DATGQT010000029.1:0-3701 GCA_035304085.1 Rubricoccaceae bacterium
GAGGTGGCGTACTCGTTCGAGGTGGCGGACCCGCGGGTGGAGTTCACGGCGGCGGCGGGGTCGCGGCTGTACTGGCGGGTGCGTTCGCTGGCGGGGGGGGGTGAGGAGAGCGAGTGGTCGCTCCCGTTCGTGTTCACCGTCACGAACCTCGTCGCCAACGAGCCGCCCCCGGCCGAGCCGACGCGCTCCCTCCTCGGGGTGCCCTTCCCGAACCCGGCGCGGGGCACCGTCACGGTGCCGTTCACGCTCGACGCGGCGCGGGCGGTCACCCTCCGCGTCTACGACGTGACGGGCCGGCTCGTGGCGACGCTGGCCGAGGGGCAGCCGTTCGCGGCCGGCGCGCACGCCCTCCGCTTCGACGCGGACGCCCTCCCCGCCGGCGTCTACGCCGTCCGCCTCGAGGCGGGCCGCGAGGCGGAGGCCCGCCGCGTGGTGCTCCTCCGCTGACGGAGGTCGGCTTATGGACCGGACTGCGGGGGCGCGGGCCTGTGGGCTCGCGCCCCCGCGCGTCATCCCGCCGCCGCGGGCGTCGCCTCCACCGGCGCCTCGGGCGCGACCTCCTCGAACCGCACGCCGACGAGCCGGCTCACGCCGGGCTCCGGCATCGTCACCCCGTACATCCGGTCGGCCGCCTCCATCGTCAGCTTGTTGTGCGTGACGAGGATGAACTGCGTCGAGCCGGAGAACGACCGGATGAGGTGCATGAACCGGCCGATGTTGGCGTCGTCGAGGGGGGCGTCGACCTCGTCGAGGATGCAGAACGGGGAGGGCTTGACGAGGTAGATCGCGAACAGGAGCGCGATGGCCGTCAGCGTCTTCTCGCCGCCGGAGAGCTGGTCGATCACGCTCGGCTTCTTCCCGCGCGGGCGGGCGAAGATCTCGATGGGGTCCTCGAGCGGGTCGTCGCCGCCGAGCGTGAGCGCGGCCTGGGCGTCGCCGCCGAAGAGGTCGGCGAAGAGGCGCTGGAACGCCAGGCGGACGGCCTCGAACGTCTCGTTGAAGCGGGCGGCGGCCGTGGCGTTGATCTCGTCGATGGTGTCGAGGAGGGTGCGCTCGGCCTGCTGGAGGTCGGCCTGCTGCGCGCCGAGGAAGTCGAGCCGCGCCTTCTCCTCCTCGTAGCTCTCGAGGGCGAGCTCGTTGACGGCGCCGAGGTCGCGGAGGCCCTCTCGGAGGCGGGGGATCTCGGACCGTGCCGCCTCGGGGTCGAAGCGGCCGTCGTCGCCGGCGGCGTCGGGGAGGCGGGCGGCGGCCTCGTCGACGGTCACGCCGTGGTCCTCCTCGAGGCGCTCGGCGATGGCGTCCTGGCGCGTGATGATCTCGGTGAGGCGGAGGTCGGTGCTGTTCTGTCGGCGGAGGGCCTCGTCGCGCTCGTGGCGGAGGCCGCGGACGAGCTTCTCGGTGTCGGCGATGAGGGCGCGGGCCTGGAGGAGGTGCCCCTCGGCCTCGGCGACGGCGCGCTGGAGGGCGTCGGTGCCGGCGCGCTCGGCGTCGAGGCGGGCGGCGAGGTCGTGCTCGGCGTCGTCGGCGCCGGCGAGGGCGGCCGTGAGCCGCTCGGCCTCCTCGGCGCGGGCGGCGGCGCGGCGCTCGAGCTCCTCCAGCCCGCGGGCGATCCGCTCGCGGTCGCGGCGGAGGGCGTCGGCGGCGTTCCGGGCGTGGACGAGGGCGAGGCGGGCCTCGGTGTAGGCGTCCTCGGTGGCGCGCCGGCGGGCGTCGGCGGCCTCGGCGTCGGCTTCGGCGGCGTCGCGGCGGGCGGTGGCGTCGCGGGCCCCGGCGGCCTCGGCGTCGGCGGCGGCCTGGAGGTCGTGCGGCTCGGGCTCGTCGTCCCACGCGGCGCGGAGGGCTTCCAGGCGCTCGGCGAGGCGGGGGCGCTGGGCCTCGGCGGCCTCGAGCCCGGCGCGGGCGCGGGCGGCGGCGTCGCGGGCGGCGTCGCGGGCGGCGCGGGCCTCCTCGGAGGCCGCCTCGGCGGCGGCGACGTCGGTGGCGTCGAAGGCGGCGCGGGCGGCCTCGGCGGCGGCCTCGGCCTCCGTCAGCCGCGCCTCGGCGGCCTCCAGCGCCGCGCGCACGCGCTCCTCCCTTTCCTGGCGGCCGAGGCGGGCGGTGGGGGCCTGCCCTTTCCCGCCGCCGCCGGAGACGACGCCCGTCGCGCTCGTCCACTCGCCCCCCCTGGTGACGAACCGGGCGACGGGGTACCGGTCGCGGAGGTCGCGCGCCTCGCCGAGCGTGTCCACGAGGTAGACGTTCTGGAGGAGGAGGCGGAGGAGCGGCTGGTAGCGGGGCTCCGGCACGCGCGCCACGGTGAGGGCGGGGGTGGTGCCGGGCGGCGTCGGCGAGCGCTCGGTGTGCGTGCGCGCCGGGAGCTTCTCGAGGACGACGAACGTGGCGCGGCCGGCCTCGGCCACGCGCAGCCGTGCGATCCCCTCCTGCGCCTCCTGCTCCGTCTCGACGACGAGGCAGCCGGCCCACTCGCCCAGCGCCGTCTCGATGGCGAGGGCGTCGCGCTCGGGCGCGGCGACGAGGTCGGCCACGGTGACGGCCTGCCCGGAGGCCGGCCAGTCCTCGTGCTCGGCGAGGAAGGCGACGGCGGACGAGACCCCCTCGCCCTCGGCGACGAGCGCCTGGAGGAGGTCGCGCTCGGCGCGGGCGGTGTCGCGGGCGAGGCGGGCGTCGCGGACGGCGGCCTCGGCGGCGTCGAGGGCCTCGCGGCGGCGGGTGTGCTCGGCGCGGGCGGCGTCGCGGGCGGCGCGGGCCTCCTCGAAGGCCGCCTCGGCGGCGGCCTGCCGCGCGGCGGCCTCGGCCTCGGCCTCGGCGGCCTCGCGTGCGCGCCCTGTGAGGGCGGACAGCTCGGCTTCGAGGCGGGCCTGTTCCTCCTGGCGGAGGGCGCGGCGGTCGAGGAGGCGGTCGAGGGCGGCGCGGGTGTCGGCGGCGGCTCTCTCCCGCTCAGCGGCGTCGCGGCGGGCGGCGGCGGCGGCGGCGCGGGCGGACTCGGCCTCGGCGACGGCGGCGGCGGCGCGGGCGGCGGCCTCCCGTTCGGCGGCCTCCGCGGCGGCCACGGCCTCATCGGCGTCGCTGAGGCGGGCGGCGGCGGCGGCGTCCTCGCGGGCGAGCTCGTCGCGGCGGAGGGCGTCGGCCTCGGCCTCGCGCTCGAGGCGGTCGAGCGCACGGCGGTCGGCGGCGCGGCGCTCGGCGCCGACGCGGACCTCGGCCTCCAGCCGGCTGAGGGCCTCGACGTGGGCGTTGAAGGCGCGCTGGTGCTCGGCGAGCGCCTGCTCGCGGGCGACGAGCGTCGTCCGCTGCGCCTCGAGGGCGGCCTCGGCCTGGTCCACGCGCGTGGTGAGGCCCTCGACCTCGGCGCGGAGCCCTCGCGTCTCGCGGTCGAGGCGGCGGTGCTCGTCGGCGAGCTGCTCGTAGTCCCACGCGGCGAGGGCGAGCTCGAGCGCCGTCAGCCGCTCCTTGAGGCGCTGGTGGCGCGCGGCCTTCTGCGCCTGCCGCTGGAGGCTCCGCACGTTCCGCTCGATCTCCTCGACGAGGTCGGTGAGCCGGGCGAGGTCGGCCTGCGTCTGCTCGAGCTTCTGGAGGGCCTGGCGGCGGCGGAGCTTGTACTTCGTGACGCCGGCGGCCTCCTCGAAGAGGCGGCGGCGGTCGGCGGCGTTGTCCGAGAGGATGTCCTCGATCATCTTGAGCTCGATGACCGAGTAGGCGCC
>DATGQT010000030.1:0-18133 GCA_035304085.1 Rubricoccaceae bacterium
CACGGACCACGGACCACGGACCTCAGTCCACCCGCAGCACAGCGCGGAAAGGGATGCCCTCGGGCAGCCGCGAGCGCCCGCTGAGGAACGCCAGTTCGACGAAGAACGAGAATCCGACGACCTCGGCGCCCGTACGCCGGACGAGGCGGGCCGCCGCCGCCGCCGTCCCCCCCGTCGCGATCACGTCGTCGTGGACGAGCACGCGGGCGCCGGCGTGGAGGGCGTCGGCGTGGACTTCGAGCGCGTCGGTGCCGTACTCGAGCGCGTACTCCTCGCGGAGCGTGGCGGCGGGGAGCTTCCCCGGCTTCCGGGCGGGGACGAACCCGGCGCCGAGCCGCTCCGCCAGCGCCGCCCCGAACCAGAACCCCCGCGACTCGATCCCGACGACGTGCGTGACGTCGGCCCCGGAGAAGGGCGCTTTCAGCCGCTCGACGGCCGCGAGGAAGAGGGCCGGGTCGGCGAGGACGGGCGTGATGTCTTTGAACGAGATGCCCGACTGCGGGAAGTCGGGGATGGTGCGGAGGGCGGCAGCGAGGGGGTCGGTCATGGCGGGGAAAGAAGGGGAGCAGGCTTGCACGCCCGCATGCATACGCTCGAACGGTTGCGGCGCGCCCCGAAGCTACGGGGCGCGCCGCGTTCCGCGCGCCGGCGGGCGCGCGCGGAAAAGGACCGGGGTCAGTTGCGGATGGAGAGCCGGAGGTCGCGCTCGTAGCGCTCCTTGTACGCGCGCACGGCGCGGTAGATGGCCCCGGCGATGGCTTCCTGCCCCGCGGCGCTGGCGAGGTAGCGGGCCTCGTCGTCGTTGGAGACGAACCCGGTCTCGACGAGGACGGCCGGCATCGAGGCGCGCCAGAGGACGAGGAAGCCGGCCTGCTTGACCCCTCGGCTCGTGCGGCCGGCCGCGCCGCCGAGCTCCTCCTGGATCAGCGCCGCGAGCGTCTGGCTCTCCTGCTGGTACGCGCTGAAGGCGAGCGCACGCATGATGCCGCCCTCGGCGTCGAAGTCAGCGTAGAGGCCGGGGTCGCTCTCGAGGGCGACCACGCTGTTCTCGCGCTCCATCACCTCGCGCGCGCTGGCCGTCCGGTGCGGGGCGAGGAAGTACGTCTCGGCGCCGTGGGCGGACTCGTTGCCGGCGGCGTTGGCGTGGATCGAGATGAAGAGCTTGCCGCAGGAGCGGTTCGCCATCCGGCCCCGCTCGTCGAGCGTGATGAACCGGTCGTCGGAGCGGGTGTAGACGACGCGGACGCCGAGGCGGTCCTGGATGAGGGTCCCGAGGCGGCGGGCGATCCCGAGCGCGACGTCCTTCTCGCGAACACCGTTGTAGGTGGCGCCGCCGTCGTGGCCGCCGTGGCCGGCGTCGATGACGACGCAGTCGAGCCGCCAGTGCTCCTGCCCCACGGCCGCCCCCGCGGTGCCGCCGCCCCCGCCGGTGGCGGCCTGGGCCACGGGCGCCGACGGCGCCGGGGCCGTCGTGAGGGCGAGGAGGAGGTCGTCGGAGTCGCGGTCGGGGTACGCCTGGGCCTGGAGCGCGGGGGTGGGCGCGAGCTGGAACGTGAACGTGATCCGGTCGTCGGCCGGGACGACGCGGTAGCTGCGGACGGGCCCCGCCGCCTCGTCGCGGCGGAGGTCCGGCGCGAGGCGCGCGCGGAAGACGACGAGCTCGACGACCTCCGGCGAGGGCCGGTCCACGCTGTAGGCACCGATGCGGCCGTCGGCGTGGAGGCGGACGACGTAGCCGCGCCCGTCGGCGCGCGCGGTGAACGAGACGCGCGCGATGCTGGCCTCGCTCACCGCGGGGGGTGCGCCTTCACGTCCGCCACCCCAGCCGACCGGGCCGGCCTCCAGGCTCCCGGCGCAGGCGGTGTTGGCCAGCAGCGGCGCCAGGCAAACGACGAGCAGAGCGGAGCGGGTACCAACGAAATCGAGCATAGCCCGGGACGGGTGGGTGGGCAGGAGCCGCTTTGGGCGGTGCGACGGCGGTGGACCCTCGAAAACGCCGTGCCGGAGTATGGATATCGCCCCCCTTCGCTCACCTCTCTCCCCCTGCACAATGGCGAGGCGTGATGTAAACGCCCGTTTTCAGCGCTTTCGACTGAATGGCACGCACCGGGTTACAAGATAGGGCGCATCCCCGCCCCGTTCGCAACGGGGCGCTTCGTAACGGCGAGGTACGAATTCCCCCGGCCGGCGCATCCGCCCCGACAGGCGTCGGGGCCGTAGCGATACCCCATCCGGCGCATCGCTACGGCCCCGTGCCCGGGGGATCGCGGCTACCAGTCCGCGCCGGGCTCGCCGAGCAGCTCGCGCTTCCGCTCCTCGATGAGGGCCCGGCGGTCCCGCTCGCGCTCGCGGAGCGATTGCCGGAGCTCCTCGGCTTCCTCACGGAGGCGCTCCGCCCGCTCCTCCAGGCGCGTGGCCCGCTCCTCGCGCACCCGCCCGCGCACCTCGAAGAGCTCCTCAAGCGCCTCGTCAAGCGCACGCTCGGCCTCTTCTCGCTCGCGGCCCTCGGCGCGGCGAGCCTCGGACGCGAGCTCGCGCGTGCGGCGCTCCAGCTCCATCATCTCGCGGCGCGTCTCGTCGGAGAGGCCGTGCAGGTCGTCCGTCAGCCCGCGCAGGCGGAGGCCGAAGGGCTCCCCGTCGTGCTCGAAGAACAGGTCGGGCGGGGCGACGCGGAAGCGTTCGAGCTCCGGCATCACGTGCCGGCGGAAGGCCTCATCCTCGAAGTCGAAATCCTTGAATTCGAAGTCGGGTACCTCGAACTCGAAGGTCTCCTCCTCCCCGCCGGGGAGGCGGAAGCGGATGACGCGGCGGCCGTCGATGACGGTGTCGGTGCGGAAGGGGCGCTCGCCGTCGCGCCAGTGGCGGAGCAGGGCGTCGTCGTCGGGGACGCGGAAGCGGTAGACGTTGCCGTCGCGCTCGATGACGACCTCGCGCTTGTCCCGGTCGTCGGCTTCGTCGCCGTCCCGTTCGCGGTCGTCCTGCGCGGAGAGGGGGAACGCGACGAAGGCCGCCAGGGTGAGGGCGGCCAGGTAGCGTAGAGAGGGAAACATGGTAGGACCTGTGGGAGGGTTGAACGAAGCCCGGCTGGTGGACCGGGCACGGTGCTATCTCCAGAGGTCCGGGGCGGCGGGCTACTTCCCGCCGGTGAGCTCCTCGACGCGGCGCTCGATGATGCTGTCTTTGCGCGAGGCGCGCTCGCGGAGGAGGCGGCGGAGCTCCTCGATCTGGGCCTCGGCCTGCTCGATCTCCTCGGCGCGGATGGCCTGCTTCAGCTCGAACGCCTCGTCGAGCTTCTCGTGGAGGCGGCGCATGAGCCGCTCGCGTTCGGCGGGGTCGGAGGCGCTGCGGATGCGGGCGGCGAGCTGGAGCGTCTCCCGCTCGAGGTCCACCTCGCGCTGGATCTGACCGTAGAGCGCGTGGTCGCGCTCGGAGAGCTGCTGGAGGTACGCCTCCTCGCTGGCCTGCATGTCCGCCGCGGCCTGCTCCGCCTGGGGCGCGTCGGGGATGAAGAAGACGCGGTCGTTGGCGCGGTCCGTCTCGGAGAGGCGCTTGAAGTGCTCCCCCTCCAGCACGTAGACGACGCCGTCGATCTCGAGCACGGGGCTGACCGGCCCGGCGAAGTTGTACGTCATCTCGATCCCGCGGAGGTCGAGCCCCTCGGGGAGGTTCTGCGGCGGCAGCACGCGGCCGTCGAGGAGCATCCGCCCGTCGCGGATCTCGAGCACGTGCTGCTCGGCGGCGGCGGCCGTCGCCGGCTGGGCCTGGGCGGCGGCCAGGGGCGCGGTGAGGAGGAGGGCGAGGAGGAGGGTGAGGGATCGGGGCGGCATCACTGGCGGGGCTGCTGCCCGTTGGAACGATCCGCCGGCGTCGTTCGCATGCGGACCTCGATGTGCGCGGGGCCGGCGCCGACGGCCTGCACGCCTTCGAGCCGCTCGCCCGCGAGGGCGCCGGCCGCGCCGAAGGGGATGGGCGGGGCGTCCCACGAGAGCCCCTCGCTCGTCTCGGCGAGCTGCTGGAGGCGGAGCGAGAGGAGGCGGACGTCCGCGCCGGCCTCCCAGGCGGCCACGGGCATGCCCTCCTCGTCGGCCCCTCGACCGGCCGAGGCCGTGTCGTGAAGAGACGGCTCCGCCGCCCGTGCGGCGAGGGCGGCGGCCGACTCCTGCGGCGCGCGCGCCTGTGGCCGCGGTGCCGGTGCAGCGGGGGGCGGCGGGGCAGCACCGCGCGCCCTCCCCTCAGCCGCCGTCGGCCCGGGCGGCGGCCCGGAGGTGGGAGGGGCGGCCTGCGCGACGAGGTCCTCGCCCGGCGCCGGAGACCGCGGCGCGGCTGGGTCCGAAGAAGCCTGCTCCTCCGCTTCGGGCACTGGCGCAACCTGCGCCGAGGGCTCAGGCGATGGCGTCCGGGTAGGCCGCTCGTTCAGGCCCCAGATGCCCGCCGTGGCGATGATCACCAGCATCGCGGCCGTCCCGACCCACGCGGGGAGGCGGCCGAAGGGGAGGACGCGCCCACGGGCCGGCCGGTCGGCCGCCGGGCGCGGGCCGCCGGGCGCGGGCGGGCGGGCGGCCGGACGTGCCGGGGCGACCGGCACCGCCGTCGCACCCGCCGCCGCGGCCGAGATCGCCGCGACGACGGCGGCGTCGGGACGTGCCTTCGGGGCGCGGCTCAGCACCTCGCGGGTGCTCTGGAGCAGCGCGTACTCGGCGTGCTGGAGGTCGCCGGCGGCGGGCGCCTCGGCCTCGCCGTAGGCCGCCATCACGGGCCGGAGCGCCCGCGCCTTCGCCGCCGCCTTCACGGCGTCGAGGACCGACGCGTCGGGGCGCACGCGGGGGAGCGCGTCGAGGGCGGCGCGCGTCGAGCGCAGGAGCTCGTACTCGGCGTAGCCGGGCTCGCCGGGCGCGGGCGGGGTGCCCTCGGCCTCGCCGTAGGCGTGGCGCAGCGGCGCGAGGGCCGCCTCGCGGGCCGCCGCCTCGACGGCGTCCAGCACCGGGGGGTCGGGGCGCGGCTTCGGCATCCGGTCGAGCACCACGCGGGTGCCCTGGAGCAGCGCGTACTCGGCGTGCCGGGGGTCGTCGGCAGCGGGCGGCGCGGCCTCGCCGTAAGCGGCCAGCAGGGGCTGGCGGGCGTAGGCCGCCGCCGCCGCCTTCACGGCGTCGAGGACGGCGGCGTCGGGGCGCTCGCGAGGCAGGGCGTCGAGCACGTCGCGGGTCGAGCGGAGCAGCCGGTACTCGGCGTGCCCCGGCTCACCCGTAGCGGGCGGCGTGCCTTCGGCTTCGCCGTAGGCATGGCGGATGGGGTCGAGCGCGTTCACGGTGGCGGAGGGAGCGTAACGAAGGGGGGCGGCAGCGTCGGGGGCTGGTGGTGGAGGGCCCGGTGGGGTCGGTCTACCGGGGAACGGAGCGGGAAGGCGATTTCGTGGGTCGGCCCGGAAGATCTTCCGTGATCTCCTCGAACCACTCCGGCTCGAGGAGCTTCCGGAGGTTGATGAGGGCGTAGCGCATGCGCCCGAGGGCGGTGTTGATAGAGACGTCGGTGAGCTCGGCGATCTCGCGGAAGGTGAGCTCGGACTGGTGCCGCATGAGGACGACCTCGCGCTGCTCCGGGGGGAGCTTCTCGATGGCAGCCTCGACCTCCTGCCAGAGGTCGGCGCGGTTGAGGAGGCTGTCGGCCTCGGGCGCCTCGTCGGGGAGGCGGTCCCAGAACGACGGGCCCTCGTCGTCGTCGCCCGGCGCCACGTCCTGCCACTTCTTGCGGCTGCGGAGGTGGTCGAGGGCGGCGTTGCGCGCGATCCGCATGACCCACGCCAGCCACCGGCCCTGCTGCTCGTAGGAGCCGCGGCGGTCGTGCATGGCCTGGATGGCGCGGAGGAACGTGTCCTGGAAGAGGTCGGAGGCGACGCTGCGGTCGCGCACCATCCCCATGAGGTACCCGAAGATCCGCTCCTGGTGGCGCTCGACGAGTTGGGTGAAGGCCCGCTCGTCGCCCCGGTCGAGGTAGGCGGCGACGAGCTGCTCGTCCGTGAGGCTGGTCATGAAGAGGCGATGCGCGCGGTGGGTGGAACGGGAGCCCGGGGGCCTTATTGTGCGAGGGCGACGCGCTCACGCCCGACACGCACCGGGGGGGCCGCGGGCGGGGCGTCCGGAAGGAAGAGGAGGCCGAGGCCGAGGAGGTCGACCGCGCCCGCGGGCCGGGCGTCTCGGAGGACGCGGCGCCACGCCCGCCGCACCGGCCGCCCGGGCTCGACGTCGTCGAAGGCGACGCAGGCGCCGGGGGCGAGGTGCGGCCGGATCGTCTCGAAGTAGCGCAGCGTGGCGGCCTCCTCGTGGTGGCCGTCGAGGAAGACGAGGTCGAAGGGACCGTGCGCGCCGAGCACGTCCGGCAGCGTCTCCGCGAAGCGCCCGACGACGACGGTGGTGCGGCCGGCGTGCCCCAACCCGGCGAGGGCATCGGCGGCGCGCGCGGCGAGGCCGGGGTCGCCTTCGAGCGTGACGAGGCGGCCGGCGGGCCCACCCTCGGCCTCGTTGAGCGCGAGGGCGGCGGCGAGGTGGGCGGCCGAGACGCCGAGGCTCGTGCCCAGCTCCAGCACGCGGCGCGGCCTCAGCGCCCGCACGAGTTGGAACAGGAAGCGGCCCCACCCGGGCGGCGCGGCGGCGCGGCGGTAGACGTCGGCCACCCGACGCTCCGCCGGCTTCGTCTCCCCCGCGAGCAGCCCGCGTGTCCCCGCCCCGTAGTCCTCGACGTGGAGGGTCTCCTTCGAGGCCGCGAGGGTAGCCCGGAGGCGGTCCACGGCGGCCTCGGCGGCGGCCTCGGCGGGCGAGAGCCGCAGGCGCGCCGCGCGCTCGACCGGCCCCGCGAACGCGCCGAGGCGCCCGCGCTGGGCACGCGCGAGCGGGACGAGGGCGGCGGCGAGGAGGCGGGGCGGGAGCGGCATGAGGGCGCGTGCTTCGCCCGAAACTACGGAGAGCGGCCGATTGCGGCCCGTCCTAATGGAAAACCTGAAGTACGCCGTTCCGGCCGCTTTCAACACCCAGCGGTCGGAACAGACGGGTGAGCGGACTGTTCACGCGCTGCACCTCTCAAAATCGATCCTTCTCTACTGCTCACCCGCGCGCCTCGGACGCTCGAACAGGTTCTTCCCGCAGCTCCTGTTCACCCGCAAGAGCGTCCCCCCTCTCCAGGCACCGCGTGAGCAGGGGCAGTCCCCCCGGACCGCCTTACGATCGACAGCGAGGCCCGGCACGCTCAGGCGGCGTGCCGGGCCTCTCCCGTTCTGGCGGGTGTGGTGCCCCGCGTGATCGTTTCGTTTGCCCGTAAGTAACGGCGACGAGACGCCGACGCCAAATGAAGAACGCAGCGGCCTCCCGGCTCAAAGCACGAGGTCGAGCGCCTCGGCCAGCGTGCTGGCCGGGACCAGCTCCAGCCCCTTCGGCGCTTCGAGGTTCTTGAGGTTCGCCTTCGGGAGGAGCATGCGCTCGAAGCCGAGCTGGTGCGCCTCGGCCAGCCGCGGCTCGACGCGCCCGACGGCGCGGACCTCGCCGCCGAGGCCGAGCTCGCCCGCCACCACCGTCCCCGAGTCGGCGGGCACGTCGCGGAGGGAGGAGGCCACGGCGAGGGCGACGGCGAGGTCCACGGCCGGCTCCTCGAGGCGCACGCCGCCGGCGACGTTGAGGAACACGTCTTGCTGCCCGAGGCGGAGGCCGGCGCGCCGTTCGAGCACGGCGAGGAGCACCTGGAGGCGGCGCCCGTCGAAGCCGGTGGCCGTGCGCTGGGGCGTCCCGTACGAGGCCGGCGCCACGAGCGCCTGCACCTCGACGAGCAGCGGGCGCGTCCCCTCCATCGTCGCGACGACCACGCTCCCGCTCCGGCCGTAGGCGCGCTCGGAGAGGAAGAGCGCGCTCGGGCTCTCGACCTCGACGAGCCCCCGCTCCCGCATCTCGAACACGCCGAGCTCGTTGGCCGCGCCGAACCGGTTCTTGACGGCGCGGAGGATGCGGTAGGCGTGGTGGCGGTCGCCCTCGAAGTGGAGGACGGTGTCCACCATGTGCTCGAGCACGCGCGGGCCGGCGATGCTCCCCGCCTTCGTGACGTGGCCGACGAGGAACGTCGAGACGGGGAGGCGCTTGGTGAGGTCGAGGAGCGCGGCGGCGGACTCGCGGACCTGCGCGACGGAGCCGGGCGCGCTCGTGAGGTCGGGCCGGAAGACGGTCTGGATCGAGTCCACCACCATCACGTCGGGCTGGACCTCCTGCGCGGCGGCGACGATGGCCTCGACGTTGGTCTCGGGGAAGAGGTAGAAGGCCTCGGCGTCGATGTCGAGGCGCTCGGCGCGGAGCTTCACCTGCTGCGCGCTCTCCTCGCCCGTCACGTAGAGGAGGGTGTGCTCGCCCTCGCCGAGGTGGCGCCCGAGCTCCGTCATCAGCGTGCTCTTCCCGATGCCGGGGTCGCCGGCGACGAGCGTCAGCGAGCCGCGCATGATGCCGCCGCCCATGACGCGGTCGAGCTCGCGGAGGCCGGTCACGAGGCGGGGCCGCTCGCCCACGGCCACGTCGCGGAGCCGCTGCGGGCGGGCGTCGCCGTAGGCGCCGGCGAGCCGGCCGCCGCCGGCCGCGCGCAGCACCGGCGCCTTCACCGCCGTCGGCGCGGCCTCCTCGACGAGGGTGTTCCAGGCGCCGCATCCGGCGCACTGGCCCGACCACCGCGGCGAGGCGTGGCCGCAGTCCTGGCAAACGAACCGGGTCTTCGGCTTAGGCATGTCTGTGGTCCGTGGTCCGTGGTCCGTGGTCGGCAACCCGAGGTGTCGAACCGATGGACCGGAGGTAAGCGTTCAGCATCGGGGCTAGGGCGGAGACGGTTTCGCGCAAGGACTCGGCCTGCTCGGGTATGAGGAGCTTCCGTCTGTACGCGCGGCGGAGGTGGAACTTGACCTCGTAGAGAGAACCGCGCGCGATCTTGACGATCCGCCGGTTGTCCTGGAAGCTCCCTCGCCCGGCGCCCTCGGCGATGTTGGCCCCCACGCTATCGGCCGCCCTGACGAGTTGCCGGCCCGTCGTGCCCTTCGCGAACGGGTCCCACGGCTGCACGACCTCCCACACCTCGTCGGCCAGCCGCTCCGCCAGCTGGAAGACCCGCAGGTTCTCGAAATCGGTCTGAGCCATGAAGAAACGGTCGGGTGATGAGCGACGGACTGCGGACCACGGACCACGGACTCCTGCCGCTATCTTCTCGCCCTCGCCAAGGTAGCCTCTCCCCCTGACACCTCCCGGTCACCCATGCCCCTCACCGCCGTCCCGCTCGTTGGCCAGACGACCCGCCTCGTCGAGGGCTTCGGCCGGTACAGCCTCCTGCTCGCGCGCGCGTTCAACCTCCCGCGCGACCTCAAGCTCAAGCTCTACCTCCAGAACCTCCGCGTGCAGATGGTCCGCGTCGGCGTGGACTCCATCCCCATCGTCGCCCTCGCGACGGCGTTCTCGGGCGGGGTGTCGGCGGTGCAGGCGCTCTACCAGCGGCAGGACCCCGCCTTCCCCCTCCCCACCTCCATCGTCGGCACGTTCACCGAGGAGGCGGTGCTCCTCGAGCTGGGCACGCTCGTGACGGCGTTCGTGCTCTGCGGCCGCGTCGGCGCCCGGATCGCGGCCGAGCTCGGGACGATGCGCGTGACGGAGCAGATCGACGCGCTCGAGGCGATGGGCGTCAACTCCCGCTCCTACCTCATCGTACCGCGCGTGCTCGCCGGCGTGCTGATGTTCCCGGTCCTCTACGTCATCGCCGCCTCCGTCGGCATGCTGGCCGGCGCCCTCGTGGCCTGGAACAGCGACGCGATCACGGTGGCGGCGTACTGGTCCGGCGCCCGCGCGTTCTTCCGCCCCTACAGCGTGGTCTTCGGCCTCATCAAGTCGCTCGTGTTCGGGTTCACCATCACGTCGGTCTCCTGCTACAAGGGGTACTACACCCGCGGCGGCGCCGAGGGCGTGGGCACCTCGACGACGCAGGCCACCGTGCTCTCCTGCGTCTTCGTCCTCCTCGCCGACTACGTCTGCGCCGTCGTGTTGCTCTGACGCCCCAGGTCGAAGGTCCGAAGGTCGGAAGTCCATCGACCTTCGACCTTCGGACCTCAGACTTGAGACCCCCTTGATCGAGATCCGCCACCTCTCCAAGAGCTTCGACGGGCGGCCCGTGCTGCGGGACGTCTCGCTGGAGGTGCGCGAGGGCGAGACGCTCGCCATCATCGGGCGCTCGGGCTCGGGGAAGAGCGTGCTGCTCAAGCACTTCATCGGGCTCCTCGTGCCGGACGCCGGCGAGGTCCGCGTCGACGGCGAGCGGCTGGCCGACCTCCCCTACGCCGACCTCCGCCGCGTCCGCCGCAAGTTCGGCGTCCTCTTCCAGGGCGGCGCCCTCTTCGACTCGATGTCGGCGCTGCAGAACGTGGAGTTCCCCCTCCGCACCTTCTCCGACGCCTCGGAGGAGGAGATCGAGGCGCGCGCGATGGCCTGCCTCGAGATGGTCGAGCTCCCGGACGCGGCGCACAAGAAGCCGGCCGAGCTCTCGGGCGGGATGCAGAAGCGCGTCGCCCTCGCCCGCGCCATCGCCGTCGAGCCGAAGTACATCCTCTACGACGAGCCCACCTCCGGCCTCGACCCCGAGACGAGCAACACCATCGACGAGCTCATCAACCGGCTCAACCACGAGATCAACGCCACCGGCGTCGTCATCACGCACGACATCCACTCCGTCCTCAACATCGCCGACCGCGTGGCGTTCATCCACGAGGGCCGCCTCCACTGGACCGGCTCCGTGGCCGACCTCCACGCCTCCACCGACCCCGAGCTGAGCGCGTTCGTCCGCGCCAACGAGTACCAGATCGGCAGCGTCGAACACCCGCTCCCATGAGCCAAGAACTCAAGATCGGCCTCGTCGTCCTCGCCGCCCTCGTCCTCCTCTTCGTCGGGATCCGGTTCCTCCAGGGGCTCCCGATCTTCGACGAGAGCTACGAGGTCGTCGTCGTGTTCGACGACGCGCAGGGCCTCACGCCCGGCAACGCCGTCCAGCTCAGCGGCGTCGAGGTCGGCACCGTCCGCGAGGTCGTCCTCGCCGACGGCGGGCGCGCGGTCCACGTCACGCTCGCCATCGACCCCGACGTCGAGATCCCGCGCGGGAGCCGGTTCTCCGTCGGCGGCTTCTCCATGCTCGGCGACGTCTTCGTGCGCGTCGATCCGCCCGAGGGGGCCACGGCCGGCCGCCCCCTCGTCGACGGCGACACCCTCCGCGCCGTGCCGGACACCGACCTCGTCTCGCTCCTCACCGACCGCGCCGAGCCGCTCGCCCTCCGCGCCGACACCCTCCTCACCTCGGCGGTCAACACGTTCCGCCGCGTCGAGGCCCTCGTCGAGGGCTCCGGCGACGACCTCGACGCCACGCTCGCCAACCTCCGCTTCCTCACGACGGCCACGACGCGGCTCCTCCTCGAGGAGCGCGAGCAGCTCGGCGGGATCACGGCCTCGCTCGAACGCGCCGCGCTCTCGGCCGAGCGCACGGCCACCTCGGCCGAGGCCCTCGCCGCCGAGTTCAGCGCAGAGTTCGGCGGGCAGGCGCCCGTCTTCCGCGACTCCCTCACCCTCGCCGTCGCCAGTCTCAACGCGCGCCTGCGCCAGCTCGAGACGAGCCTCGAAGGCCTCGACCGCGTCACCGTCAGCCTCGACTCCACGCTCGCCCTCGCCACCTCGCCCGACGGCTCGCTCGGCCTCCTCCTCCGCGACCCGTCGCTCTACCACAACGCCAACGCCGCCGCCGCCTCGCTCGAACAGCTCCTCACCGACTTCCAGAACGACCCCGCGCGCTACCTGGAGCAGATGCGCCTGATCGATTTGTTCTGATTGCGGATTGGCGAATGCGGAGTGCGGATTGACCGGGCGACCCGATGCGCTACCCACCTCCCCGACCATGACCACTCCGCAATCCGCAATCCGCAATCCGCAATACGACGACGCTCTCGCCCTCTTCCACGCGTGGACCGAGGGCGAGAGCCTCCGCCGCCACGCCTACGCCGTCGAGGCCGCCATGCGGCAGTACGCCGAGGAGTTCGGCCTCCCGCCCGAGGAGGTCGAGCGCTGGCGCATCGCCGGGCTCCTGCACGACATGGACTACGAGCGCCACCCCACGCCCGAGGAGCACCCGTTCGTCGGCGTGGCCGAGCTGGACCGGCGCGGGTACGACGAGGAGATTCGGCAGGCCATCCTCGGCCACGCGCTCTACTCGGGCGTCCCGCGCGAGAGCCTCATGGCGAAGACGCTCTTCGCCGTGGACGAGCTGGCCGGCTTCGTGACGGCCGTCGCCCACGTCCGCCCCGAGGGGCTCGCGGGGATGACGCCGAAGTCGGTGAAGAAGAAGCTGAAGGACAAGCGGTTCGCCGCCGCCGTCAGCCGCGAGGACATCGCGCGGGGGGCCGAGGAGCTCGGCGTCGAGATGGACGCCCACATCGCCACCGTCATCGCCGGGATGGAGCGCGAAGCCAAACGCCTCGGCTTCGCGTAAGAGCGGGCATGACCGACCGCCCCGACGTTCCTAGCGGCCCCCGCCGCTTCGTGCCCGTCCCCGGCGTCCCCGACCCGGAGGTGGTCGAGGACGTGCCCGAGGCCGTGCCCGAGGCCGCGCCCGAGGTCGCGACGGCCGTCGAGGCGGACGCCCCGGTGGGCGGCGCCTCGGTGGCGGAGGAGCCGGAGCGCTCCGGCTACCCGGACGCGCCGGACGCACCGCCGCCCCCCGAGGAGCTGCGCGAGGAGGAGGCCGCGCCGCCCGAGCCCTCTCCCAGCGGCTACCCCGACGAGCCGGCGGCCCCCCCGCCACCGAGCGCCCTCCTCCCCGTCCCGGCCGAATCCGTCGAGGCCGCGAAGGAAGTCACGAAGTCGCGGGCGCGCGACGTCGGGTACCTCCTCGTTCGCTACGTGCGGCGGTACTGGCCGGAGCGGGCGCCGCGGGCCGTCGCCCCCGCCGAGGAGCCGCCCCGGCTCGTCGGGCGGCTCGGGCAGGTGATCCCGTACCTCCGGGTGATCCCGTGGGCGCTCGGCGCCCTCTTCGCGCTCTCGTTCGTGTGGGACTTCCCCGGCATGACCGTCCCCCTCTTCGGCGAGGCCGTCTCCGTCGAGGGCCTGCTCCGAATCACGGCCGTGAGCGGCTACATCGGGTTCCTCACCAACTGGGTCGCCATCACGATGCTGTTCCAGCCGCGCGAGAAGCGCGTGCTCATCCCGCAGGGCCTCATCCCCGCCCAGCGCGAGCGCGTGATCTTCCGGCTGGCGCAGGCCATCAGCAAGGAGCTCATCAACGAGGAGATCATCAAGCGGAAGATCCACGACAGCGGCGTCATCGGGCGCTACCGCGACCTCGCCCTCGCCACCGTCCGCAGCGTCGTCGAGGACCCCGGCTTCCGGGCCGAGCTGAAGGAGCTCGCCGCCGAGTACGCGCAGGAGGTGCTGGGGTCGGAGGCCGTGCGCAAGGAGATCGCGGCGCTGGCCGCGCGGAAGGTCGAGGAGCAGGCCGGGCAGGGCCTCGGCGGCGTCGCCCTCCGCCTCTACCGGACGTTCGCCGAGGACGACTTCCAGCGGCGGATCGACCGCGCCGTCGCCGAGCTCCCCCAAGCCGTCACCCCGCTGCTCGACCGCCTCGACGCCGCCCTCGACGCCGTCCCGGCGAAGGTCGAGGCGCGCGCCGACGACCTCGAGGCGTGGGCCACCCGCGCCGTCCTCTCGGCCATCGAGAACTTCGACGTCCGCGCCCTCATCGTCGAGAACGCGCGGGGCTACGACGAGGCCCAGCTCGAGCGCATCCTGAAGTCGACCTCGAACGAGCAGCTCAACTACATCAAGTACCTCGGCGGCGTCCTCGGCGTCTTCGGCGGGCTGGTGATCTGGCAGCCGGTCCTCTCCCTCGTCGCCTTCACCGCCTTCGGCCTCGCCCTCTGGGGCCTCGACGAGGCGCTCGTCCGCGCCCGCCGCGCACAGGGCACCTAGGGCGTTGGTGCAGTTTTCGTGGCCTGGTGGTCATCGCGCGGGCGCAGCGGGCTATTCGTGCGGACCTTCCACCAACCCTCCATCGCCCCACCCCACCCCGCGTGGAGCCCGCCGAACGGGAGGCACCCGCCCTCCCCGCCCCCCGGCCGCTGTCCGACGAGCCGAGCGGCTCGCTCTGCCGCCGCCTGAAGGCGTCGGACCGGGCGGCGTTTGCCGAGGCGTTCCGGCGCCACCGCGACGGCCTCCTCCGCTACGTCTTCGCCATCGTCCGCGACGACGCCCTCGCGCACGACCTCGTGCAGGACGTCTTCGAGGGGCTCTGGGCGCTGCGCGACCGGCTCGACCCCGCGCAGTCGCTGGCCGCCCTCCTCTTCCGCATGGCGCTGAACCGCGCGCTCCGCCACCTCCGCGACGCCCGCCTCCACGCCCGCAAGCACACCGAGATCGAACCCCCGCCTCCCCCCGACCTCCCGGGCCACACGCTCGACGCCGACCGCCTCGGCCGCCTCCTGCGTGCCTGGATAGACGAGCTGCCTACGCAGCAGCGCGAGGCCCTCGTGCTCAGCCGCTTCCACGCCCTCAGCCACCAGGAGATCGCCGAGGCGATGGGGCTCTCCCCCCGCACGGTGAACAACCACATCGTCCGCGCGCTCAAGCGCCTCCAGCGGCGCCTCGACGCCCTCGAACCCTCGGCCCTGCCGTGAGCCGCCCCGATCCCACAACGATGCCGCCCGCGCTGCGCGAGGCGCTGGGCGCCGGCCCCGCGGCCGAGCCGCTCGTGCGCCTCTGGGACGCCCTCGGCACGGCGGCCCCCCCGCGCCCCGCCGCCCCCGACGACGAGGCCGCCCTCGCCGCGCTCCTGCGGCGCCTCGACCGCCCGGCCCTCCCCGGCCGCCGCCTCCCGCGCCCGGACCGCCCCGCCCGCCGGGGGACGGCCGGGCGCCCCCCAGGCGTAGCCCGCTGGGCGGCCGTCGCCGCGTTCGTGCTGGCCGCTGCGGCCGGCGCGTGGGCGTGGCGGCAGCCCGTCACGGCCGTGGCCGGGCCGGGCGAGCAGGTGGCCGTCCGCCTGCCCGACGGCTCGACGGCCACGCTCAACAGCGGCTCCCGACTCCGCTACGCCCGCCGGTTCGAGGCGTGGCCCCTCGTGCCCGCCGCGGCGCGCGCGGTGGCGCTCGAAGGCGAAGCGTACTTCGCGGTCGTCCCCACCGGCCGGCCCTTCGTCGTCGAGACGGCCGACGCCCGCGTGGAGGTGCTCGGGACGGAGTTCGACGTGCGTGCCCACCCGGGAGAGGGCGGGACGCGCGTGACCCTCGCCTCCGGCCGCGTCAGGGTGGCGGCGCGGGCGGGGGCCGGGGCCGCCGTGCTCGCCGAGCCCGGCGCCAGCGCTGTCGTCACGCCCGGCGCCGTAACGCCGCGCGTGGCGGCGGTGCCCCTGGCACAGGCGCTGGCGTGGCGCGCGCGCGGCTTCGCCGCCGTGGACGAGCCGCTCCCGGCCATCCTGGCCGAGGTCGAGCGCCGCTTCGCCGTCCAGGTGGCCGTGGAGGGGGCGTTGCCGGAAGGCGCCATGAGCCTATTTTACCCGCACGGCGCCACGGCCGAGCAGATCCTCCACGACGTCTGCCTCGCCCGGGGCTGCCGGTTCTGGCGCACGAGCAGGGGCTTCAGCCTCCGCATGGACTGATCCGGGAGGACGCCTGGCGATGCGGACGGGTAAGAAGGCGACGCGGCCCGCCGGGCCGAGCCGGCGGCTCGGGCCGCTCCTCGGGCTCGCCCTCGCGGCGCTCGCCCTGGCGCCGGGCGGGCAGGCCCAGCCCACCGCCGGGGGCCACACCGTCGTGCTCCGCGGGGTGCCGCTGGCAGAGGCGCTCCAGCGGCTCGTCGAGGCCACCGAGATCAGCCTCGTCTACACGACCGAGCTCGTCGCGGGGAAGGTGAGCTACTGCGCCGGGAATGGGCTCACGCCCGAGGCCCTGCTCACGTGCGTGCTCGACGGCTCCGGCCTCGACTTCGTCCGCTCCTCCTCCGGCGCCTACGTCCTCATCGTTGCCGTCGAGGCGCCGCCGCCGCGGGGCGACCTCGCCGGGCGCGTCGTGGACGCGGCGACGGGCGAGGCCCTCCCCTACGCCCACGTCCTCCTCGCCGACGCCTCGGCCGGCACGACGACCGACGAGGCGGGACGCTTCGCCTTCGCCGGGCTCCTCTCGGGCCCCCACCGCGTCGCCGTCCGCTACGTCGGCTACGAGACCGCCGACGACAGCGTGTCCGTGCCCGCAGGCGGGCGCGAGCGGGTGGTGGTGGCGCTGCGCCCGCAGACCCTCGCCCTCCGGCCGCTCGTCGTGGACGGCCTCCGGCAGCGGCCGGCGTCGGACACCCTCGGCGCGGGGCGGCTCGCCGGGGGCGGGCTGTCGGCCCTCCGCCCCTCGCGCACGGCCGACCTCGCGCGCGCCGCCGCCGGCCTCCCGGGCGTCGCCGCGCTCCAGCCGCTGGCCGACCTCCAGATCCAGGGCGGCGCCGGCGGCGAGTACCTCACCCTCCTCGACGGCGCGCCCGTCCGCAACCCCGTCAGCCTCGGCCGCCACCTCGCCGCCTTCAGCCCCCTCGCCCTCGACCGCCTCACCGTCCACCGCGCCGGGTTCGGCCCCGCGTGGAGCCACCTCGTCGGCGTCGTCGCCGCCGAGCACGACGTGGCCGGGCCGGACGGCTTCAACGCCGCCGCCAGCGCCGACGCCGTGAGCCTCAACGTGCGCGGCCAGGGCCGGATCGCACTCCCCGGCGGGCGCGAGGCCGCGGGCATGGTGGCCGCACGCACGAGCGCCTGGGACGTCTACCGCGACCCCGGCCTCTCGGACCTCCTCGCGGGGTGGGACGCCCCGGACCCCCTCCTCCTCTCGGGGATGGCCGGCTACCCCGTCGTGCTCGAGGGCGTCGGGTTCCAGCTCTCGACGCCGGACGCCGCCTTCTCCGACCTCCACGCCGCCGGCCACCTCCGCCTCTCCCCCTTCCGCACCCTCCACGTCTCGGGCTACCGCGCGCGCAACCGCCTCGGCGGCGCCTTCGCCGCCTACCGCCCGGAGACCCCCTTCGCCCCCACCCACCTCCTCCTCACCCGCAACGACTACGACTGGACGAACTGGGCCGGGCAGGCCCGCCTCGACGGCCTCATCGGCGCCCGCGCCACGTACAGCGCCCAGGCCACCGGCGGCTACCACGAGTCGCGCTACGACTACCGCGGGGGGGTCGAGCTGACGGCGCCGCTGGACTCGCCCGACGCCCTCGATGCCGCCGCCGAGGCGCTCTACCCGACGCTCGCCGGCTTCGGGTCCGACTGGCACCACACCATCCGCGAGCTGGCGCTGAAGGGGACGCTCGCCTACAGCCTCTCCCCGCGCAGCCTCGTCGAGGGCGGGCTGGCCGTCGAGCACACCGAGGGCGCCGTCAGGTCGACGGGCTTCCTCACGGCGGCGTTCGCGCACGAGGCGCGGGCGTGGGACGTGGCCGCCCACGCGGCGGGGCACTTCGGCCTCGGCCCCGCCGTCACCGTCGAGCCGGGCGTTCGGCTGACTTACTTCCCCGAGCGGCAGACCGTCTACGCCGAGCCGCGGCTGGCCCTCCGCTACGACCGCGCGGCGAGCGCCGTCGGCCCCTACGCCCTCCGCCTCGCCGCCGGGCTCTACCGCCAGTTCACCGGCGAGTACCTCCTCAGCAGCACCGGCGCGACGGCCGTCGTCCCCTACGTCCTGTTCTGGCTCCCCCCCGACGGCACGCTCGCCCCGCCGCGCGCCTACCACCTCGCCGCCGAGGCGGCCCTGTGGCCCTCGCCCCACTGGACCGTCGAGGTGCAGGGCTACTTCAAGGCGCAGCCGCGCCTGCTCGCACTGGACTACACCACCCTCCTCGCCGACATCTCCACGGGCTCCCTGCCCCCCCTCGAACGGGCGCAGGCCGACTTCCTCGCCGCCGTCGAGGGGCAGGCGTACGGGGGGACCGCCCGCGTCCGCTGGCGCACCGAGCGGCTCTCGGCCGGCGCCGCCTACACCCTCAGCCACGCCGAGCGCCAGGTGCCCTCGCGCTTCGACGGCCGGAGGGTGCCGGTGCCGGGCAACGCCCCCCACGCCCTCGCCCTCGACGCCGGCGTC
>DATGQT010000031.1:0-11574 GCA_035304085.1 Rubricoccaceae bacterium
CCGCTCGTCTTCTTCGGCTTGCGCGTGGTGGTGGGCATACGGGGGGCGGGGGGTGGCGGGGGTCAGGCGGAGGCGCGCGCCTCCTCCTCAGAGGCGGCTTCCTCGTCGGCGGCCGGCTCCTCGGGCGCGGGGGCCGCCGCGTCGGGGGCGACCAGGCCCTCCTCGGGCTCGGCGAGGCCCTCGGGCTTGCCCTCGGCGTCGGGCTTCGCGTCGGGCTGGGTCTCGGGGATGGAGGCGGCCTCGTCGTCGTCGATGGCGACCGGCGCTTCGGCAGCGGGCGCGGCCTCCGAGGGCGCGCCCTCCAGGGCGCCCTCGTCGCCGCCGACGGTGAGGGTATCGCCGGAGGGGAGCGCGAGCTCCTCGCCCTCCTCGGCGAACTCGGCCTCCATGAGGAGGATGATCTTCTGCGCCGTCTCCTTGTCGAGCTCGGCGCGGCGCGCCAGCTCGTCGGCGGAGAGCTCGAGGACGGCCTTGGCCGTGTCGCAGCCGATGTTCTTGAGGCGCTGGATGATCTCGGCGGGGATGGCGTCGGCGAACTCCTCGATGTCGACGTCCTCCTCGTCGGAGCGGATGTTCCGGTAGACGTCGAGCTCGTAGCCGGTGAGCTTCGAGGCGAGGCGGATGTTCTGGCCGCCGCGGCCGATGGCCATCGAGACCTCGTCGGCGGGGACGGTGACGCGGGCGCGCGGGGGGTTCAGCTCGTCGTGGATCTCGACGGCGATGGGCTTGGCCGGCGCCAGCGCCCGCTTGATGAACTCGACGGGGTCCGGCGTCCACGGGATCACGTCGATGTTCTCGTTGCCGAGCTCGCGGACGACGGCGTGGATCCGGGAGCCCTTCACGCCGACGCAGGCGCCGACGGGGTCGACGCGGTCGTCGTGGCTGACGACGGCGACCTTCGCGCGGTCGCCCGGCTCGCGCACGACGGCCTTGATCTCGACGATGCCGTCGTAGATCTCGGGCACCTCGAGCTCGAAGAGCCGCTCGATGAACACCGGCGCCGTCCGGCTGATCACGACCTGCGGGCTGGTGCCGGCGTCGCGGACGACCTCCTTGACGACGGCCCGGAGCATGTCGCCCTTCCGGTAGCGGTCCTTGTAGATCTGGCCCTCCTTCGGGAGCACCAGCTCGGTCTTGTTGTGGATGACGAGGACCTCCTTCCGGCGGGTCTGGTAGATCTCCCCGACGACGATCTCGCCGATGAGCTCGGAGTACTCCCGGTAGACGTTCTCCTTCTCGATGTCGCGGATCTTCTGGCGGAACGTCTGGAGCGCCGTCTGCACGGCGCGCCGCCCGAAGTCGTCGATGGGGACGGCCTCGGCCACCTCGTCCCCGACCTCGTAGTCCTCGTCGATGGCGAGGGCGTCGCTCTCCTCGATCTGGGTCACGGGGTCCTCGAGGTCGTAGTCCTCGACGACCTCGCGGACGTGGATGATCTGGATGTCGCCGTGGTCGGGGTTGAAGATGATCTCGAAGTTGTCGTCGGCGCCGTAGCGCTTCTTGATCATGGCGCGGAAGACGTCCTCGATGATGACCTGGAGCGTGTCGCGGTCGATGTCCTTCTCGCGCGCGATCTCGGCGAAGGAGGAGACGAGGGTCTGGCTCTGCATCGGAGGCGGGGGTTTCGGGCGGGGGGCGGCGGGCGCCGGGGGCGGCTACCAGGGGAGGACGACGCGGGCCTCGCGCACGGCCTCGAACGGGACCTCGACGGTGCCGCCGTCGCGGAGCTCGAGGGTGAGGGCGCGGGCGTCGGCGGCGCGGAGGGCGCCCGTGACGGTGACCTCCTCGCCGGGGTCGGCGGCGTCGGCGAGGTAGCTCACGCGGAGCGTGCGGCCGACGTGCTTGGGGTACTGGCGCGGGAGGGCGAGCGGGCGGCTGGCGTCGGGCGACGACACGTTGAGGGTGTAGTGGCCCGGGACGGGGTCCTCGGCGTCGAGGAGGAACCCGAGCCGGTTGCTCACCTCGGTGAGCCCGTCGAGGCCAGCGCCCGCGTCGGCGTCGACGTACACCTCGACGACGCGGCTGCCCGTGCGGCCCCGCACCTCGACGTCGACGACGTAGAGGTCGGTGCCGGCGACGGCCTCCTCGGCCAGGGCGCGGACGCGCTCGGCGAGGGTGACGTTTTCGGTCGGGGGCTGCATCGGGGCGGCGGCGGAGCCGGGTGGCGGGGGTCAACATGGAAAACGCCCGTTCGGGGAACAGGCGTCGTCGCGGGCGGGGCGCGCCCAAACAACAAGAGGCGGGGGACCCGCCTCACATCCGCTCCCCGGGGGAGCGGCGAAAGATACGGCCTCGCCCACGCGTCGCGCAATCCGGTAGACGCCCCCACCGGGCTCAGGATCCCCCTGAAACACCCCTAAAAGGGCTTCCGGGGGTGCTTCACCGAGAATGCTTCGGGCGGCACTGGCGATGGGCGACCGGCGATTGGGATGAGGCCCCGGCGGGGGTCGGATGGGTTGGCGTAGAGCGCGGTAAGGGCACGGCGCGCCGTGCCCCTACGGGTTCCCCGCCGACTCCGGGGGCGTCAACGCAACGGACTCCCGCTGTAACCAGTCGCCCATCGCTAATCGCTCGTCACGTACCCGAGCACCGTGTCGTGCGCCTGCGCGGGGTCGGTGTCGGGGAAGTCAGTCATGAAGTGGAGGCCGCGGCTCTCCCGCCGGCTCCGCGCGCAGGCGACGACGAGGTGGGCGACGGCGATGAGGTTGCGGAGCTCGCCCAGCTCGGTGCTCACGCGCGTGCGCTGGTAGAAGTCCTCGGTCTCCTCGTAGAGCAGCCGGATGCGCCGGGCCGCCCGCTCCAGGCGCAGCGCCGAGCGGACGATCCCGACGTAGTCACTCATGACGCGGCGGACCTCGCCGAGGTTGTGCTGCACGAGCACCCACTCCTTCGCGTTCTCGGTGCCGCTGGCGTCCCACGCCGGCACGGCCTCCTCCCAGGCGTGTTCCCGGGCGTATTCCACGGCCGGCGCGACGGCGCGGTTCGCGAAGACGAGCGCCTCCAGCAGCGAGTTCGACGCGAGGCGGTTGGCGCCGTGGAGGCCCGTGCACGTCACCTCGCCGCAGGCGAACAGCCCGGCGATGGACGTGCGCGCGTGGGCGTCCACGCGCACGCCGCCGCAGGTGTAGTGCGCCGCCGGCACCACCGGGATCGGCTCGGCCGTCATGTCGATCCCGTGCGCGAGCAGCGTCTCGTGGATGTTGGGGAAGTGGCGGAGGACCTCGTCCTTCGGCCGGTGGCTGATGTCGAGCCAGACGTGGGGGTCGCCGTGCCGCTTCATCTGGTCGTCGATGGCGCGGGCGACGACGTCGCGGGGGGCGAGCTCGGCGCGGGGGTCGTAGGCCGGCATGAACCGCTCGCCGGCGAGGTTGCGCAGGACGCCGCCGTCGCCGCGGACGGCCTCGGTGATGAGGAACCGGCGCCCGCCGAAAGCCTGTCCCGAGCCCTGCGAGGGATCTTCGCCCGGGAGGTAGAGGCTGGTGGGGTGGAACTGGATGAACTCCATGTTCGCGATGGCGGCCCGGGCGCGGTAGCACATCGCGATGCCGTCGCCGGTGGCGACGGGGGGGTTCGTGGTGTGGAGGTAGACCTGCCCGGCGCCGCCGGCCGCCAGCAGCGTCGCCCGCGCGAGCAGCGTCTCGACGCGGCCCTTCTCCTCGTCGAGCGCGTAGACGCCGAAGCAGTGGATGCCGCCGGGCCCGAGGGCCGCCACGTCCTGCCCGAGGTGGTGCTCGGTGATGAGGTCGATGGCGAAGTGGTACTCGTAGAGGCGGACGTTGGGGTGCGCCCGCACGGCCGCCAGCAGCGCGCGCTCGACCTCGCGCCCCGTCATGTCGGCGGCGTGGACGATGCGGTTGGCCGAGTGGCCGCCCTCGCGGCCGAGGTGGAGGTCGCCGTCGGCCGCGCGGTCGAAGGCGGCCCCGAGCGCCATCAGCTCGCGGACCCGCTCCGGCCCCTCCGTCACGACGATCCGCACGACCTCGGGGTCGCACAGCCCGGCCCCGGCCACGAGCGTGTCGCGGACGTGGTCCTCGACGGAGTCCGCCGGGTCCATGACCGCCGCGATGCCGCCCTGGGCGTAGTTCGTGTTCGACTCGGCCGAGGCCTTCTTCGTGACGACGGCGACGGTGCCGTGCTCGGCCGCGCGGAGAGCGAACGAGAGGCCGGCCACGCCGCTGCCGATGACGAGGAAGTCGAACCGCTCGGCCATCGGCTCACTCGCCGGCGGCGCGGCCGGATTCCTGGAGGAGGTACGCCTTGATGAACGCGTCGAGGTCCCCGTCCATGACGGCCTGCACGTCGGTCACCTTCACCTCGGTGCGGTGGTCGTTGACCATGGTGTAGGGCTGGAAGACGTAGGAGCGGATCTGGCTCCCCCACTCGATCTTCTTCTTCGTGGCCTCCTGCGCGTTCTTGGCCGCCTCCTGGATCTCCCGCTCCAGCGCGTAGATGCGGCTCTTGAGCATCTGCATCGCCCGCTCGCGGTTCTGGAGCTGGCTCCGCTCCTCCGTGCACTCCGCCACCACGCGGGCCTCCTCCCCGTTCGAGAGCCGGCCCGTCCAGATGTAGCGGGCGCCGGTCTCGACCTTGTTCACGTTCTGGCCGCCCTTGCCGCCCGAGCGGAACGTCTGCAGCTCCAGCTCGTCCGGCTTCACCTCGACCTCGATGGTGTCGTCGATTTCGGGGTAGACGAAGACGCTGGCGAAGGAGGTGTGGCGGCGGCCCGACGAGTCGAACGGCGAGATGCGGACGAGGCGGTGGACGCCGCTCTCGGCCTTGAGGTAGCCGTAGGCGAAGCGGCCCTCGACGCGGAGGCTGGCGCTCTTGATGCCGGCGGCCTCGCCGGGCTGGTGCTCCAGCAGCGCCACGCCGTAGCCGTGCTGCTCGGCGTAGCGGGTGTACATCCGGAGCAGCATCTCGGCCCAGTCCTGGCTCTCGGTGCCGCCGGCGCCGGCGTTGATGGTGAGGATGGCGTTGCGGGCGTCGTCGGGGCCGGAGAGCATGCCGCGCAGCTCGAGCGCCTCGACCTCGCGCTCCAGCGCCGCGCGCTCCTTCTCGATCTCCTCGCCGAGGTCGGCGTCGTCCTCCTCCTCCTGGAGCTCGACGAGCGTGGCGAGGTCGTCGCGGCGGCGGACGAGGCGGTCGTAGGCGTCGATCCAGTCCTTCTCGGCGGCGATCTCCTTCTCGGTCTCGCGCGCGGCGTCGGGGTCGCTCCAGAAGGCGGGGTCGAGGCGCTTCTGTTCGAGGGCGTCGAGGCGGGCGCGGCGGGCGGCGATGTCGAGGTAGCGGCCGAGCGTGTCTACGCGCTCGAGGAGCTCGTCCATGCGGAATCGGGGGGTCGGGCAGAGGAGCGGTCAAGATAGCGTGCCCCCCGCCCGCCCCGCCTCTACGGCGTCTTCGCGCCCGATCTGCTCAGGAGCAGGCGGGCCGCCCCATACGTACGGGGCTTCGGCGGCGCTTCGCTTGCTCCCTCGCCGGCCCGGCGCTACGTTCGCGGCCGTCCCCCTCCCCTTTCCCCGCCCGCTCCATGCGAACGACCCTGGTGACCGGCGCCCGCGGCCAGATCGGCAGCGACCTCGTCCGCACCCTCCGCGCGCGCCACGGCGCCGAGGCCGTCCTCGCCACCGACCTCCAGGACGACGAGGCCGACACGGAGCGCGCGCGCTCCGCCGGCCCCTACGAGCGCCTCGACGTCACCGACGCCGCCCGGCTCGCCGACCTCGTCGCCCGCTACGACGTAGGCACGGTCTACCACCTCGCCAGCCTGCTGTCGGCCACGGGCGAGCGGAAGCCCGACCTCGCGTGGGAGGTCAACACCGGCGGCCTCCGCCACGTCCTCGAAGCGGCCCGCGCCCACGGCCTCCGCGTCTTCTGGCCCTCCTCCATCGCCGTCTTCGGCCCGACGACCCCCGACGACGCCCCGCAGCGGACGGTCCTCGAGCCGACGACGATCTACGGCGTGACGAAGGTGGCCGGCGAGCTGCTCTGCCAGTACTACCACGCCCGCCACGGCGTGGACGTGCGGAGCCTCCGCTACCCCGGCCTCATCTCGTACAGCGCCCCCCCCGGCGGCGGCACCACCGACTACGCCGTCGAGATCTTCTACGCCGCCCTCGAAGGGCGCCCGTTCACGTGCTTCCTCGAACCCGAGACGCGGCTCCCGATGATGTACATGCCGGACGCGATCCGCGCCACGCTCGACCTCATGGACGCCGAGGCCGAGCGGCTCACCGTCCGCACGAGCTACAACGTCGGCGCCCTCTCGTTCTCCTGCGAGGAGCTGGCGGAGGCCCTCCGCCGCCGCTTCCCCGCCTTCGAGGTCACCTACGCCCCCGACTTCCGCCAGGCCATCGCCGCCTCCTGGCCCTCCTCCGTCGACGACGCCCCCGCCCGCGCCGACTGGGGCTGGCAGCCCGCCTACGACCTCGACGCGATGGTGGACGACATGATCGCGCACCTCGCGGAGCAGCGTGATTACGTGAATACGTGATTACGTGAGGGAGGCCGCCAGTCACGTCATCACGTCAATCACGAAAGCGAAGCCTAACGAAGAAAATCACCCATGTCCGAGACCGCCAACGCCCTCTACGCCGACATCCTCGCCGACATCCGCGACGCCGGCCTCTACAAGGAGGAGCGCGTCATCGCCTCGCAGCAGGACGCCGACATCGCCGTGCGCGAGGACGGGCAGGTCCGCGAGGTCGTCAACTTCTGCGCGAACAACTACCTCGGCCTCGCCAACCACCCCGACCTCATCGCCGCGGCCCAGGAGGGGCTGGAGAAGTACGGGTTCGGCCTCGCCTCGGTCCGCTTCATCTGCGGGACGCAGACGATCCACAAGGAGCTGGAGCGACGCCTCGCCGCCTTCCACGGGAAGGAGGACGCCATCCTCTACGCCGCGTGCTTCGACGCCAACGCCGGCCTCTTCGAGACGCTCCTCGACGAGGAGTGCGCCGTGATCTCCGACGCCCTCAACCACGCCTCCATCATCGACGGGGTGCGGCTGTGCAAGGCCCGCCGCTTCCGCTTCGAGCACGGCGACATGGACGCGCTGGAGCAGGCGCTCAAGGACAGCCAGGACGCCAAGGTCCGCCTCATCACCACCGACGGCGTCTTCTCGATGGACGGCGACGTGGCCAAGCTCGACAGGATCACCGAGCTGGCCGGCCGCTACGACGCCCTCGTGCACGTGGACGAGTGCCACGCCACCGGCTTCTTCGGCCCCACCGGGCGCGGGGCCGCCGAGTACCACGGCGTCCTCGACAAGGTGGACATCATCACGAGCACGCTCGGCAAGGCGCTCGGCGGCGCCTCGGGCGGGTTCACCGTGGCCTCCGAGGAGATCGTCGGGATGCTGCGGCAGCGCTCGCGGCCGTACCTCTTCTCCAACTCCGTCGCCCCGGCCATCGTCTACGCCTCGCTCAAGGTGCTCGACATGCTGGAGGACACGGGGAACCTCCGCGAGCGGCTGATGGAGAACACGCGGTACTTCCGGCGGCGCATGACCGAGGCCGGCTTCGAGATCCGCCCCGGCGAGCACCCCATCGTGCCGATCATGCTCTACGACGCCAAGCGCGCGCAGGACATGGCGCGCGATCTCCTGGAGGAGGGGATCTACGTCATCGGGTTCTCCTACCCCGTCGTGCCGAAGGGGCTGGCGCGGATCCGGGTGCAGGTCTCGGCCGCCCACGAGCGCGCCCACCTCGACCGCGCCGTCGAGGCGTTCACCGCCGTCGGCCGCCGCCACGGCGTGGTGTGACGCCATGCGGGTGCGGCGCGCGGAGCCCGGCGACCTCGACGCGCTGGCGGCCCTAGCCGGCCAGCTCGGCTACCCCTCCACCCCCGACGAGGCCTCCTCACGGCTCCGCCTCCTCACGGCGCACCCCGACCTCCACGCCGTCTACGTGGCCGAGGTGGGCGACGCCGTCGCGGGCTGGGTACACGTGTTCGTGGGTGCCCGGCTGGAGTCCGACCCGTTCGCCGAGATCGGCGGGCTGGTGGTGGACGAGCGGCACCGCGGCGCGGGCGTGGGCGAGGCGCTCGTGCGGGAGGCCGAGCGGTGGGCACGGGGACGGGGGATGGCGCAGCTCCGCGTGCGCTCGAACGTCGTCCGCAAGCGGGCGCACCGGTTCTACGAGCGGGAGGGGTTCGAGCGGCTCAAGGAGCAGGTCGTCTTCCAGAAGCGGCTCGCGTAGCCCCCAGGCCCCGCCCCGTAACCCGCTGTGCACGTCGTCTTCCGCCCCAGGAGGGTGGAGAGCGCACGGGGTTGACGGAAGCGGGTGAATCCGTATCGTACTTCTCGTCCCTACCCTGCCGAAGATCGCCGCCCGCCGGTCGAGGGCGAACCCCTGCCGGAGATGCCCGCCGCCGAACGCACCGCCGCCCTGTTCCAGAGCGACCGGTTCAACGCGAACGAGCCGCGGCCGTACTTCGTCAACCCCGAGTGCTTCGGCGACGACCTCGCGCGGTGGCTCATCGAGGGCCTGCGCGCCGCCGGGCACGAGACGGGCGACGCGCCCGGGGCCGAGGACTTCGGGTGGTACGTCCGGTATGCCGTCGGCGGCGTCCCGTGCTGCGCCGTCGTCGGCCGCGCGGCGGACGAGGGGTGGTTCGTCGTCGTCGAGCGCGACTGCGGCCTGGTGCGCTCCGTCTTCGGCGGACGGCACCGGGGCGTCCCGGCGGAGGGGGTGGCCGCCGTCCACGCGGTGCTCTCGGCGTCGGACGAGGTTCGCGGCCTGCGGTGGTACTCGTGGGCGGAGTTCACGGACCGCCGCTGGCCGGACCTCCCCGGCGCTCCCACGCCCGACGCCCGCTGATCACTCCGCGCCCTCCAGCGTATCCTCCCCGTCCGGCGTATCCTCCCCGTCCACCGACCCCGCCCCTCATGCCTTCTCCCCTCCCCGAGGTCTGGCTCCGCGGCCCCGTCCCGGGTGTCGCCCCCGCCCTTCAGCCGGTGGCCCACGCGCTGCTGCAGGCGCGGGAGGACGTGGAGCGGCTCGCCCTGCCGCTCACGCCCGAGGAGCTCTGGCAGATGCCCGGCGGGGCGGCCTCCATCGGCTTCCACCTCCGCCACATGGCCGGCAGCCTCGACCGCCTCCTCACCTACGCCCGCGGCGAGGCGCTCACCGAGGCGCAGCGGGCCGCCCTCGCCGTCGAGAAGGACGTCACGCCCGAGGTGGACGCCGGCGCGCTGGTCGCGGAGGTCCACGCGGCCATAGACCGGGCGCTGGAGCAGGTGCGGCGGACGCCGGAGGCCGCGCTGGACGCGCCGCGCGCCGTGGGCCGGGCGGGGCTGCCCTCGACGGTACGGGGGCTGCTCGCCCACGCCGCCGAGCACACGGCCCGCCACGCCGGCCAGATCAGCACCACCGTCCGCGTCGTGCGCGGCCTCGCGGCCTCGCCACGCTGAGCGCGCGGCCAGCCGACACCACAGCGCGACGGCGGCACGCACGAACCGAAGGCGATGTGAAGCGCCGCTGTCGCAGACTGCTCCGTAACGTCACAACGGGCCGCCGGGGCCTGCCCTCCTCACCCTGCCTCTCGATACCATGGCAAAACGCAAGGTCGCCGGATTCACGGACGAGGAACGCGCCGCGATGAAGGAGCGCGCCCAGGAGCTGAAGGCGGAAGCGCGCGCGAGCAAGAACAAAGAGGACGGGGAACGTGCCGTGCTCGCGAAGATCGCCGAGATGCCGGAGCCAGATCGCGCCATGGCCGAGCGGATCCACGCGATCATCAAAGCCAGCGCGCCGGCCCTCTCGCCGAGGACCTGGTACGGGATGCCCGCATACGCCAGGGACGGCAAGGTCGTCTGCTTCTTCCAGAGCGCGGAGAAGTTCAAGGCGCGGTACGCGACGCTCGGCTTCAGCGACGAGGCGAACCTCGACGACGGCGCCATGTGGCCGACCTCCTTCGCGCTGAAGGAGCTGATGGCCGCCGAGGAGGCAATGATCAGCGGGCTCGTGAAGAAAGCCGCGAGCTGAGAGACGCCGTTCCTCGGGGTCAGCGGAACGGTCGTCGAGGTCGAGCCCACCGCAGTTGCCCGTTCGTCGAGGCCGGGCGCTCCGGCGACGGAGGAGATCGCCCCTCTACTTTTTCTTTATCAGGGGGTTATGCGGACACGGGCGCTGGTGTCTATGGGGTAACCTTCGCCGCCCAAACCCCCACGGCCATGCCCGGTCCCACGGAAGTCTCCTACAGCGCCCTCGCCGGCATCCCCCTCCACTACGCCCGCCCGCCCGTCGCCGCCTACGGGTCGCGGGGGAAGCCGTTCACGTTCCGTTCCACGAAGGCGCTCCGCGACGCGTTCGAGGCCAGCCTGGATGAGCTCTCGGCGCTGTGCCCGCACGGCAAGCCCGAGGTCGTCGTGAGCGCGGGCACGTTCGTCAGCAAGCCCGGCCAGCACGGCAAAGGCCAGGCCGTGGACGTCGACGCCATCTTCTGGGCCGACCGCACGTTCGTCACCGACTTCTACCTCACCGACACCCGGTTCTACCTCGCCGCCGAGTCCGTCTTCCGGCGCCACTTCGGCGTCGTGCTGAACTACCTCTACAACGCCGCGCACCACGACCACCTCCACCTCGACCTCGGCGTGCCCGTCGGGTTCTCGACGGCGTCGCGCTCGCGCGTGCTCTACCTCCAGGCCGGCCTCACGCACGTCCACGACCGCCCCGTCCTCATCGACGGCATCTGGGGGAGCCAGACCTCCGGCGCCGTCAAGGCCGTCCTCCAGGCGCTCGGGCTCACGGGCGAGATCACGACGAAGAGCACGTGGCTGGCCTACCTCGAGCGCACGGCGCGGGCCGGCTTCGGGCAGGCCGGCGCCGAGGCCGAGCCCACGCCCGCCGACCTCCTCGACCAGCTCTACAGCCTCGTGGACGGCCTCGACCTCGCGACGGACCACGACCAGAAGATCCAGGGCGCGCTGGACCGGTTCGCCACCCACCCCGCGACGGAGGCGTGGCTGGCCACCTTCCGCGACGGCGGCTGAGCGCGGCGCCCGTGGCCGTGAAGAAAGCCCCGGGAGAAACCCGACGGCGCCCCGCTCGGTAGACGCCCTCGAAGGGGAGTAGCCGCTGCCCCGTGCAGCGAACGGCTTCGTCAGGACGTCCCGGCCGCGGGACCGGAGCCGCTCACCGAGCGCGAGACCTTCACCGCCCGCCCCGGCGGTGGAGGTTTCTTTGTGGACCCCCGCCGCCTTCACGCTCGCAAGAAGGTGGCCATGGAACCCCTGCTCTGGGCCGTGTTCGGCGTCCTCGTCCTCGGCCTGCTCGCGCTCGACCTCGGCGTCTTCCACCGGAGGAGCCACGAGGTCGGCTTCCGCGAGGCGCTCACGTGGAGCTTCGTCTGGATCGGCCTCGCCCTCCTCTTCAACGGGGGCATCCTCCTCGCGCTCGGCCCCGAGCCGGCGCTGGAGTTCCTGACGGGGTACCTCATCGAGAAGTCGCTCTCGGTGGACAACGTCTTCGTCTTCGCCCTCATCTTCTCCTTCTTCGCCGTGCCGGCGGCGTACCAGCACCGCGTGCTGTTCTGGGGCATCCTCGGCGCCCTCGTCCTCCGGGCCGGCTTCATCGC
>DATGQT010000032.1:0-20629 GCA_035304085.1 Rubricoccaceae bacterium
GCGGCTGGCCAGGGGGACGCTCCCCGCCGGGGCCACCGTCACGCGGAACGTCCGCGTCCGCGTGCCGGGGAACGCCCCGAGCGGCGCCTACGCCGTCGACCTCAACATCGGCGACTTCGGCGCCGACGACATCTGCGACACGGCGAGCTTCACGGTGACGGTGTCGGCCCCGCGGATGGGCGCCGGCGCGTCGGACACCGAGTGGGAGGCGACGGTGGAGGGGGACCCGTTCGCGGCGTCGGCGACGACGGCGGGCGCGGGCGTGGCCGTGGCGCCGAACCCGTTCGCGCGTCAGACGACGATCTCGTACGAGGTCGCGGCGGCCTCCGACGTCCGGCTGGCCGTCTACGACGTGCTCGGCCGTGAGGTGGCGGTCCTCGTGGACGCGCGCCAGGAGGCCGGGGCGCACCGGGCGACGTTCGACGCGAGCGGCTTGGCCGCCGGGACGTACGTGTACCGGCTGGTGGTGGGGAACGACGTTCAGACGGGCCGGCTGACGCTGGCCTACTGAGTCCGCTGACCGGGCGCTGAGGCCGCAGCCTCGGCGTTCGAGAAGCGTGTCGCCCCCGGGGCTCCGGCTCCGGGGGCGACGCCGTCTCAGCGCCCCCGTACTTCAGGTTCCGGTGAGGCGGGCGCGGTAGCGGTCGGCGTTCGCCCGGTCGCCGCGGGCATCGTACAGGGCGGCGAGTTCCCGGAGGACGCGCTGCGTCCACGGGCTGGCCGAGCCGTAGGTCGCCTCGTAGCGCGGGAGCGCGCGCGTGAGGAGCCGCTCGGCCTCAGCGAGCGCGCCCGGCGTGCCGCGCGCCGTGAGGCAAGCGGACAGCCCCACCTCGTGCCAGATGGTGTCGAGGTGGTCCGGCCCCACCGCCGCCCGGCTGACGGCAACGGCCTCGCGGAGGAGCTCCTCGGCCTCGGCGAGCCGTCCGCGCTCCTGGACCACCTGCCCGAGTGAGGCCAGCGAAGTGGCGATCTCGGCGTGGCCCGCGGGGAGGTGCCGCCGTCGCAGCGCCAGCCCCTCGCGGAAGAGCCGCTCGGCCTCGGCGAGCCGCCCGCGCTCGCGCTCGACCCGCGCGAGGTTGTTGTAGACGTAGGCGAGGTCGGGGTGGTCGTCGCCGGAGAGGGCGCGGCGGATGCGGAGGGCCTCCTCAAGGTAGGCGGCGGCGGCGTCGAGGTGGCCGAGGGCGCGCTGCCCGGCGGCGAGGTTGACGAGGACCGCGGGGACGTCCTCGTGGCGGTCGCCGTAGGCGGCGCGGTAGGTGGCGAGGGCCTCGCGGAGGAGGGAGTCCGCGAGGGCGTAGCGGCCGCGGTCCTGGTGGAACCACCCGAGCTCGTTGAGGGCGAGGCCGACCTCGGGGTGGCCCGGCCCGAAGGCGCGGCGGCGGATGGCCAGGGCCTCGTCGAGCAGCGGCTGCACGCGGTCGTAGGCGCCGAGGTAGTAGTGGACCCACGCGCGGGCGTTGAGGACGGCGGCGAGGCGGGGGGAGCGCGCCTGCTCCTCGGCCGAGCGGCGCCGCCGGAGGGCTGCCTCGGCCTCGGCGAGGAGGGTGTCGGCCTCGACGTAGGCGCCCTGCTCGTACAGGAGCGTGCCGAGGTGGGCGAGGGCCGCGGAGGGGCCGCCGCCGGCGCGGCGGGCGAGGGCGAGGGCCTCGCGGTAGCGCGCCTCGGCCTCGTCCGGCCGACTCTGCGCCTGGTGCAGCGCGCCGATGTGGAGGAGGGTGGCCGCGAGGTCGGCGGCGCCCGGGCCGGGGTGCCGGCGGCGGACGGCGAGGGCGCGCGCGAGGAGGGTGTCGGCGGCGGGGTAGTCGGCACGGTCGAGGGCGAGGGCGCCGAGGGCATCGAGAGTGGCGGCGGTCTCGGGGTGGGCGTCGCCGTGGAGGCGGCGGCGCAGCGCGAGCGCCCGCTCGAGCTCACGCGCGGCGGCGGCGGGCCGGCCGAGGCTGTGGTAGGTGGTGCCGAGGGTGTGGCGGACGGCCGCCTCGATCTCCGGCTGCCCGGCCAGCTCGGCGCCCGCGCGCGCGGCGGCCTCGTCGAGCACCTCCTCGACCGTGACGCTACGGCGGCCCTCGTAGGGGTCGGCCGAGGCGAGGGTCTCCTGGAGGAACGCGCTGACGCGCTCGGCCTTCTGCCGTTCGACCTGCGCCGCGTGCGCTTGCCACAGCGCCGCGCCGAGGCCGCCCACGAGCGCCACGGCCACGGCCGCCGCCGCCGCCACGCCCGCGCGGTGCCGCGCGGCGAACTTCCGCAGGCGGTAGCCCGCCGACGCCGGCCGCGCCGCCACCGGCAGCCCGGCGAGGTGGCGGCGGAGGTCCTCGGCGAGGGCCTCGGCGGAGGCGTAGCGCCGCTCCGGCTCCTTCGCCATCGCCTTCGCGACGACGGTGTCGAGGTCGCCGCGGAGCCGCCGCGCCAGGGCGGGGTCCGGGGCCGCCTGCGACGGCCGCGGCGGCGCCGCCTCGCACACGAGCCGCTCGACCTCGGCGGCCGTCCGCCGCGCCAGCTCGTAGGGCCGCCGGCCCGCGAGGAGCTCGTAGAGCAGCACGCCGAGGGCGTACACGTCCGTCGCCGTCGTGACGGCCTCGCCGCGCACCTGCTCCGGCGCCGCGTACGCCGGCGTCATCGCGCCGACGGTGCAGGTCCGGGCGCCGCCGTCGTCGTCGCCTTCGGCGAGGAGCGTGGCGATCCCGAAGTCGAGCAGCTTCACCTGCGGCGCGCCCGCGTGGTCCTCGGTGACGAGGACGTTGCTCGGCTTGAGGTCGCGGTGGACGACGAGGTGGCGGTGCGCGTACGCCACGGCGTCGCACACCTGGAGGAACAGCCGGAGGCGGGCCTCGACGTCGAGCCCGCGCGCCTCGGCGTAGGCCGTGACGGGCGTGCCGTCGACGAGCTCCATCACGAGGTAGGGCGCCCCCTCGGCCGTGACGCCGCCGTCGTAGAGGCGGGCGACGTGGGGGTGCTCCAGCCGTGCGAGGATGCGGCGCTCGGCGGCGAGGCGGCGGCCGAGGGGGGGGGCCGCGCCGAGGTCGGGGCCGGGGCGGATGAGCTTGACGGCGACAGCGCGCTCGTAGGCGCCGTCGGCCCGCTCGGCGCGGTAGACGGCGCCCATCCCCCCCTCGCCGAGCCGCGCGGTGAGCCGCCACGGCCCGACGGCGCGGCCTACCGCGGGGTCGCCGAAGGCGCCGCCGTCGCGGTCGAGGAGGGGGCGGTCGAGGTGGCCGGTGGCCTCGGCGGCGTCGTGCGCCGCCAGCAGCGCGCGGACCTCGGCGGCGAGGGCGTCGTCGCCCACGGACCCGGCGGCGAGGAAGGCGTCCCGCTCGCCCTCGGGCCGGTCGAGCGCGTCGAGGAAGAGCGCCTTGGCGCGCTGGTGATGGGTCGTATCGGGGTGCGGGTCCACGGTCGCTCCTCACGCGGCCCGGGTCATCTCCCGATAGAGCCAGGCGCGGGCGGCCGTCCACTCCCGCTTGACCGTGGCGGGCGAGAGGCCGAGGACCTCGGCCGTCTCGGGGATCGTGAGGCCGACGAAGTAGCGGAGCTCGACGACCTCGCCCTGGCGGGGGTCGAGGGCGCTGAGCCGGCCGAGCGCCTCGTCGAGGGCGACGACCTCGTTGGCGCGCTCGAGCGGGAGGAGGTCGGCCTCGTCGAGGGGGAGGGGGCGGGCGTCGCCGCCGCGCTTGGCGGCCGTCCGGGCGCGGGCGTAGTCCACGAGCACCTGCCGCATCGCGCGCGCGGCGACGCGGAAGAAGTGGGCGCGGTCGCTCCAGGCGGTGCCGGCGTGGGCGAGCTTCTCGTAGGCCTCGTGGACGAGGGCGGTGGTGTTGAGGGTCTCGGCGGCGCCCTGCCGGAGGCGCTGGCGGTGCGCGAGCGCGCGGAGCTCGGCGTAGACGAGCGGCAGCAGCCGGTCGAGCGCGCCGGCGTCGCCCGCGCGCGCCTGCGCGAGGAGCTGCGTGACCTCGTGGGGGGCGGGCGTCGTCATCGGCCGGCGGCGGACGCAAAGGGCGGGCCAGGGGCGGTGGGAGGACGACAAAGAAAGCAAGGGGGTCACTGCAACGCAACATGCGAGGGTCGGCGTGAGCCGATCCGGCGAGGGATCCCGTTTGTGAGAGCGAAGCACCTCCGGGTCGCCTCGCCGCGCCCTCCTCCTCCACCGACCCCCAGCGCCATGCCAAGCCCGCCCCGCCTTGCTACACGCTTCGTGGCTGGAGTCTGCGTCGTGCGGATGACGGTGGGCGCGGAGGTATTCACGCAGCGCGTCACGCTCGTGCGTTAGCCGTGAGGCATGAGACGTGGCGCGTGCCGCGTGGCGGGTGGGCCCGGTTCCGTGACCGGGCCCGCTTCGTTTCTCAGGCCGGCGGCGTCACCGCCCGGTGCCCGCCTTCACCAGGCGCCCCGTCGCCGTCTCCTCGCCCACCTGCAGGCGGTAGAGGTAGACCCCGGCCGGGAGCTCGTTCCCGGCGTCGTCCGCGCCGTCCACAGGAGCTCGTCCGGGCCGGCGGTGCGGAGGCCGTGGCGGACGAGGGCCACGCGGCGGCCTGCCGCGTCGAACACCTCGAGCGTGACCTCGGCGGGCGCGGGGAGGCGGTAGGGGAGGAGCACGCGCTCCGGGAACGGGTTCGGGTAGGGGTCGCCGACCCAGAGCACCGGCTCGGCGGGCGGCGCCGGCTCGCTGGCGGTCGGTGGGTCGCCGTAGCGGTAGACGCGTTCGGCGACGGCATAGGCGAGGGAGTCGCCGAAGAAGGCGAAGCGGTTGACGGCGCTGCCGAGGTCGAATGCCGAGCTCCACGTCTGTCCGCCGTCGGTGGTCACCTGGGGCGTGCGATAGCCGCCGATCCAGCCGGTCTGCTCGTCCACGAACCCGATCCCCTGCATTGAGGTGCTGGGCACGGGGAGGACCTGCCAGGTCTGGCCCCCGTCGGTCGTCTTGAGGATGGCGCCGTCACCTGAGGTCTTGGTGCTCTCGATGGAGACGTAGCCCACGTCGCGTGTAGGGAAGTGGATCTTCCACGCCCAGTCCGAGGCGACGTCATTGCGGTAACGCTCCGTCCACGTCAGCCCGCCGTCCTCGGTACCCAGAACGATGGCGCCCGCTGGCTCTCCCGTGGCAGCGCCGACGAGGAACCCGCGCTGGCGGTCGAGGAAGAGGACGTCCACGAGGAACCAGGCTTGAGCGCTGAGGTCGAGGGAGGTCCAGGTCTGGCCGCCGTCGAGGGTGCGGAGGAAGTAGGCGCCGCCCGCGATGTCGCCGGTGGCGTAGACGGCCTCGTCGTCGAGGGCGTGGATGCCGCAGATGCCGAAGGGGAGGGGGCCGGTGATCCTATCCGTAGCGGGTGTGAAGGTCTGGCCACCGTCGGTAGTCTCGAGGAGCACGTCCTCTCCCTGTCCGGCGTCGAGCGTACCGACCCAGCCGTGCGTCTCGCTCACGAACCCGAGGCTGCGGAAGTAGCGCTCGTCGGGGTCCGTGTAGCGCAGGGCCCAGGACTCGCCGCCGTCGAGCGAGCGCCAGACCTCGCCGTCGCCGCTCGCTACGTAGATCGTGGTGGGCGAAGGGGCTTCGATGTCATCGAAGCGGAAGACGTTGGACGGCGAAGTAGGGAGGACGCTCCAGGTGGGCGCCTGAGCGACGGCGGCGGCCGGGAGGAGGGCGAGGAGGAGGGCGTAGCGGAACGACATCGAGCGCGGTGGATGGGGAGAAATTCCTCAACAAACCACGCCGCACATTGACCCGCAAGGGTCATCCGGCCTGCCCCTCGCCGTGGCGCCACGCGAGGTAGGCGAGGAAGCCGGCGCCCGTCCGCAGCGCCTCCTCGTCCACGGTGAAGCGGGGGGTGTGGAGGCCGTGCGTGACGCCGGCCGCCGCGTTCCCCGCGCCGAGGACGTAGAACGCTCCCGGCACGCGCTGGGTGTACCACGCGAAGTCCTCGCTCGCGTACCACATCGGGAGGTCGAGCACCCGCTCGGCGCCCGCGTAGTCCACCGCCGCCGCGCGGACGAAGGCGGCCGTCCCGGCGTCGTTCGTGAGCGCCGGGTAGCCGACGAGCACCTCGACCTCGCACGTCGCGCCGAACGCCTGCGCGGTGTGCTCGGCCGTGCGGCGGATGAGCTCGTGCGCGCGGAAGCGCCAGCCCTCGTCCATCGCGCGGAAGGTGCCGACGAGGCGGACCTCGTTCGGGACCACGTTCGTCGCCCCGTCGGCCTCGACGCGGCCGAAGGAGAGGATGCTCGGCTGGTCCGGCGGGCGGCTCCGCGAGACGACGGCCTGGAGGGCGACCAGCACGTGGGCCTGCACGAGGACGGGGTCCACGAGGTCCTGCGGCGCGGCGGCGTGGCCGCCCCTCCCCCGGATCGTCAGGTAGAGCTCGTCGGCGCTCGCCATGAAGGGGCCGGGGCGCACGCCGAGCACGCCGGCCGGGAGCTGGGGGAAGACGTGCTGGCCGAGGATGCGCGCCGGCGCCCCGACGCCGCCCATCGGCCCGAGCACGCCCTCCTCGATCATCACCTTCGCCCCGCCGGGCAGCTTCTCCTCGCTCGGCTGGAAGACGAGGCGGACGGTCCCCGCGAGGTCGTCCTTCAGCCTCGAGAGGATCATCGCCGCGCCGAGGAGGCTCGCCGTGTGGGCGTCGTGCCCGCACGCGTGCATCACGCCCGGCACCTCGCTCCTGAACTCGAAGTCGTTGGCCTCCTGGATGGGCAGCGCGTCCATGTCCGCCCGGAGGGCGACGACGGGGCCGGGGCGCGCCCCTTCGACGTGCGCCACGACGCCCGTCTTCGCCACGCCCGTCCGCGGCTCGATCCCCAGCCCGCGCAGCGTCCCCGCCACGAGCGCGGCCGTCTCGTGCTCCTCGAACGCCAGCTCGGGCCGGCGGTGGAGCGTCCGGCGGAGGCGGACGACCTCGGGGAAGACCTCGTCGGCGAGGGCGCGGATCTGGGGAAGCATGAGCGGGGAGGTGGAGGTGACGCCGGACGATACCACCGAAACGGCGCGGCCGGAGGCGACGCACCCCGACGCAGGCGGACTTTCTGCCCCGGCCATGAGCCGTTAGCCGCGCAGATCCCGTTGTTGGAGGTACGTCCCCCTTTCCACCGTCTCCATGCGCTCCTCGATCCACCACACCCGCCTCGCTTTCGCCCTGGCCGTCCTGCTGGCCGGCCCGGTCTCCGCCCAGATCACCGGCGTCGAGGTGCCCGAGATGGCCCACTACGACACGGCCGTCCAGGACGTCTTCGACGACTACGACATCCCCGGCGGGGTCGTCGCCGTCGTCAAGGACGGGCGGCTCGTCTACGCGCGCGGCTTCGGGCTGGCCGTCGTCGACGCCGCCGAGGCGGTCGAGCCCGACGCCCGCTTCCGCGTCGCCTCGATCTCGAAGCCCATCACGGCCATGGCCGTGATGAAGCTCGTCGAGGACGGCGCCCTCGCGCTCGACGAGCCGGCCTTCGCCCTCCTCCCGGACCTCCCGCCGCCCGCGGGCCAGAGCGAGGACCCCCGCCTCGCCGACGTCACCATCCGCGACCTCCTCCAGCACTCCGGCGGCTGGGACCGCGACGGCACCGGCTACGACCCCATGTTCGACGTCGTCGCCATCGCCAACGCCCTGGGCATCACGCCGCCGGCCGACGACGAGGCCGTCATCCGCTACATGCGCGGGCGGCCGCTCGACTTCGACCCCGGCACGCGGTACTCGTACTCCAACTTCGGCTACGCCGTGCTCGGCGCCATCGTGACGCGCGTCGCGGGGCAGCCGTACGAGGACTACGTGCGCGACCTCCTCGCCGAGGCCGGCGCCACGCAGATGGAGCCGGGCCGGAGCCTGCTCGAGGACCGCCTCCCCGGCGAGGTCCGCTACTACGAGTACAACGGCGCCACGACGCCGAGCGTCTTCCCGCCGCACGCCCTCGTGCCGTGGCCCTACGGCGGGTTCTACCTCGAGGCGATGGACGCCCACGGCGGCTGGGTGACCTCGGCGCCGGACCTCCTCCGCTTCATGGAGGCCATCGACGGTCGCCCCTTCCGGCCCGACGTCCTCTCGCCCCAGAGCATCGCCGCGATGACGGCGCGGCCGAACCTCCCGGACTGGCAGGGGACGAGCTACTGGTACGGCCTCGGCCTCCTCGTCAACGCCTTCAACAACTGGTGGCACGACGGCTCGCTGCCCGGCACGCGCGCCTACGTCATCCGCACGCAGTTCCAGAACCTCTCCTACTGCGTCATCACGAACACGCGGCCCGAGCCGGAGAACGGCTTCCTCAACGCGCTCGACGTGGCGCTCTGGGACGCGGCGGTGGCCACGAACCCCTGGCCCACGCACGACCTCTTCGGCCTCTACACCGCCGCCGAGCCGGCGCCGACGCCGGCCTCGTTCACGCTCTCGGCGGCACCGAACCCCTTCGCGGGCCACACCACCCTCACGCTCACGCTGGACGCACCCCAGCCCGTCCGCATCGCCGTGTTCGACGCGCTCGGGCGCCGCGTGGCCGTGCTGCACGACGGCGAGATGGCGGCGGGCACGCACCGGCTCCGCCTCGACGCGGCCGGCCTCCCCGGCGGCGCCTACCTCGTCCGCGCCTCGGGGGCGGCCGGCGCCGTGAGCCGGCAGGTGACGGTGCTGCGCTGAAAGACCCGCTCGCGGGGACTGGGCCTCGTCGCTCCGTCCCCGCGCTCAGTACAGCCGCCGCCGCTTGTTGAGGTAGGCCAGCAGCGCCGCGTCGTAGGGCTGCGCCGTGTCGAGCTCGACGAAGTCCACGTGCATCTCGCGGCAGCGGCGGCGGAACCGCTCCGTGAACGCCGTCACGGCCTCGCGGTAGCTCTCGCGGAGCTGGGCCGGCTGGAGCGTCACCTCCTCGCCCGTCTCGAGGTCGCGGAAGGCCACGGGCACGTCGGGGAAGGCGAAGCGCCGCTCCGTGGCGGCGTCGAGGACGTGGAACACGAGGACCTCGTGGCCGCGGTAGCGGAGGTGCCGCAGCGCCTTGAGCAGGGCGTCGTGCGCGGCCACGTTCTCGAAGAGGTCCGTCACCACCACGACGAGGGCGCGGCGGTGGATCCGCTCGGCCACCTCGTCGAGGGCGGCGGCGGCGGCCGTGCGCCGGGCCTCCCGCTTCTCCGGCTCCGCCGCCACCAGCCCCTCGAGGGTGCCGAGGAGGCCGCGGAGGTGGCCGGCGGTCGTCTTCGGCGGGATGAGCGTGTGGACGCGCTCGTCGAAGGCGACGAGCCCAGTGGCGTCGCGCTGGCGCACCATGAGGTAGTGGAGTGCGGCGGCCAGCGTGGCTCCGTACTGGAGCTTCGTCACCGGCGCCTCGCCCCGGTAGCGCATCGAGCGGCTCGTGTCGAGGACGACGTAGTGCCGGAGGTTCGTCTCCTCCTCGTACTGCTTGACGTAGTAGCGGTCGCTCTTGGCGTAGACCTTCCAGTCCACGTGCCGCAGCTCGTCGCCGGCGTTGTAGGGCCGGTGCTCGGCGAACTCGACGGAGAACCCGTGGTAGGGGCTCTTGTGCAGCCCGGTGATGAACCCCTCGACGATGAGGCGCGCCCGGAGCTCCATCGAGTCGAGGCGGGAGAGGACGTCGGGGGTGAGGAGGCGGGGGGCGGTCTCGGGCACGGGGGACCGTGGGCGGTAGGCTGTGGACGGTGGGCCGTAGACGAACGCGGCGGGGTGGGGATTCGTGCCGGGGGCCCCCAGATCCCCGATCCCATCGCGCGTCGCTTCGCCGTGCGGGGAATGCGAGCGCGCCGGGGGTAGGTCGGCGAGGGCGGTGAAACGTTCGGCCGCGCCGGTCGATACTGGGAGTGTGATCGCTACCGCCTCCCTCGCCGAACGGCTCCGGCCCTACGTCTCCTCCCTCGTCCTCCTCCCGTTCTGCTTCGTCTTCGCCGTGGCGGACTACGACGTGGAGGGCGTGGGCGGCTGGCTCCGGTTCATCGCCCACAGCGTCAACCTCCTCCCCCACGAGGCCGGCCACTTCTTCTTCCACTTCTTCGGCACCTTCATGATGTTCGCGGGGGGGACGGTCTGGCAGCTCGCCTTCCCGTGCATCTTCGTGTGGTACTGCCTCTCGAACGACCTCAAGGTGCCGCTCCAGGTCAGCCTGCTGTGGTTGGGCCAGAACTTCGTGGACGTGTCCGTCTACGCCGCCGACGCGCAGGCCCGCGCGCTCCCGCTCATCGGCGGGCTCGGGCCCGAGGCGCACGACTGGCACAACATGCTCTCGATGCTGGGGCTCCTCGAGCACACGCCGCTCATCGCGGGCGTGCTCTACGCCTGCGCCTTCCCCATCTGGGCGCTGATGCTGGCCGTGCCGCGGCGGGTGTGGTGAGGTCTGAAAGTCTGAAGGTCTGAAGGTCGGGGGTCGTTCAGCATGACCGCTGACCTTCGACCTTCGACCTTCGACCTTCGACCTTCGACTTTCGACCTTCGACCTTCGACTTTCGACCTTCGACTTTCGGCCGGCGGCGTAGCCGCGCGCTAACTTCCCGGCATGTCGAAGATCCCGCCCGCGAGGCCCCCGCTCCCGCCCACCGACACCGTCAAGGCGCGGCTGATGGACGCGGCCGACGTCGACCGCACGCTCGCCCGCCTCGCCCGCCAGATCGTCGAGCACCTCGACGACGAGGCCGGCGCCTCCGGCGAGGCGGGGCGCCTGGCCCTCGTCGGGATGCAGACGCGCGGGGTGTTCCTCGCCCGGCGGCTCCGCGACAAGATCGAGGCGTTCGAGGGCGTCCGCCTCCCCTTCGGCGTCCTCGACGCCACCCTCTACCGCGACGACTTCCGCGAGCGCCTCCGCCAGCCCGTCGTCCGCGAGACCGACATCCCGTTCGACGTCCACGACCGCCGCCTCGTCCTCGTCGACGACGTCGTCTACACCGGGCGGACGACGCGGGCGGCGCTCGACGCCGTGATGGACCTCGGCCGCCCGGCCTCCGTCCGCTTCCTCGCCTTCATCGACCGCGGCCTCCGCGAGCTCCCCGTTTGCCCCGACTTCGTGGGGCGGACCGTCCCGACGGTGCCCGGCGAGGAGGTCCGCGTCCGCCTGGCCGAGTGCGACGGCGAGGACGGCGTGTGGCTGGTAGAGAATGCGGATTGGGGATCTCGGATTTCGGATTGACCTATGCCCACGACCTCTGCCGGCGGGACGGAAATCCGCAATCCGCAATCGGCAATCCGCAATCTCAAGCACCGCCACCTCCTCGGGCTGGCCGACTACGGCGCCGACGAGATCCGCCTCATCCTCCGGACGGCCCGCGAGATGCAGGGGGTCCTGGAGCGGCGGATCAAGCGCGTTCCGAGCCTCCGCGGCGTCACCGTCGTCAACCTCTTCTTCGAGGCGAGCACGCGGACCAGGATCTCGTTCGAACTGGCCGAGAAGCGGCTCTCCGCCGACGTCGTCAACTTCTCGGCGTCCGGGTCGTCGGTCTCGAAGGGGGAGACGCTCAAGGACACCGCGCGCAACATCGAGGCGATGAAGACGGACGTGGTGGTGATCCGGCACCAGAGCCCCGGCGCGCCGCACGCGCTGACGCGCTGGATCGAGGGCGTCGTCGTCAACGCGGGCGACGGGGCGCACGAGCACCCCACGCAGGCGCTGCTGGACCTGCTGACGATGTCGGAGCTCGACCTCCCCGGCAAGCCCGGCCTCGCCGCCTTCGACCTATCGGGCCTCAACGTCTCCATCCTCGGCGACATCGCGCACTCCCGCGTGGCCCGCTCGAACATCTACGGCCTCCGCGCGCTCGGCGCGGAGGTGACGCTCTGCGGCCCCCGCACGATGATGCCCGTCGGCGTCGAGGGCCTCGGCGTCCGCGTGACCGACCGGCTCGACGAGGCGCTCGAGGGGTGCGACGTGGCGATGGCCCTCCGCATCCAGCTCGAACGGCTCGAGGGGGCGAAGGCGAACCTGTTCCCGAGCCTCCGCGAGTACCACGAGCGCTTCGGCATCCGGCCGGAGCACCTGGAGCGGCACCCGGACCTCTGGATCATGCACCCCGGCCCCGTCAACCGCGGCGTCGAGCTGGCGAGCGAGGTGGTGGACCACGAGCGCGCCGTGATCCTCGACCAGGTCACCAACGGCGTCGCCGTGCGGATGGCCGTGCTCTACCTCCTCTCGGGGGGATCTACGATCGAGTGATCGGGTGATCGGGCCATCGGATGATCGGGAGAGGGCGTCGATGAACCGATGATCCGATCCCCCGATCATAAATCCCCGGATCCCCCGATCCTCGTGGGCTGGTGCGAGTGGGTGGCGCTGCCCGGTCTCGGCCTGTTCGCGCTCCGGTGCAAGGTGGACACCGGCGCGGCCACCTCGGCGCTCCACGCCGCCGAGGTCGAGCCGTTCGCGCGCGACGGGCAGACGTGGGCGCGCTTCCGCGTCCACCCCCTCCACCGGAGCCGGCCCGGCCTCGTCGTCGCCTGCGAGGCGCCGGTGGTGGACGAGCGGGAGGTGACGGCCTCCAGCGGGCACGCCGAGGTGCGGCTCGTCGTCGCGGCGACGCTGCGGCTGGGCCTGCGGGCGGACGCGCCGGCGTGGCCCGTCGAGCTCACGCTGGCCGACCGCGCGGCGATGCGCTACCCCATGCTCCTCGGCCGCCAGGCGATGGCGGGGCGGGTGCTCGTGGACCCCGGCGCCTCGTACCGCCTGGGCACGCTCACCCGCCCGGAGGATTTTTATGGGGGTGGGTGATGGGCGATTGGCGATGGGCAGGGTCTCCTCCAATCGCCCATCGCTCATCGCGAATCACCCTCAGGCCATGAAGTCCCCGCCGTTGATGTGGATCGTAGTGCCGGTGACGTAGGAGGCGTCCTTCGAGGCGAGGAAGACGAACGCGGGGCCGATCTCGGACGGCTGCCCGGGCCGCCCCATCGGGGTGTCGGCGCCGAACTTCGCGACCTCCTCGGCCTCGAACGTGGCCGGGATCAGCGGGGTCCAGATGGGGCCGGGCGCGATGGCGTTGACGCGGACGCCGTCCTTGGCGAGGTTCTGGGCGAGCGAGCGGGTGAACCCGACGATGGCCCCCTTCGTCGAGGCGTAGTCGAGGAGGCCACCGGAGCCGGCGAAGGGGGTGACGGAGGCGACGTTGATGATGGCGTCGCCCTCGCCGAGGTGGTCGAGGGCGGCCTGGGCGAAGAAGACGTAGCCGAAGATGTTGGTCTCGAACGTCCGCCGGAGCTGCTCCTCGGAGATCTCGCGGAGGTCCTCGCGCACCTCCTGCCAGGCGGCGTTGTTGACGAGGACGTCGAGGCCGCCGAGCTCCTCGACCGTCCGCCGCACGGCCTCCTCGGCCGTCGCCTTCTCGCGCACGTCGCCGCGGATGAGGAGGCAGCGGCGGCCCTCGGCCTCGACCAGCCGCTTGGTCTCCTTCGCGTCCTCGTCCTCGTCGAGGTAGACGACGGCGACGTCGGCGCCCTCGCGGGCGAAGTGGACGGCGGCGGCGCGGCCGATCCCGCTGTCGCCGCCGGTGACGAGGGCGACCTTGCCGTCGAGCTTGCCGCTGCCGCGGTAGTCGGGCCGGATGGTCTCCGGCTCCGGGCGCATCGCGTGCTGGTCGCCGGGCTGGTCGTCCTGCTGCTGCGGGGGGAGGGTCTGGGTGTCGGCGTCGCCGTTCTGCGTGCTCATGGAGCGAGAGGCTGGGGGGAGGGGCGGGATGTACCCACCCCCGCGCCGCGCAGGTTCTAGGGGCGCCCCTGATTCAGCCCGCCCCGATCACGCCGCCGTTCGGGTCGGGCGCTCGCGCGTCGAGCCGGTCACCTCCTCGAAGCTCACGTGCCGTCGCAACTCGGCCAGGTCCACACGCTTGGACGCATGCTCGATGAGCACCTCCCCGATGCGGCCCTGCGCATCGCGGAATAGGAGGACGTCGGGGTCCGGAGTGTCGAGCGCGTCGGCGGCGGTGGCACCCGGAGGGAGGAAGAGGATGCTGAGGGTGTCGGTGTCGGGGAAGTACTCCACGCGCATGGCGGACCTCACGGTTGGGTGCCGGGATCGAAGCCGCGGTCGGGGAAGGCGTTGTGGACGGTTTTCCCGTCCGGGAGCAGGATAACGCGGAGGTACTTCCCGACGCCCGGGGCGTACCCCCACACCCTGATCCGTCCGTCGGGTTGAATCTGGCGGTGGGCTTCTGCGGCGAGCGTCGCGCGCACGTCGGCGTCGGTCACGCCGTGTTCGTGCTTGCGCCGCTCGTAGTACGGGGTGGTCTTCACGGGCTCGGCTTTCGCCGTGCCCCCTGATGTACGGCGCAGACTGCTCCCGTGTCAAGGATGTCATGCCGCCACGGTCTCACCCCACTTCGGCGCGGAGCACGTCGAGGGGCGGGCGGGCGAGGAGGCCGCGGCTGCCGGCGAGGCCGACGACCACCGTCAGCGCCGGCACGGCGAGGAGCGTCGCGGCGACCCAGCCCCACGCCACCACGAACGGCGTCTCGAAGACGAACCGCGCCAGGCCCCACCCCGCCGCCGCGGCGAGGGCGATCCCCGTCAGCGCGGCGAGGAGGCCGAGGAAGAGGTACTCGGCCACGAGGATGCGGCGGACCTGCCCCCGGCTCGCGCCGAGCGTCCGCAGCAGCACGCCCTCCTCGATCCGCTGCAGCCGCGCGATCCGCACGGCGCCGGCCAGCACCACCAGCCCCGTCCCCACCGAGAACAGCGCCATGAACTGGAGCACGAACGCGACGCGGTCGAGGATGCCCTCGACCAGCCCCAGGACGAGGCTGACGTCGACGGCCGAGACGTTCGGGAAGCGCTCGACGGCGGCGCGCTGGAGGGCGGCCGAGCGCTCGGGGCTCCCAGCCCGCGTCATCAGGATGCCGAACTGCGGCGCGTCGTCGAGCGGCCCCTCGGGGAAGACGACGAAGAAGTTGGGCTGCACGCGCGCCCAGTCCACCCGCCGCAGGCTCGCCACCGCCGTCTCGACGGCGCGCCCCGCCACCTCCCACGTCAGCCGGTCGCCCAGCCCGACGGCGAGGTCGTTCGCCAGGTCGAGCTCGACCGAGACGGGGACGACGGCGGTGTCGGCCGGCACGCGCCCGACGAACCGCCCGGCCGTGACCTGCTCCGTCTCGACGGTCCGGCCGCGGTAGGTGGAGCGGTACTGCCGCGTGAGCGCCCACGTCGGCTGCGGCGCCGTGGTGTCCATGCGGATCTCCTCGGTCGAGCGCCCGTTGATCGCCGTCAGCCGCATCGGCACGATGGGCGCCTCCTCCAACACCGGCAGCCCGTGCTCGCGGACGAGCGCGCGGACGGCCTCGCGCTGGTCGGACTGGATGTCGAAGAGCACGAGGTCGGGCCGGGCGCCCTCCTCGGCGGGCAGCGCGATGGGCGCGAGGAGCGTCCGCTCGACGAGGCCGAGCGTGGTGAGGAGGAACGTGCCGAGGCCGAGCGTGAGGAGGAGGACGAGCGTCTGGTTGCCGGGCCGGTAGAGGTTGGCGAGGCCCTGCCGCCACACGTACGGCGCCCGGCGCGGCACGAGGAGCCGTACGAGCGCCTGCACCAGCTTCGCCGCCAGCGCCAGCACGCCGAAGGCCACGAGCACGCCGAGCGGGAAGGCCCACACCGCCCGCGGGTCGCCCGTCTGCACCCGCGCGAAGTACCCGACGCCGGCGAGGAGCACGGCGCCCAGCAGCCACGGCCACACGTCGAACCCCCGCGCCTCCGCGTCGGCGCGGATGGCGCGTAGCGGGGGGATCCGGCGGACCCGCACGAGCGGGAGCAGCGCGAACAGCAGCGCCACCGCCACGCCCACGCCGACGCCCACGAGCACGGGCTCCCACACCAGCCGCGTCGCGACCTCGACGGGGAGGAACGGCCCGAGCACGCGGGGGAGCGCCTGCTGCACGGCTACGCCGAGCGCTGCGCCGAGGAGGGCGCCGAGGAGCCCCATCACGGCCGTCTGCAGCGTGTAGATGCGGAGGGTCTGCCCGGCCGTCGCGCCGAGGCAGCGGAGGGTGGCGACGGTCTCGGCCTTCTGGCGGACGTACACGCTGATGGCGCTCGCCACGCCGAGCCCGCCCAGCAGCAGCGCCACGAACCCGACGAGCTCGAGGAACCGCGTGAGGTCGCCGAGGGCGTCGCCCCAGTCGCCCTCCATCTCGGAGACGGTGGCGCCCCGGAGGTCCATCGCCGTCAGGCGCGGGCGGATCTCGGCCAGCACGGAGTCGGCGGTCACGCCCTCGGGGAGGCGGAAGTAGGCGCTGGTGGTGTAGCGGGCGCCGAAGCCGAGGAGGCCGGGGTCGAGGGCGTCGAGGGGGAGGTAGACGCGGGGACCGACGAGCGCCTCGACGTCGGTCTGGCCGGTGATGCCGTCGAGGCGGCCGGCGATGCGGTAGGTGCGCTGGCCGATGCGGATGGAGTCGCCGACCTCGGCGTCGTACTGGAGCATGAGGGCGGCGTCGGCGAGGGCCTCGCCGCGGGCCTGGTAGACGGCGGCGGCCGAGTCGGGCGTCGTCTGGATCTCGCCGTAGAAGGGGAAGTCGCCGCGGAGGGCGCGGATCTGGACGAGGCGCGTCCCCCCGCTCTCGGGGAAGAGCGCCATCGAGGACGTCGTCACCTCGCGCGCCACCTCGGCGCCGTAGGCCGCCACGACGGAGTCGACGAGGGCCTCGTTGCCCTCGTGGAAGCGGCCCCAGTTCCAGACCTGGAGGTCGGCCCCGAAGACGGCGCGGGCCTGCTCGCCGAGGGCCGCCTGGAGGTTGGCCCCGAAGGAGCGCACGGCCACGAGGGCCGCCACGCCGAGCGCCATCGCGGCGATGTAGAGGAGGAGCCGCCGCCGCGCCTTCCGGCTGTCGCGCCACGCGAGGGAGGGGACGAACATGGGAAAGGGGGCGTGGGAGAAAGGGGGAAAGGGGGAGGGTCAGGCCGAGGGCTGCCCGGAGGCAAGCGGCCTCTGCTCCCTCTCTCCCTCTCCCCCCCTCTCCCTTTCATCAACGACCCGCCCGCCGCGGAGCCGGATCACCCTCCCGCAGCGCCCGGCCAGCTCGGCATCGTGGGTGACGACGACGAGGGCGGTGCCGGCCTCGTGGTTGAGCTCGAACAGGAGGTCCTCCACGCGGAGGCTCGTGTCATCGTCGAGGTTGCCCGTCGGCTCGTCGGCGAAGAGGACGGCGGGGCGGCCGATGAAGGCGCGCGCGATGGCGACGCGCTGCTGCTCGCCGCCCGAGAGCTGGCTCGGGTAGTGGTCGAGCCGGTCGCCGAGGCCGACGCGGCCGAGCAGTTCGGCGGCGGCCTTGCGCGCGCCGCGCGCGCCGCGCAACTCCAGCGGCACCGCCGCGTTCTCGAGCGCCGTCAGCGTCGGGATCAGCCGGAAGCTCTGGAAGACGAAGCCGACGTGGCGGGCGCGGAGGGCCGCCCGCGCGTCCTCGCTCATCGGCCCGAGGTCGTGCCCCGCCAGCGCGACGCGCCCGCGCGTGGGCCGGTCGAGCCCGGCGCAGAGCCCGAGCAGCGTCGTCTTCCCGGACCCCGACGGCCCCACGACGGCCACCGTCGCCCCGGGCTCGACGGCGAGCGTGACCCCGTCGAGGACGGTGAGCGCGCGGCCCCCGCTGGTGAAGGTCTTGGTGAGGTCGTGGACGTCGAGGACGGGCATGTCTTCGGGAAAGGGAGAAAGGTGAGAGGGAGGAAGGGGGAGAGATCGCTCCCTTTCCCCCTCTCCCCGTCTCTCCCGCTCTCAAACCGGGGCGCTGATACGGGGCGGGGCGGCCGGGGATTCCGGGGGAACAGCAAGTCGCCCGCGCGGGTGAGGGGGCGGCATCCGTTCCCCGCCCCATGCTGCGCCGCCTCGCCCTCGTGCTCCCCCTCCTCCTGCTCGCCGCCTGCGCCGAGGAGCCCGCGCCGGTGCCGCCGGCCGAGCCGTCCGCCGGGGCTGCGCCTGAGGACGCCGTGACCACGGCGCCCGCTGCCTCGGACGCCGGCTCGTGTGCCGCGGCGGCGCCGGCCGAGGGCGACACCCTCACCGTGCTCTTCTTCGGCGACAGCCTCACGGCGGGCTACGGGCTGGCCGACCCCGAGGCGCAGGCGTACCCGGCCCTCATCGAGGAGAAGGCGCGCGAGGCCGGGCTGCCCGTCCGCGCCGTCAACGCGGGCGTCAGCGGCGAGACCTCGGCGGGGGGGCTCCGGCGGATCGAGTGGGTCCTCGGCGGTACCCGGCCCGACGTGTTCGTCCTCGCCCTGGGTGCCAACGACGGCCTCCGCGGGCTCGACCCCGCTGCCATGCAGGCGAACCTCGAAGGCATCCTCGCCTGCGTGCGCGACGCCGCCCCCGAGGCCCGCCTCGTCGTCGCCGGCATGGAGGCGCTCCCCAACTACGGCCCCGACTACGGCGTCCGTTTCCGCGCCGTCTTCCCGGCCGTCGCAGAGCGGTTCGACGCCGTGCTCGTGCCGTTCCTCCTCGAAGACGTCGGCGGCGTGCGGCGGCTCAACCAGGCCGACGGCGTGCACCCCACGGCCGAGGGGCAGCGCGTCATGGCCGAGACGGTGTGGGATGCGCTCGCGCCCGTCCTCCGCGAGGCCGCCGCGGCGTCCTAGCGCTCCTCGCCGCTCGGGCGCACCCGCTGCCCGAACCGGCTCTCCGTCCCCGACAGCAGCCGCCGCACGTTCGCGCGGTGGGTGTAGAGGATGATGAGGGGGATGACGAGGGTGACGAGGAGGACGGGGTGGGCCACCTCCAGCCCCGCCGCCCGCTCGACGAGCACCGTCAGGGGGATGGCGACGGCCGCCGCGAGGGAGCCGAGCGAGACGAACCGCGTCAGCGCGACGACGCCGGCGAAGAGGGCGAGGGCCACGCCCGCCGCGAGGGGGACGAGCCCGAACAGCATCCCGCCGGCGGTCGCCACGCCCTTGCCGCCGCGCCAGCGCCCGTAGAAGTAGCGCCCGACGATGGTGTAGACGTGGCCGAGGAGGGCGGCCATCCCGGCCATCACGGCCACCCACGCGTCCGCCTCGGTGCCCAGCCAGTCGGGCAGCCCGGCGCCAAGCCGGATCCGGCTGATGACGGCAACGGCGAGGAGCCCCTTCAGCATGTCGGCCAGCAGGACGAACACGCCGGCCGTGGGGCCGAGCACGCGGAGGGCGTTCGTCGCGCCCGCGTTCCCGCTCCCGTGCCGCTCCAGGTACACCCCCCGCACCCGCCCGACGATCAGCGCCGACGGGATCGAGCCGAGCAGGTAGCTCAGGAGGAGGATGACGACGAGCGTGGGCATGGGCACGGAGAAGAGAACGAAAGATAAGGAGCCCCTCGCGTGGCGTCCGCGCCCCTTCAGCGGCAAGAAAACGTTAAACCGAAACCCCTGCCGGGCGATAGCATAGGGGCGCCGGCGCGGGCCGCGCCCCCGGCGCCCGCCGCGCGGTATCTTCCGAGCCGGCCGGCCTGCGCCACGCCATGCTGTCGAACCCACCGACCAGCCCGTGAAGCGACTGCTCCTCCTCGCCGGGGCCTCCGCCATTCTCCTCGCCCCGGCCCACGCGCAGCGCGCGTCTCAGCCCGACCGCGATGCCGCACGCGTCGAGCGCATCGCGCCCGGCGGCGCGCGCGCGGCGCGGGCCCTCCAGCAGGGCGTCGCCAGCCGCTACGCCCGCTCCCTCGAGGGCCGCCGCACCGCCAGCGGCGAGCGTTACGACCACGACGCCCTCACGGCGGCCCACCGCTCGCTCCCCTTCGGCACGCTCGTCCGCGTCGAGAACGAGCGGAACGGGCAGGCCGTCGTCGTCCGCATCAACGACCGGGGGCCGTTCGTGCGCGGGCGCGCGCTCGACCTCTCGGGCGCGGCGGCCCGCCGCCTCGGCTTCCGCGGCACCGCGCGGGTGCGCTACGAGGTCGTGGACCCCGCCTCGCTCCCGAGCCGCCAGCCGCCCCCGCCCCGGAAGGTGAAGCACGTCTGAGCGCGAGGACGTGATCACGTGAGGGAAGCCGGTCACGTAATCACGTCCTCACGTAGTCACGCCGCTACCGCAGCAGCGTCACACGCTGCGTGAGCGTCCGGCCCGCCGCGTCGAGGCGGACGAGGTAGACCCCGCTCGGGAGGTCCGCCGCCCGGAGCGTCGCTTCGTGCGTCCCCGCCGCGAGCGGCCCGTCCACGAGCACGGCCACCTCGCGCCCGCGCGCGTCGTACACCGCCAGCCGGGCCTCGGCCGCCGCGTCGAGCGAGAAGCGGAGGGTGGTCGCATTGCCGAAGGGGTTGGGCGTCGCAGGGGCCAGCGTGACCCCGGCCGGCACCTCGGGGGCGGGCTCGTTCGCGATCGGCATGGTGTCGATCTCGAGCACGAGGAGCCCGTTCGAGCCGTCGGAGGCGACGATCTTCCCCGACGGGAGGTGCGGGTTCACCGTCCAGATCCCGAAGTTGCTCACGCCGGTCTCGTAATACCCGACCAGCTCTGGGTTGACGGGGTCGACGGCGATGTCGTAGACCCACACCCCGCGGTCATAGTGGGCGATGTAGAGGAGGCCGTCCTTCGTGTGGCAGTTGTGGGACGTCGAGCCGGCGTCGATGATGATCTCCCCGACCTGCTCGACGTTCTGGGGGTCGCGGACGTCGAAGATCCGGTACCACTGCCCCGACCCGATCTCGTCCCCCGCGTAGAGGTAGGTCCCGCTCGGGTCCGAGCAGAAGTTGTGCACCCCGCTCCCGGGGTAGTTGAACCGCGCGACCATCGACGGGGCGGCGCGG
>DATGQT010000033.1:0-5618 GCA_035304085.1 Rubricoccaceae bacterium
CGCGAGAGCGAGGCGCGCTTCCGCCAGCTCGCCGAGGCCCTCCCCCAGATCGTCTACACCCTCCCCGCCGCGGGCGGCGACGACACGGAGTACCTCAACCCGCGGTGGTACGAGTACACCGGGATGCCGCCCGGCACCTCCTACCGCGACGCCGCCGAGGGCGTCGTCCACCCGGACGACCTCGCGCTCGTGCGCGAGCGCTGGGCGGAGGCCGCCGACACCGGCACCCTCGTAGAGATGGAGATCCGGCTGCGCCGCCACGACGGGCGCTACCGCTGGTTCATCACGCGCATCGTCCCCATCAAGGACGCCGACGGCCGGATCGTCCGGTGGTTCGGGACGAGCACGGACATCCAGGCGCAGAAGGAGGCCGAGGCCGAGCTCGCCGCCGCCGTCGCCGAGCGGACGCGCGAGCTCGAGCGGAGCAACCGGGAGCTCGACCAGTTCGCCTACGTCGCCTCCCACGACCTCAAGGGGCCGCTGCGCGGGATCGACAACCTCGCCTCGTGGATCGCCGAGGACGCGGAGGAGCACCTCCCGGAGGCGTCCCGCCGCCACCTCGACCTCCTCCAGGGCCGCGTCCGCCGGATGGAGGCCCTCCTCGACAGCCTCCTCGTCTACTCCCGCGCCGGCCGCCTCACCGGGCTCGCCGAGGACGTCGACACCGCCGCCCTCGTCCAGGCCGTCGTCGAGCTCCTCGACGCCCCGGACGCGTTCACGTTCGAGGTCGAGGGCGACCTCCCCACGCTGACGACGTACCGCGCCCCGCTCGAGCTCGTCTTCCGGAACCTCCTCTCCAACGCCGTCAAGCACGCCGACCGCCCCGACCTCCGCGTCCGCGTCTGGGCCGAAGACGAGGGGGCCGGCGTCCCGCCGGGGTTCGTCCGGTTCGCGGTGTCCGACGACGGCCCCGGCATCCCGGTGGCGTACCACGAGCGCGTCTTCGGCCTCTTCCAGACGCTCCGCCCGCGCGACGAGGTGGAGGGGAGCGGGATGGGGCTGGCCGTCGTGAAGAAGACCGTCGAGAGCCTCGGCGGCACCATCCGCGTCGAATCCACCCCCGGGGCCGGCGCGACGCTCTATTTTACGTGGCCGCGTCGCCTGTAGCGCGCCGGGCTCGGCGGCCCCTCTCTAGGCCCCTCTCACACGTCCCCTCCATGGAAGTCAACGGCGTCACGCTCGTCCTCATCGAGGACGACCTCGTAGATGCGGAGGCCATCCAGCGCGCCTTCCGCAAGCAGAAGATCGCCAACCCCTTCGTCGTCTTCCCCGACGGGGTCGAGGCGCTGCGGGCGCTGCGCCGGGAGCCGGGCACGCCCGAGATCCCGCACCCGTACATCATCCTCCTCGACATCAACATGCCGCGGATGAACGGGCTCGAGTTCCTCCGCGCGCTGCGGACCGACCCCGAGCTCCAGCGGAGCATCGTCTTCGTGCTCACGACCTCGGAGCGCGACGAGGACAAGCTCGAGGCCTACGGGAATCACGTCGCCGGCTACATCGTCAAGAACAGGGCGGGGGAGGACTTCCTGAAGGTGATCCAGATGCTCCGCGCCTACTGGCGGATCATCGAGTTTCCCCCCGAGGAGGAGGAGGAGGAAGAGGGAGGCCGTGACCGGTGACGTCGACATCTTCGGGGGCGACGGCGGCGGGCGGCCCGCCGGGGGCGAGGCCCTCGACGTCCTCGTCGTCGACGACAACGCGCTCGACCGCGAGCTCGTCCGGCGGCTGCTCCCCCGCGAGCACCGCGTCTGCGAGGCGGCCACGGCGCGCGACGCCGAGCGCTGGCTCGACACGCAGCGCCTCGACCTCGTCCTCCTCGACAACCGGCTCCCGGACGTCGACGGCCTCGACCTCCTCCCGATGTTCGCCGAGCGCCACCTCCCCGTCATCATGCTGACGGAGATCGAGACGCCGGAGGTGATCGTGCAGGCGATGCAGCGGGGGGCGCAGGACTACCTCGTCAAGGGGGCGCTGACGTCGGAGAACCTCCGCCGCGCCATCCGCAACGCCGTCGAGAAGGCGGCGATGCGGCGGACGCTGGCGGCGCAGCAGCGCGCGCTGGCCGAGCAGGCGGCCACGCTCGAGGCGCGCAACCGCGACATCCGCGCGCTCGCCTCGGCGCTCACGCTCGCCGAGCAGGCCGAGCGCCGCCGCATCGCCGAGCTCCTCCACGACCACGTCCAGCAGCTCCTCCTCGGCGCCCGCCTCCACGTCCGCCTCCTCGACGGGGCCGAGGGCGCCGAGCGGCGGGGGCTCGTCGACGAGGTGAACCGGATCCTCGAGGAGGCGCTCCAGGCCACGCGCGAGCTCGCCGTGGACCTCACGCCGCCGGCGCTCGAGGCCGAGGAGCTCGAGGAGGCGCTCCGCTGGCTCGCCGACCACATGAGCCGGCTCTACCGGTTCCACGTCCACATCGAGGCGGAGGCCCCCGGCCGCGTGCCCTCCCGCGACGTCCGCGTCCTGCTCCTCCAGCTCGTCCGCGAGCTCGTCTTCAACGCCGTCAAGCACGCCGGCGTCGAGCAGGCGCGCGTCCGCCTCGCCGAGACCGACGGCGGCGTCGTGATCACGGTCGAGGACAAGGGCCGCGGGTTCGACGTCGCGGCGACGGTGGGGCCGGACCGGAAGCGGCGCGGGTTCGGGCTCTACAGCGTCCGCGAGCGGCTCGAGCTCCTCGGCGGGCGCCTCGAGATCACGTCGGTCGCCGGCCAGGGCACCCGCGCCACCATCATCGCGCCGGTGACCGAGGGGGCTTCCGATTGACGAGCTCGGATTGCGGAATGCGGATCGGGAGCAGCAGATCCGCAATCCGAGATCCGCAATCCGCGATTCCCCAGGCTCAGGTGCCGACGAGGACGGTCCCCTCCATCATCCCCATCCCGCACGTGAACCCGAACGTGCCGGACTCCGTCGGCGTGAACTCGACGGCGTGGGGCTCGTTGAGCGGGAGGTCCGTCTTCGGGATGCCGAGCGCGGGGGACTCCACCTGCTCGGCGCAGTCGCCCTCGACGGTGCGCGTGAAGACGAGCCGGGCCGGGACGCCCGCCCGCAGCGCGATGCTGGCCGGGGCGTAGCCCGTCGGCCCGACGGCGATCTCGACGACCTGGACGCCGCCCTCCATCCGGGCCTCGGTGGGCGTCTCGTGCGTGGCGGCGGGGGCGGCCGGGTCCGCGACCTCGGCCGTGCCGCCGGCCGGGGCGTCGCCGCCGCCGCAGGCGGCGAGGGTGAGGAGGAGGACGGCGGGCAGCAGGCGGTGGACGGCGATGGGTCCGTGGTCCTCGAAGGGGATGCGCTTCATGGCGGTGTGGGGTTCGGGTTGGTCGGAGTGAACGTGTCGCGCTCGGCCGCCTCGGGCGCGAGGTCGGCGTCGGTGGGGGCGTGACCGTCGGTCGGCGGGGCGGCGGAGGCCCGCGCCAGGCGGCGGCCGTGGACGACGGCGTAGAGCGCCGGGATCATGATGAGGGTGTGGACGGTGCTCGTGAACAGCCCCCCGACGACGGGGGCGGCGATCCGCTTCATCACCTCGGAGCCGAGGCCGACCCCGAGCATGACGGGCATCAGCCCGAGGACGTCGGTGAGCACCGTCATCAGCTTGGGGCGGAGGCGGTCCACGGCGCCCTCTTCGAGGGCCGCCAGGAGCCCGGCGCGGCCGGTGAGCCGCCCCGCCCGCGCGTGCCGCTTCAGCGCCTCGTCGAGGTAGACGTGCATCACGAGGCCGGTCTCGGCCGCCACCCCCGCCACGGCGATGAGGCCGACGGCTACGGCTACCGAGAGGTTGTACCCCAGCGCGAGGAGGAACCACAGCGCCCCCACGACGGCGAACGGGAGCGGGATCATCAGCATCGCCACCTCTCGCCAGTCGCGGAGGTGGACGAAGTAGAGGAGGAAGATGAGGGCGAGCGTGAGCGGGATGAGCACCGCCAGCCGCCGGTTCGCGCGCTCGAGGTACTCGAACTGCCCGCTCCAGCGGACCGAGTACCCCGGCGGCAGTTCCACCTGCGCCTCGACGGCTGCGCGCGCGGCCTGGACGTAGCTCCCGAGGTCGGCTCCCTCGGCGAGGTCGGCGTACACCCACACGTTCGGCCGGGCGTTCTCGCTCTTGATCATGCTCGGCCCCTCGATGAACCGGAACGTGGCGAGGCTGCCCAGCGGCACCTGCGCCCCCGTCGGCGTGGCGACGAGCACCTGGCGCAGCGCGGGGAGGTCGCTCCGCAGCGCGCGCGGGTAGCGCACGAGGACGGAGTACCGCTCCAGCCCCTCGACGGTCCGCGTCGCCTCGACGCCGCCGACGGCCGCGGCGAAGGCCTCCTGCACGTCGCCCGAGGTGAGGCCGTAGCGCGCGGCGGCCAGCCGGTCTATCTCCACGTCGAGGAACTGCCCGCCGAGGGCGCGCTCGGCGATGACGCTGCGCGTGCCGGCCAGCGGCCTCAGCGCCGCCTCCACCTCGCGCCCGAGCCGGTCGAGCACGGCGAGGTCCGGCCCGGCGATCTTGATGCCGACGGGCGTCTTGATCCCCGTCGCCAGCATGTCGATGCGGGTGCGGATCGGCGGCACCCACGCGTTCGAGAGGCCAGGGAAGCGCGTCGCCGCGTCGAGCGCGCGGACGAGGGAGTCGCGCGTGACGCCGGGCCGCCACTCGCTCTCCGGCTTCAGCAGCACCGTCGTCTCGATCATCGACATCGGCGCGGGGTCCGTCGCCGTCTCGGCCTGCCCGATCTTGCCGAAGACGCGCTCGACCTCGGGGAACGACGCGATGATGCGGTCGGTCCGCTGCAGGAGGTCGCGCGCCGCCTGCGGGCCGATGCCGGGCTGCGTCGTCGGCATGTAGAGGAGGTCGCCCTCCCAGAACGGCGGCATGAACTCGCTGCCGAGCTGGGGGAAGGGGACGTAGACGCGCCCGAGGAGCGCCCGCTGCACCGGCAGCACGGACACGAGCAGGAGCGCGGACCCGACGGCGAGCACGGGCGTCGGGCGGCGGAGGGCGCCGCGGAGGAGCGGCCGGTAGAGGCGGAGGAAGAACCGGCTGACGGGGTTCTCGGCCTCGCTGCGGATGCGCCCGCGGATGAACGTCACCATCAGCGCCGGCACCAGCGTCACGGCGAGGATCGAGGCCGCCGCCATGGCGAACGTCTTGGTGAGGGCGAGCGGCCGGAACAGCCGCCCCTCGACGTCGCCGAGGGCGAAGACGGGCAGGAAGCTGACGGTCACGATCAGCAGCGAGAAGAACAGGCTCGGCCCCACCTCCTTCGCGGCGGCCAGGATCGCGCGCTGCCGCTCGCCGGGGGAAAGGGAGAATGGGGGAGAGGGAGAGAGGGGGAGGGCTGCCTCGTGATCCTCCCTTTCCCCCTCTCCCCCTCTCTCCCTTTCTATCCACTTATGGGCGTTCTCCACCATCACCATCGCCGCGTCCACCATCACGCCGATGGCGATGATGATGCCGCCGAGGCTCATCACGTTCGCGTTGATGCCGAGCAGGTACATCGCCCCCAGCGAGACGACGATGGCGATGGGGAGCGTGACGAGGGCGACGAACGCGCTCCGCAGGTGGAGCAGGAACACGATCACGATGAGGGCCACCACGAGCAGCTCCTCCGCGAGCGCCTCGACGAGCGTGCCGA
>DATGQT010000034.1:0-12814 GCA_035304085.1 Rubricoccaceae bacterium
TCATGCGGCGGTGCCTCGACCTCGCGGCGCGCGGGGCCGGGCACGTCAGCCCCAACCCGCTCGTCGGCGCGGTGCTGGTGGGCCCGGCGGGCGAAGTCCTCGGGGAAGGGTGGCACCGCGCCTGGGGTGGCCCCCACGCCGAGGTCGAGGCCGTCCGCGACGCCGAAGCGCGCGGTCACGGAGACCGGCTCGCCGAGGCCACCCTCTACGTCAGCCTCGAGCCGTGCAGCCACCACGGCAAGACGCCGCCGTGTACGGACCTAGTCCTGGAGAAGCGGATCCCGCGCGTCGTCGTGGCGCATGAGGACCCGTTCCCGGCGGTGGGGGGGCGCGGGCTCGCGCGCCTCCGCGCGGCGGGCGTGGACGTGACGGTGGGCGTGCTCGAACGGGAGGCGAAGCGGCTCAACGAGGCGTTCCTCCGGCACGTCGCCGCCGGCCGCCCGCTCGTCACGCTCAAGTGGGCGCAGACGCTCGACGGCCAGGTGGCGACGGCTTCGGGCGACAGCCGCTGGGTGTCGTCGGAGGCGAGCCGCACCCTCGTCCACCGCTGGCGCGCCGAGGCCGACGCCGTGCTCGTCGGCGCCGGGACGGCGCGGGCGGACGACCCGCGGCTCACCGTGCGCCACGTGGACGGCCGCCAGCCCCTCCGCGTCGTGCTGGACCGAACCGGCGCGCTCCCGACGTCGCTCCGGCTGTTCTCCGACGAGCACGCCGGCCGCACCGTCGCCGTCGTGGGCGAGGGGGCGCGGCCGGCCTACGCCGGGGCGCTGGAGGCGGCCGGCGGGCGCGTCCTCCGCGCGCCGGAGCCCGACGGGCACCTCGACCTCGGCGCCGTCCTCGACCGGCTGGGTGCGGGCGACGGGCTGCCCGACGGCGTGCGGCCCGTCCAGTCGCTCCTCGTCGAGGCCGGGCCGGGGCTGGCGACGGCGCTCCTGCGGCGGGACCTCGCGGACCGCCTCTTCGCGTTCGTCGCGCCGAAGGTGCTCGGCGCGGGGACGCCGGCCGTAGGCGACCTCGGTGTCGGGCGGATGGCGGAGGCGCGCGCGTTCGCGGAGGCGACGTGGGAGGTCGTCGGGCCGGACGTGCTCTTCCGGGGGTACCTGCGCGCGGTGTGAGCGCGGGGCGTCGTGTTAAGGGAATGTCAATGTCCACAGCGTGTGCACGCGTGTGGATAACCTCCGTCAGGCCGGGAAGGCGGCGAGGGCAGCCTCGTAGAGCGGGGCGAACTCCTCGGCCGAGGTGGCCGTCACGCCGAGGTCGCGGAGGCGGCCGTCGTGGAGGTCGTAGATCCAGCCGTGGACGGAGAGCGCCTGCCCGCGCGCCCACGCCTCGCGGACGATGGGCGTCTCGGCCACGTTGGCCACCTGCTCGATCACGTTGAGCTCGCAGAGGCGACGGAAGCGGGCATCCTCGTCGAGGGCGTCGAGCCGGGCGCGGTGCTTCCAGCGGACGTCCTTGACGTGGAGGAGCCAGTTGTCGATGAGCCCGAGGCGCCGCTCCGAGAGCGCCGCCTGCACGCCGCCGCACCCGTAGTGCCCGCACACCACGACGTGCCCCACCGCCAGCACCTCGACGGCGTACTGGAGGACCGAGAGCGCGTTGAGGTCGGAGTGCGCGAGGACGTTGGCGACGTTGCGGTGGACGAACACCTCGCCGGGGGCCAGCCCGATGATCTGGTTGGCCGGCACGCGGCTGTCCGAGCACCCGATCCATAGGAGGTGGGGGGCCTGCTGCTGCGCCAGCGCGGCGAAGAACCCCGGCTGGTCGCGCTCGACGGCCTCGGCCCAGCGGCGGTTGTTCTCGAAGAGGGGGGCGAGGGTGCGCACGTGGTCCGTGGTCCGTGGTCCGTGGTCCGTGGTCCGTGGTCAGTGGTCAGTGGTCAGTGGTCAGTGGTCAGTGGGGAGAGCGGAGGAGGCGGATAAGTTCCACCGTCCTCCGCCCTTCCCCGGGTGGCCGTACCTTCACGCGTCACGTAATCGGACCTCAGGTTGTTCACCGGCATCATCGAGGCCGTCGGCCGCGTCGAACGGGTTGCACCGCTCGAAGGGGGGCGGCGGCTCCGCGTCGCCTGCCCCTTCGCGTCGGAGCTGCGCGTGGACGAGAGCGTCGCCGTCAACGGGGTGTGCCTGACGGTGGTGGCGCGGGACGCCGGGGCGTTCGAGGCCGTCGCCGTCGAGGAGACGCTCGCGAAGACGACCCTGGGCGACCTCGCCGCCGGCGACGGCGTCAACCTAGAGCGGGCCCTCCGCCTGGGCGACCGCCTCGACGGCCACCTCGTCCAGGGCCACGTCGACGCGACGGGCACCGTCGCGGCCGTCGAGGCGCTGGCCGACTCCCACCTCGTCCGCGTCCGCTACCCCGAGGCGTTCGCGTCCTACCTCGTCCCCGCCGGCTCCGTCGCCCTCGACGGCATCTCGCTGACGGTCGCCCGGCTGGACGCCGAGGCGCTGACGGTCGCCGTCATCCCGCACACTTGGGAGCACACGACGGTGCGCGACTGGCGGCCCGGCCGCCGCGTCAACCTCGAGTTCGACCTCGTCGGGAAGTACGTCGTGCGCGCGCTGGCGCTCGGGGTTGGGCGGCCCGAGGGGGCGCCGCTCACGGTCGTGGAGCCGCCCGGCGGCATCGACCGGCTGTGAGGGCGAGGCACGCCCCTACAGGTCCGAGACCGAGAGGTCCTCGACGTGGACGTTGAGCCGGTGGTTGATCCGCAGGCCCACGACGCCGTCGGTCTGGACGTCGGCGCGGGGTAGCCGCGTGGCCTCCTCGCCGTTGATGCGGAAGACGACCTCCTCGGGGCCGGCCTCGACGGTGAGGGTGTTCGGAACGCTGACCTCGGTGTCCTCGCCGAAGGTGGCGATGGCCGGGTGGGGCGTCCACGGCACGAGCTCCGTCGTCTCCGCGCCCGCGCGGCGCTTGACGAGGAACTCGCCGCTGTTGCGGATGACGAAGTAGTCGTACGTGATGGCCTCGCCGTCGAGGTCGCGCCCGCCGAAGAAGAGGCCGAAGGCCTCGTTGCGGCCCTCGGGGTCGAAGAGGTGGATCTTCGCCTCGGCGCGGAAGGCGCCCTCGGCCGTGCTGGCGGGGTGGTAGAAGATGGCCGCCGGCCCCGTCGTGACGTGCCAGCCGGGGGTCATGTTGACGAAGAAGACGTCGGCCGTGCTGTCGGCGCCGACGGTGGGGGCGTGGCCGGCGTGGTCGCCGTGGCCGTGGGCGTCGTCGAAGCGGACGATCCAGGAGGGCGGCGTCTGGAGGTTCTCGCCTTCGGGGTGGAGCGGGTCAGGCCGCTGGGCGTGAGCGGCGGCGGCGAGGAGGGCGAGTGCGAGGAGGAGAACGGGGCGCATCGAAGGGAGCGGTGGATGGGGGATGACGCGAATGTAGGACCTGGCGCCCGTGTGGCAGCGGCTATCCACCGAATCTGCGACCCGCCCGGGAGCAGGCTGCCGTAGCTTGCTAGGCTCGAAATCCGCCCACCCGATGCAGCCCATCGCCGACCTCGACGTGCTCCAGCCCGTCTCGTCCGCCCCGGACGCGGCCGGGGACGTGGACCGCCCGAAGACGCTGGCCGCCACGGCCGACGCGCCCAACGGCCGCCGCGTCTTCATCGAGACGTACGGCTGCCAGATGAACGTGGCCGACTCCGAGCTCGTCGCGGCGATCCTCGGCGCCGAGGGGTACGGGCTGGCGGCGAGCGAGGACGAGGCCGACGTCGTCCTCATCAACACGTGTGCCATCCGCGAGAAGGCGGAGGACCGCGTGCGCGGGCGGCTCGCGCGCTTCCGCGCGCGGAAGGTGAAGGGCCGCCCGGACCTCCAGATCGGCGTCCTCGGCTGCATGGCCGAGCGGCTGCGGAAGAAGCTCCTCGAGGAGGAGGCCCTCGTCGACGTCGTCGCCGGGCCCGACGCGTACCGCGACCTCCCGCGGCTGCTGGCCGAGGCCGGCGAGACGGGCCAGCCCGCCGTCAACGTCCACCTCTCGCGCGAGGAGACCTACGCCGACCTCGCGCCCGTCCGCTACGACACCAACGGCGTCTCCGCCTTCGTGAGCATCATGCGGGGGTGCGACAACATGTGCGCCTTCTGCGTCGTCCCGTTCACGCGCGGGCGCGAGCGCTCCCGGCCCGTGACGAGCATCCTCGCGGAGGTCGGCCGCCTCGTGGACGCCGGCTACAAGGAGGTGACCGTGCTCGGGCAGAACGTCAACTCGTACCGCTACGAGGACGGCGGCACGGTGGTGAGCTTCGCCGAGCTGCTCTACCGGATCTCGCTGCTGAGCCCCGAGCTCCGCATCCGCTACTCGACGAGCCACCCGAAGGACTGCTCCGACGAGCTGCTGCACGTCCACCGCGAGCGGCCGACGGTCTGCGACTTCATCCACCTCCCCGTCCAGCACGGCAGCACCGAGGTGCTCCGGCGGATGCGGCGGACCTACACGCGCGAGGAGTACCTCGACCTCGTCGAGCGTGCCCGGCGCATCGTCCCCGGCCTCGCGCTCTCGACCGACATCATCGCCGGGTTCTGCGGCGAGACGGAGGCCGAGCACGCCGAGACCCTCTCGCTGATGGAGGCCGTCGGCTACGACCACGCCTTCACGTTCGCCTACTCCGAGCGGCCCGACACCTACGCCGCCCGGAAGTACGCCGACGACGTGCCGGAGGACGTGAAGAAGCGGCGCCTCAACGAGATCATCGCGCTCCAGAACGCGATCTCGAAGGCGCGGAACGAGGCGCGCGTGGGCCGCCGCGAGGTCGTCCTCGTCGAGGGGCCGAGCAGGCGCTCGGAGGCGCAGCTCTGCGGGCGGACGGACTCCAACCACGTCGTCGTCTTCGACCGGCCCGCGGGCGTGCGCCCCGGCGACTACGTGGCCGTCGCGGTCGAGGGCTGCACGAGCGCCACGCTCTTCGGCCGCTACCTCGGCAAGACCACGCTCGCCGAGGCCGCGGCGCCGGCCGCCTGAGCCGGCGATGGGCGGCTTCGCGCGGTAGGGACACGACGCGCCGTGTCCCTAAGGAGGCGCACGTCGAGGTCGAGACGAAGGCGGCGTAGGACGCCCCCGCGCCCCGGTGCTCGAAACCGCGCCGGGGCGCAGGGCGGACGCTCAGATCACTTCACCGTGACCGTCACCGTCGCGGAGTCCGTCGCCTCCCCGTCGGTGGCCGTGTACTGGAACGTGTAGGTGCCTGGCTCGTCGGGCGCGAGGTAGCGGACGGCGCCGGTCTCGATGTCGACGCCGGTGAAGGAGCCGCCCGAGGGGTTGCCCACGGCCGCGAGGTCGAGGTCGTCGCCGTCGGGGTCGGTGTCGTTGTCGAGCACGTTGACGATGACGGACTGCCCGGCGAGGACCTGCGTGGCGTCGTCGTTGGCCGTCGGGGGGTTGTTCGCGGCCGGTGTCACCGTCACGGTGACGGTCGCCGTGTTCGAACTGAGGCCGCCCTCGTCCTCGGCGACGTACGTGAACGTGTCCGTCCCCGTGAACCCGTCGGCGGGGGTGTAGCGGAGCCGGCCGTCGTTCGTCTCCTCGACGGTGCCGCCCTGGTCCGTCGGCGTCTGGAACGACTGGATGAAGAGGGAGTCCCCGTCGGGGTCGCTGTCGTTGGCGAGGACGTCGATGGTGACGGGCTGCCCCTCGACGGTCTGGGCCGCGTTGTCGCGGGCCTCGGGGGCGCGGTTGCCGCCGGACGCCGACACCGTGACGGTCACCGTGGCCTCGTCGGTGTCGCCGCTGTCGTCGGTGATCGTGTAGGTGAAGGTGTCGGTGCCGATGAAGTCGTTGCTGGGGGTGTAGCGGAGCTGCTCGTCGCCGGGGCCCGTGTCGGAGTCGGTGCGGGTGACGGTGCCGCCGTTGGGGGTCGTGGCGTCGAAGTCGACGAGGCGGACGTCGTCGCCGTCGTCGTTGGCGAGGACGTCGATGGTGACGGGCTGGCCGGGGGCCGTCTCGGCGGTGTCGTCGCGGGCGCGGAGGCGGTCTCCGTCGTCGGGGTCGTTCGTGTCGCAGGCGGCGAGGGTGAAAAGGGCGAGGAGGGGCAGGAGGAGGAGTCGGGAGAGGGGATGCATGGCTGCTTCAGGTTGGAGGTGGGGGACTGGAAGGGCCTTTGCGGGGCGCAGAACCCCGGACGGCGGCCACTGATCCGGCTCCATGCCGCGCCCGAACACGATCAGGCAACACCTGATTTCGGGTAAACTCCGGTGCCCTACCCTCCGCCCTGGCCCATGATCGTCTACGAAGTCAACCTCGCCGTGGACGCCGACGTCGCGGATGCCTACGCCGCGTGGCTCGGCCCCCACGTCGAAGAGATCCTGGCACTCGACGGCTTCCTCGGTGCCGAGTGGTTCGCCGTCGAGGCCGAGGACGGCCGCGTGCGCTGGTGCGTGCAGTACCGTCTCCGCGACCGCGCCGCGCTCCAGCGCTACCTCGACGCGCATGCCGCTCGGCTTCGCGCTGACGGCCTGGAACGATTCGGCGGCCGGTTCGAAGCCACCCGCCGCATCATGACGCGCCGCGCGGCGTTCCAGCCAGCCACCCCGGAAGCATAGCGGCCGTCGGCGGTCTGCGGCCGGCCGTCGTCCTATCTTCCCCGCCCCGTCGCCATCCCCATCTCCCCGCATGGACCGCCAGGCCTTCCAGGAGCGCTTCGGCCTCCTCGGCGACTCCCCCGCCCTCCGCCGCGTCATCGACCGCGTGCGGCAGGTGGCCGCCGTGGACATCACCGTCCTGCTCGAGGGCGAGAGCGGCGTCGGCAAGGAGCTCGTCGCCAACGCCCTCCACGAGCTCTCGCCGCGCCGGCACCGCCGGATGGTGGTGGTCAACTGCGGGGCCATCCCCGAGGGCCTCATCGAGAGCGAGCTCTTCGGCGCCGAGAAGGGCGCCTACACCGGGGCCGTCGAGCGGCGGACGGGCTACTTCGAGGAGGCCGACGGCGGGACGCTCTTCCTCGACGAGATCGGCGAGATGCCGCTCGCGGCGCAGGTCCGCCTGCTGCGCGTGCTCGAGAGCGGGCAGTTCAGCCGCGTCGGCTCCTCGCAGACGCTGAAGACCGACGTGCGCGTCGTCGCGGCGACGAACAAGAACCTCGCCGAGGAGGTGCGCCACGGCCGCTTCCGCGAGGACCTCTACTACCGCCTCTCCGCCGTCGTCATCCCGATCCCGGCGCTGCGGCAGCGCCGCGAGGACGTCGTCCCCATCTTCGAGCACTACCTCTACCGCTACGCGCAGCAGTACGACGCCCCGCGCCTGCGGCTGAGCGCCGACGCGCGCGAGCTGCTGCGCCGCTACAACTGGCCCGGCAACGTGCGCGAGCTGCGGAACGTGGCCGAGCAGGCCGTCGTGCTCGTCCGCGCCGACGACGGGGCCACGCTCACGGCCGACGCGCTCCGCCCGTTCCTCCGCGGCGTCTCGGCGGCGGCGGGCCTCACGCTGGCCCGGCGCGAGCCCGCCGGCGGCACCGACGCCCGCGAGCGGGAGCTGATCTACCGCGCCCTCCTCGAGCTGCGCATGGAGATGCGCGAGGTGCGCGCGCTCCTCCACCACCTCGCCGGCGGCGCCCGCCCCGAGGGCCCCGCCGCGCCCGCGCCCGCCCCCACCTTCTCCGACGTCTCGTTCGGCGACGCCCTCGCCGACGACCTCGCCGGCTCCTACGGCGCCGGCCCCTACGAACCCGAGGTCGTCGGCGCCGACGACGGCGCCCTCTTCGCCGACGCGGCCGACCTCCCCGAACGCGACGACTTCGACGCGTCCGACGCCGAGTTCGAGGTGGAGGACGAGGCGCCTGCGGCCGAGCCTCCCGCTTTCGAGGCGGAGGGGGCCGAGGGCCTCGCCCGCCTCCTCACCCGCAGCGCCACGCTGCCGACGGTCGAGGAGGCCGAGCGCGCCCTCATCCTCGAGGCGCTCCGCCGCTTCGAGGGCAACCGCCGCCAGACCGCCGAGGCCCTCGGGATGTCCGAGCGCACGCTCTACCGCAAGATCAAGGACCTCGAGGCGGAGGGGATCGATGTGTGAAAGAGGAAAAGGGAAAAGGGAAAAGGGGAAAGGGGGGCGGGCTACGCGTTGGGGGCGGCTTCTCCTTTTCACTTTTCACTCCTCCCTTCTCACTTCTTGCGGCGTCTACTCCTTCACCGGCGCCACCATCCCGGAGCACCTCCGCACCGTCGCCGTGCCGCTGGCCGAGGTCCGCGCGCCGGGCGTCGTGCCCGGCCTCGATCAGGCCCTCACCGACGCCCTCGTCCAGCGCTTCGCCGACCAGACCCGCCTCGACCTCGAGCCCGACGAGGACGCCGCCGACGCCGTCGTCCGCGCCGTCGTCGAGCGCTACGCCATCACGCCCGTGGCCGTGACCTCGGACGAGGTCGCTTCGCTCAACCGCGTGACCGTCGCCGTCGCCGTCCGCTACCTCGACCGCGTGGAGGACCGCGAGCGGCTGGCCCGCACGTTCACGGCCTCGGCCGACTACGACCCCGCGGAGGGGCCCGCCGCCGAGGCCGAGGCCGTCGCCGCCCTCGTCGCCCAGCTCGCCGACGAGGTCTTCACCGCCGCCACGTCGGACTGGTAGGAACGCAGGGACGTAAGCGTGCAGGAGCGCACACGCGCGATCCTGCTCGCTCGCACGCCTGCGGTATCCGCTACGGCCGATGCAGCACGAGGCGGTAGGCCTGGATGATGTCGCGTGTGAACCCGTCCACGCAGCCCCACAGGTAGAGCTGGAACTTCCGGTACTGCGCGCGGCCCCAGCGGCTCTCGATCTCCTCGCGGTGGCGGTCGAGGTTCTCGGCCCAGCCGCGTGTCGTGAGCGCGTAGTTGTGGCGGTCGTTGTAGACGGCCTCCAGCTCCAGCGGCGTCCGGCTCAGCGCGGCGACGTAGTCGTGGAGGCAGAGCTGGGAGCCGTTGCCCTGGTAGATGTGGCGCTCGAAGAAGTCGGTCGTCTGGTGCTTGGCGCGGGCGGCGCTGGCGTCGAGGTAGACGCGGCCGCCGGGCTTGAGGAGGGCGTGGTAGCGCGCGAGCGTGGCGGGGTAGTCCGGGAGGTGCTCCGTCACGCCGAGGTTGACGATGGCGTCGTAGGGCGCGGCCGGGCGGTGATCGAAGAAGTGCTCGAGGCGGACCTCGCACGGCAGCCCCTCCCGCGCGATGAGCTCGTTGATGAACGCCTCGGACTGCTTCGAGATGGTGAGTGAGGTGACGTGGACGCCCCGCTTGCCGGCGTACTCGGTGAAGGCGCCCCAGCCGCCGCCGATGTCGAGGACGCGCTGGCCGGGCTCGATCCGCGCCGCCTCGAAGGCGAAGTCGAGCTTCCGCGTGATGGCGTCCTCCAGCGGCTCGTCGTCGCGGGCGAAGACGCCCTGGGAGTAGCAGCGGTGGCGGCGGTCGAGGAAGAGGAGGAAGAAGTCGGGGTCCTCGTCGTAGTGGCGGGCGATCCACTTCCGGTCGCTGGCGACCTGCCCGAAGAGGAGGGGCCGCACGAAGCGGTACGCGTAGCGGAGGGGGTGGCGGTTGGTGAAGAGGTCGCGCAGGGCGAGGAGCTTCTGGACGTCGCCCTCGAGGTCGAGCGCGCCGTCGAGGTAGGCCTCGCCGGCGGCGGTCACGTCGAGCGAGGCGAGGGCGGCCAGCCCGCGGCGGTCGTTGACGACGACGGTGAAGGCGGGCTCGCCGTCGCCGAACGCGACGGGGGCGCCGTCGCGGAGGCGGAGGGCGAAGGGGGTCCCGTTCAGGCCGATCTCGCCGGCGCGCCGCTCCAGCGCGCGGGCCATCCGGGTGAAGGCGGCGTCCATGGTCAGAGGTGCTGAGACGGTCCCGTCGTCCTTCGCTCGGCTCAGGACGACACGGCGCTCGGGGATACGGGCTGCTGGGTGACGGGCGCTGTGGGGGTGGGCTCACCGGGGGTGGCCCATTCCCGGAGCACGTCGCGGGCGTAGGCGTAGCCCACCTCGGCGATCTCGTCGATGCGCGCGAAGTCCATCATGCTGAAGGCGTCGACGGGGGGGCGGAGGGGGAGGTCGGCCGCCGCCATGGCCTCGCGGGCCTGGTGGATGCTGTGGAGCATCGTCGCGCGCATGGCGACCTCGACGAGGGACGGGAAGCGGATGCGGACCTTCCGCCGGAGCTTCCCGCGCACGACCTCCCACGTCGTCGGCACCCGCTCGGCCACGAACGCCTCGTCCGCCTCCGACGACACCTCGGAGGCGATGACGACGCCGCAGCCGAGCGCGCGCATGGTCTCGACGGGGATGTTGTCCACGAGGCCGCCGTCGACGAGGAGGTGGTTCCCCTCGACGATGGGCGGCGCGAACGCCGGGATCGACGCGCTCGCCAGCGTCGCCTTCGCCAGGGAGCCGCGGCGGTGGACCATCGGGGCAGCCGTGCTGAGGTTGCTCGACACGCAGTAGAACGGGATCCACGTGTCCTCGACGTCGGCCTCGCCGTAGAGCATCCGCCCGCACTCCACCGCCTGCGCGTTCGTGACGACGGAGACGAGGGGGAACGTGTACCGCTTGTGCGGCTGGATCTCGACGAACACCCGCCGGCTCGCCCGGGCGATCTCCTCGGGGCTCCACTCCAGCGCGCGCTGGGCCGCGATGGCCGCCCCCATGCTCGTCCCGCCGACGGCGTCCACCGGCACGCCGGCCTCTTCGAGCGCCCGCAGGATGCCGATGTGGGCGAACCCCCGAGCGCCGCCGCCGCCGAGGACGAGCCCGACGGCGCGCCCCGCCAGCTTCCGCGCCAGCCGCTCGAAGTCGGCGTCGCGGTCCCAGCGGACGTGGAAGTGCTCCTCGACGCGCGGGCGGGCGGCGAGGCGGGCGCGCGTGCCCTCGGGAAGCCGCGTGCCGTCGGGGTGGACGAGGACGAGGACCTCGTGCGTGCCCACGTCGGGTGCGGCGAAGAGGGCGCGCTCGAGGGGGGAGAGCGACGGGTCGTCCCCGGCGCGGGTGACGAGGAGGACCCGGTCGGCCTGCCGCACGCACCGGCGCGTCCACGCCGTGTCCTCCGCGTCGGCCTCGTAGACGACGAAGCGGTGGACGCTCTCCTGCGCCTCCAGCCACGCCAGCAGCGTCCGCTCCTGCGCGCTCCCCTCCTCGGCCTGTGCCAGCCCGGGCTCGTCGGTCCGCCGGTCCACCGCCTCGGCCGTGAGGTGGAGGGTGGGGCCGAAGGGGGCGAGGGCGCGCGCGAGACGCTCGGCCAGCGCGTGCGCCGGCGCCTCGGGGCGCACGGGGACGACGGCCACGTTGGTCACGCTGGTCCCCACGCGTCCGGCCTGCTGCGCCCGCCCCCGCCGGGCGACGAGGTAGCGCGCGAGCTGCCGGAAGATGGCCGGCCGCCGCCCGACGAGCCGCTCCAGCTCCTCGGCGCTGAAGCCGACGAGCACGCTGTCGCGCGCGGCGCGGACGTGCCGGCGCGGGCCCTGCGCCTCCACGAACGCCAGCTCCCCGATGGTCTCGCCGCGCCCGGCCTCGTCCAGCACGCGCAGCCGCCCGCCGTCGTCCTCGACGCTCTGCACGCGCCCGCTGACGACGACGTAGACGGCACTCTCCTCGCTGCGCGCGAGCGTCGCCCCGCGCGAGAGGTTCACCCAGTCGGCCATCGCCTCGACCTCGTCGAGGAAGCCGGCGTCGAAGGGGCCGAGGAGGGCGTGGAGGCGGCAGAGGAGCTGGCGCCGGTGGAGCCGCTCGACGGCCGCGGCGACGGCGGGGAAGGCCTCCTCCAGGTGGTCCATCGTGTCACCCGGCACGAGGGCGACGTGGGTGGCCTCGGCCGCGCGCACCACGACCGGCCGCGCCGCCCCGGCGAGCACCTGCAGCTCGTCCACCGCCTCGCCCGGCCCGACGGTGCGGACGACCGATTCCGCCCCCTGCGCGTCGCGCTCGACGGCCTCCAGCCGCCCTTCGAGGACGAGCACGAACGCGGCGTCGCTGCCCTCCTGGAAGACGACCGCGCCCTCGTCGAGCGTGCGGGCCTCGGCCGCCGCCGCGAGCGCCTCCGCCGCCTCGGGCGGGAGGTCGCGGAAGAGCCGCACGGCGCGGAGGTCGTCGGGCGTGAGGGGGGGAAGAGGGGTCATCGCGGGGGGCTGCCGGTTGCGGGCGGAACATACGGTGGAACGGTGTTCACGTCACCCGTGCGCCGGCCGTGGGGTCTCCGTGATGAGCGCCCGGCGTCAGAGCCCCGGCAGCAGCCCCTCACGCACGCTCGCGGGGGACCTCGTAGCGGAGCTGGACGAACGTGTCGCCGTAGGTCCTCACCGATACGAGGCGGAGCGGGGGCTTCGTGATGGCCCGGGGGAAGAGCGGGGCGCCGCCCCCCAGCGTCACCGGCGCCACCGTGACGATCAGCTCGTCCAAAAGGCCGTGGTCGTGGAACTGCCCGACCAGCTCGCCGCCGCCGACGAGCCAGACGTTCTTCCCGCCCGCTGCCGCTACCATCTGCTCGTGGACCGGGCGGACGTCGCCGCTGACGAAGCGCACGTCGGCGTTCGGGACCGGCGGGAGCGAGCGGGAGGTGAACACCCACGTCGGCTGCTCGTAGGGCCAGGCCGGCGGGCTCCCGGCGCCCGACTTCGCGAGGTCGTCCAGGACCCACTCGTACGTGGTCGAGCCCATCGCGAGGGCGCCGACGTCCCGGATGAAGTCGGGGTAGTCGTCGGTCATGCTGAACTGGAGCAGCCAGTCCAGGGAGTTCTCCGGGTCGGCGATGAAGCCGTCCAGGCTCGTGGCCGTGTAGTACAGCGTCTTCATGTCCGGGGGCGAGTGAGAAGGGGCCAGCGTACGCAGCGATGGGGGCACCCTTCCGTCATACCGATGTGGACTGGTCGCAGAACGGTTGGCCGTTCTGCCGC
>DATGQT010000035.1:0-3256 GCA_035304085.1 Rubricoccaceae bacterium
AACGCGGCGAGGGCGAAGGCGTAGCCGAGGAGGACGAACACGTTCATCAACCTCACCGTCCGGCTGCCGTCGGCGGCGAGGGCGGCGCCGGCGGCGGGCTCGGCGGCCACGGCCGTGCGGCCCTGCCCGGACAGCCGCAGCCCGAGCCCGAACCACGCGCCGAAGAAGAGCACGTGCAGGAGGACGAAGAGGAGAGCGATCAGCGCCATAGCAGGGGTGAGCGGGTGAGCGGGGCGAGACACGCCGCGCGGCGGCACCCGTTCCCCGGCGCGGGCCCTCGCGCCCCCGTCGCCAGGGGCCTCCGACGCCCGGTCCGCTTCGCCGGCACGGCCGCCGCGTTCAGCGCTGGACGTCCAGCGTCGAGCGTTCGGCGGGCGGCGCCTCGGCGTCGGCGCCGGGGCCTTCGGCGCGCGGGAGGAGGACCGTGAACACGCTCCCCTCGCCGGGGGTGCTCTCCACGGCGATGCTCCCGCCCATGAGGTCCACGAGCCCCCTCGTGATGGCGAGGCCGAGGCCGCTCCCCTCGTGGCTCCGCGCCGTCCCGGTGGACTCCTGCCGGAACTCCTCGAACAGCTTCGGCAGGAACGCCGGCGCCATCCCCCGCCCGGTGTCGCGGACGCGCAGGCGCACGTGCGCGCCGACAGGCTCGACGGCGAGCGTGACGCGGCCCTCGTCGGTGAACTTGACGGCGTTCGAGAGGAGGTTGTGGAGCACGCGCCGGAGCGCGGCGCGGTCGGCCCGCGCGGCGACGCCGCAGACGGGCGCGGCCACCGTCAGCGCGAGGCCCTTCTCCTGGGCCAGCGGGCGGAACGCCTCGGCCGCCTCGTGCGCCTCCTCGGCCACGTCCACCGCCCGGAGGTCCACCGCGACGCCGTCGCCGCGGAGGCTGGCGAGGTCGAGGACGGCGTTGAGCGTGCCGAGCAGGCGCTTCCCGCTCTGCTCGATGGGCGCGACGAGGTCGCGGAGGCCGTCGTCGACCTCCTCGGCGAGCACCTGGGCGAACCCGATGATGGCCGTCAGCGGCGTGCGCAGCTCGTGGCTCATGTTCTCGAGGAAGGCGCCCTTGACGCGGGCGAGCTCCTCGGCGCGGCGCCGCGCGTGCTCGGCCTCCTCGCGCGCCCGCTCGGCCTCCTCGCGCGCGGCCTCGGCCTGCTCCTTCGCCTCGAGCAGCACCCGCGCCCGCTCCGCCTCGGCCGTCACGTCGAGGGCGACGCCGTGGAGGCGGGGGGCGCGCCCGCCCGCCCGCTCGGCGGCGCCGCGGAGGCGGACGGTGCGGATGCGCCCGTCGTCGTCGGTCACCCGGAGGGTGAGGTCGTCGGGCTCGCGGCCCGCGCGGAGGGCGTCGAAGAAGGCGAAGAGGGCGGCGCGGTCGTCGAAGTGGACGCGCGCGGCGAGGGCGTCGAACGAGGGCGCGGCGTCCGGGGTGAGCCCGGCGATCCGGTACATCTCGTCGGACCAGTAGACGCGCCCGTCGGCGCCGACCTCCCAGTTGCCGAGGCCGGCCGTCCGCTGGGCCTCGGCGAGGTGGTGCTCCCGCTCGGCCAGCGCCCCCTGCACCTCGATCCGCACGCTCACGGCCACGTAGACCGCCGCCGCCGCCGTGAGCATGCTCGAGAAGTAGAGGACGGCGTCGATGCCCGGCGCCGGGTGCACGACGATGAGGCCGATGGAGACGGCCAGCGTGAAGATGATGTAGCCGAAGAGGGTGTCGACCCGGTCGAAGGCGAGGCTGATGATCATCGCCGCCGCCGTCCACACGCAGAAGAACCCGACGGCGTAGTCGGCCGAGAACGCGTTGAGGTAGGCCACGGCGGCGAACCACGCCATCAGCACGCAGGCGAGGAGGAAGAGGACGGCGGGGGCGTGGCGGCGCACCCACGCCGAGGCGTACGTGAGGCCGAACAGGCCGAGGGCGCCGGCGGCGATGCCGAACCGCACCGCCAGCGGGTCCACCGCCCCCGGGTGCGCCGCCCGGTAGAACACGCCGAAGGAGGGGATGAGGACGGCGAACAGGAGCGCCGTGAGGCGGACGAGGTAGAGGTGCGCGTGCGCCTGCCAGTCGCGCCCCTTCGCGGAGGGAGGGCGGAAAAAGGCGGCGGTCTTCTCTACGAGCGGCCTCATGCAGGCGGCCGGGCGGACGGGGCAGGGGAGCGCGTGCGGTATCGGCCGCCCCGGCGTCGCCTTTAGGCACCCTCAGGCGCACGTGTACGCCGCTACACGAACGCGGCTACCGCCCTTGTCGTCTACGCGCCCGACGGAGCGGGGCCTCCGCTACGAGGTGTTCACCAGCGACACGCCCGGCGGCCCGTGGACGCCGGTGGGCTCGGCGACGATCTCGGCGTTCGCGCACCAAGGCGCCAGCGCCAGCGTGACGTGGCACTACCGCGTGATCGCCAAGCGCGGCGACGAGGAAGGGCTCCCCTCGAATGAGGCCTCGGTGTACGTGTAAGCCCCTCGGCAGCACGGACGCCCGGATGATGAGCGCCCACCCGTATTTCCCGGGCGTCCGTTCGATCTATGTGGTCCATTCCGGATAGGATAGCTACCGAGGGCATGACCGGCGATATTGGGTTTCGCCCAAACCCGATCCGCATCGGGTCGACGCCATGCTCTCGGTTCCCAGCGTCCTGCTTTCCTGGTTCCTGGCGGTGCTCCTGTCGGGCGCTGCCACTGACGCGCCACGCTGCGACTGCGACCCACTTTCCACGCCCGAGGCGTTCGAGCAAGCGGCGTACGTGTTTACCGGGCGCGTTGTCAGCGGGGAGGTAGCAGGGCTCAGCGAGCAGGAGATGCTCATTGGAGGCTACGGGGGCGTGAACTACCGCTTCGTCGTGGACGAGGTTTTCAAGGGGGCGGTACCGGACACGGTCGAGGTGCGGGGCGGCCCGACGGGGGTCTGGTGCATGTACGACTTCAGTATCGGGCTGCGCTACCTCGTGTTCGCGTTCCACCTCCGGGAGCGCGAGGCTGACGTCTACTATGTGCCTTACGCCTGTACCCCCACCGACCGGCTGGACGGGGCAGAGGATGAGGAGATGCTAGCGTACCTCCGTACCCTCCGACAGTAAAGAGGAGCTAGATGCGCCGGGCCGGCTGCCCGAGGGGGGCAAGTCGCCCGTATCTTTGCGCACCCGTACTGTAGGGGCGGCCGGGCCGGTCGCCCCTCGCCGTTTGATCCCGCCGCCATGACGCCCCAGAACCTCCCCCACGAGCCCGAAGTCACCCTCGACCTCGCCCGCGAGCACGGCCTCACCGA
>DATGQT010000036.1:0-9993 GCA_035304085.1 Rubricoccaceae bacterium
GCCTTCCGCGCGCTCTACCTCGACCCCCGCTGGGCCCCCGGCGCCGACGCGCTCTGGGACGCCCGCGCCGTCACCGGCTTCCGGCTCACCCCCGGGGAGGTGAGCCCCGACGCCCCCTCCGACGCGGCCTCGACGATGGCGGAGCTGGCGTCGGCGCGGGCGGGGGGCCGGGCGGCCGTCGTGACGCGGGACCTCCTGGTCGCCTCGCTGGCGCGGGTGCTGGCCGAGCTGGGGCCGCCGACGGGGCGGGTCGTGAAGACGTTCCCGGAGGTGGGCGACGCGCTCGCGTTCCTCGGGCGGGAGGCGGTCCCGGAGGGGTGGGAGGTCGTGGCCTCGGCGCCTCCAGCACGGCCGACCGCCCTCGGCGAGCCACCGCTCGGCGAGCCACCGCGCCCCGATCTCCCGCGTCTCGGCCGGGTGCGGGAAGGCGGCTCGCCCCACTAGCGCAGTAGGCTCACCCCGCTAGCGTAGTATCGGTGTGTAAAGCGGGGGCCGTAACGGCCCGATACACAGGCAGGCCCAGGCCCGACCTCGGGACGGCCTCGCTCATCCACGACCGCTCGTCCTCGGCACCGCCCCGGAGCACGCCCCCTCAGTAACCCGACCGGCATGGAGACACGTCTTACCGATGGAACGACGGGGGCCGGGGTGGCTGCGGAGGAGCGGGAGGAGCACTTCGGCCTGCTCTTCGAGCACAGCCCGCTCCCGATGTGGGTCTACGACCTCGACACGCTCGCCTTCCTCGCGGTCAACGACGCCGCCGTCGCGGGCTACGGCTACTCGCGGGAGGAGTTCTTGGGGATGCGGATCACGGACATCCGCCCCGAAGAGGACGTGCCCGCCCTGCTCGCCGACGTGCGCGCCGCTCGCCCGCCCCTGCAGCACCGGACGCCCAGCCGGCACCGGCGGAAGGACGGCACGCTCCTCGACGTGGAGGTCACGTCGCACACGCTCCCGTTCCAGGGCAGGCGAGCCGCCCTCGTCGTGGCGCTCGACGTCACCCACCAGAAGCGGTCCGAGGAGCGGCTGAGGGAGCAGGAGGCGCGGTACCGCACCGTCGTCACGAACGCCCCCGTCATCCTCTTCGCGCTCGACGCCGAGGGCGTGTTCACCCTCTCGGAGGGGCGCGGGCTCGCCCGCCTCGGCCTCGAGCCGGGCGAGGTGGTCGGGCGGTCGATCTTCGACCTCTACGCGGCTCACCCGGGGGTCCTGGAGCGGGTGCGCGAGGGGCTCGCCGGCGCGGCGGCCACGTGGACCGTCGACCTCGACGGCGCCCGGTTCGACACGCACACCGCGCCGGCGTACGACGAGCACGGCCGGGCGGCCGGGCTCATCGGCGTCGCGACGGACGTGACCGAGCGCTACGAGGCCCAGCAGGAGCGCCTCCGGCTGCTGGCGCAGGAGCAGGAGGCCCGGCGGGCCGCCGTCGAGTCGCGCCAGCGGCTGGAGTTCCTCTACCGGACCATGGGCGCGCTGCTCTCCGACGTCCTCGACTACCCGAAGAGCCTCCGCAGGCTCGCCGAGGCCGTCGTCCCCGCGCTGGCCGACTGGTGCGTCCTCCACGTCGTCGGGGAGGACGGCGCCGTCGAGCGGCTGGCCGTCGTCCACGCCGACCCCTCGAAGGCCGCGTCCGTCTCCGGGCTCTTCCGGCAGCTCGGCGGCGCGCAGCTCGGCGGCGCGCCGGGCGCGGGGGTGGGGCCGGGCCGCGTGCTCCGGACGGGCGAGCCGGAGCTCTACCCGGAGGTCCCGGACCGCCTCCTCGCGGAGCTGGCCCGGGACGGGGAGCAGCTCCGCCGGCTCCGCGGCCTCGGGCTGGTCTCCGGGCTCGTCGTGCCGCTCGTCGCGCGGGGGCGGACGCTCGGCGTCCTCACCCTCGCCACGGCCGAGTCCGGGCGGCGCTACGGCCCCGAGGACCTCGCCCTGGCGGAGGACCTCGCGCACCGCGCCGGGCTCGTCGTCGACAGCGCCCGGCTCTACGAGGCCGCGCAGCGGGCCAACGCCGAGCTCGAGCGGCGCGTCCTCGAGCGGACGGCCCAGCTCGAGGCCGCCAACCAGGAGCTGGAGTCGTTCTCCTACAGCGTCTCCCACGACCTCCGCTCCCCGCTCCGCGCCATCGAGGGGTTCACCCGCATCCTGGTGGAGGACCACGCGGGCGAGCTCGGCCCCAAGGCGCAGGGGTACCTGGAGCGGGTCCGGCGGAACGCCCTCCGCATGGGCACGCTCATCGACGACCTCCTCCAGTTCTCCCGCCTCAGCCGGAAGGAGCTGCAGAAGCAGGAGGTGGAGCCGGCGGCGCTCGTGCACCAGGTGCTCGAGGAGCTCGACCCGGCCGCGGAGGGCCGGGACGTGCGGGTCGACGTCGGCGACCTCCCCGCCTGCGACGCGGACCCGGCCATGCTCAAGCAGGTCTACGCGAACCTCCTCAGCAACGCCCTGAAGTTCTCGCAGTACCGGAGCCCGGCGGTCGTCCGGGTCGCCGCCGAGCGCCGCGGCGGCGACGTCGTCTACTCGGTGTCCGACAACGGCGCCGGGTTCGACATGCGGTACGCGGACAAGCTCTTCGGCGTCTTCCAGCGGCTGCACCGGGCCGAGGAGTACGAGGGGACCGGCGTCGGGCTGGCCATCGTCCAGCGTATCATCCACCGTCACGGCGGCGAGGTGTGGGCGGCGTCGGCGCCCGACGAGGGCGCCACGTTCTACTTCACGCTCCCCCGCGCCACCCCCCCCCCAACGAGCAACCCCGCGAGGGCATGAAGGAGCGCATCATCGAGATCCTGCTGGTCGAGGACAACCCGGACGACGTCGAGCTGGCCCTCCTCGCGCTGGAGGAGTACAACGTGGCCAACCGCATCCACGTGGTGCGCGACGGGGCCGAGGCTCTTGACTTCATCTTCCACCGGGGCGCTTACGCGAACAGGGAAGGGAGCGATAACCCCAGGGTGATCCTGCTCGACCTCAAGCTCCCCCTCGTAGACGGCATGGAGGTCCTGCGCCAGATCAAGGCCGACCCCCGCACCCGCCGGATCCCCGTCGTCATGATGACCTCCTCGAACCAGGAACGGGACAAGATGGAGAGCTACGACCTCGGCGTCAACAGCTACATCGTCAAGCCGGTGGACTTCGACCAGTTCAAGGAGTCGATGCGCTCGCTGGGCTTCTACTGGCTCCTGCTCAACGAGCGCCCGCCGGCCGTCGAGGGCGCGGCCCCCCTGGGCACCGGGGGCTCCGCGTAGGGGCGGAGCCCGGCGACCGCCCTCAGGTGTTCGTGCACGAAGCAGAGCCGATGACCGCCGCAGAGCCGATGACCGCCCCCGGCACCCCCGCCCCGCTCCGCGTCCTCCTCCTCGAGGACAACCCGGACGACGCCGCCCTCGCCGAGCGCGAGCTGGAGGCGGCGGGCTACGCCGTCCACTGCGAGGTCGTGGAGACCCGGGACGCGTTCGTCGCCCGGCTCCACCGGGGGATCGGCCCGGGGATCGACGTCATCCTGTCCGACCACGCCCTCCCGGGGTTCAACGCCCTCCAGGCCCTCGACGTCGTGAAGCGGGCGGGGCTCGACGTCCCGTTCATCATCGTCAGCGGCGTCATCGACGAGGTGACGGCGGTCGAGGCCATGCGGCGCGGCGCGGCCGACTACCTCCTCAAGGACCGGCTCGCGCGGCTGGGGCCGGCCGTCGAGCAGGCCCTGCAGGCGAGGCGGCTCCGCGCCGAGAGGGAGCGCGCGTTCGCGGCCGTCCGCGAGAGCGAGGCCCGCTACCGGCTCCTCGCCGAGCACGCGACGGACGTGATCTGCCGGATCGCCCCGGACGGCGCGCTCCTGTACGCGTCCCCCGCGTGCAAGGCCCTGCTGGGCTACGAGGCCGAGGAGCTCGTCGGCCGCGACGCCTTCGACCTCGTTCATCCCGAGGACGCCGGCCCCCTCCGGAGCGGGCTGGCCTCCGTCCGGGAGCAGCCCTTCGAGCCGAGGGCCACGTACCGGTCGCGGCGGAAGGACGGCTCCTACGTCTGGGTCGAGTCGCACAGCAAGCTGGTCCGCGACCCCGAGTCCGGGGACGTCCGGGAGATCGTGGCCGTCCTGCGCGACGTCACGGAGCGGGAGCGGATCGAGCGGGAGCTGATCGAGGCGAAGGAGGCGGCCGAGGCGTCCGACCGCCTGAAGTCGGCGCTCCTCAACAACATGAGCCACGAGGTCCGCACCCCGCTGACCGGCATCCTCGGCTACGCCGACGTGCTCGCCGAGGAGGTGGCCGAGGAGCACCGGGGGCTCGTCGACGTCATCATCCGGAGCGGGCGGCGCCTCCGCGACACCCTGGACTCCGTGCTCGCCCTCGCCCAGCTCGACGGCGGGGCGGCCCCCCTCGACCTCCAGCCGGTGGAGGTGATGGCCGAGGCGGACGAGGCGCTCGCCCTCCTCCGCCCGCTCGCGGAGGAGAAGGGGCTCGCGGTGACGCTGACGGGCACGCCGGCCTTCGCCCTCGCCGACCGCAAGGCGCTCCACCGCATCCTCAGCAACCTCGTCTCGAACGCCGTCAAGTTCACCGAGGCGGGCGGGGTGACGGTCGAGGTCGGCGCCGGGGGCGGGGCCGTGCGGGTGCGCGTGGTGGACACGGGCGTGGGGATCTCCCCCGCGTTCCTCCCCCACCTCTTCGACGAGTTCAAGCAGGAGAGCGAGGGGTACGCCCGCCGCCACGAGGGGAACGGGCTCGGGCTCGCCATCACGAAGCGGCTCACCGACCTCCTCGGCGGCACGATCTCGGTCGAGAGCGTCGTGGGCCGGGGGAGCGCGTTCACCCTCACGCTCCCCCGCTCCGTCGCCCCCCGCGGGGGCCCGGGCGCCACCGCGGCGGACGCCGCCGCCGTTCCGGGCGGGGGGCGCCCCGGGGAAACGACGGCGGAGCGCCGGTAGGACGCCGCCGCCCGGGGCCCCGCCGCCCGGCCCCTCGTCGGAGAGGGCGAGGTGGAGGTCGCCCGCCGCGAGGTCCGCCCGCCGCGAGGTCCGCCCGCCGCGGGGTCGCCCGTAGCGGGGTCGCCCGTCGAGAGGTCGGGGGCGAGCGCGGAGACGGCGCTCCCCCCCGACCGGTCTCCGGCAGCAGAGCGCGCAGGGGGCGTGGCGCCGAATGGGCGTGGCGCCGAATGGGCGCCCGTGCGGATCTTCCCGGCCCCTTGCCCCCGATCCCTTGCCCGTCAGGTGAGCCCTTGCCCGCCAGGTCCCCATACGAGCGGCCCCACGGCCTCGTCCAGCCGGAGGCGTTCGTCGCCGGCACCACGGCGCGCCACGACGGCGGCGTCCGCTCCGTCCTCGCCGACAGCCACGCCCTCGGCGGGCCGGCGTTCGGCCGCTCCCCCCTCGTCCGCGTCCGGTTCCACGTCGGGAAGGTCCGCCGTGCGTGGCGCTGCGCCGTGACGGGGGAGGTGATCCCCCCGCGCGCCCTCGCCCTCGTCCCCCACGAGAACTCCGCGGTGGGCCTCGCCTTCGACCCGTTCCGCGTGAGCCTGGAGGGGTGGGGCCGCCTCGACGCCGGGGCCGCCCTGAGGGCGACCCCCCCCGCCCCCGCGTCGGATCGGACCTGAGCCCCCGCCGGGGGCCTCCACGCCGGGGCCTCCACGCCGGGGGAGGCCGCGGACGTGTCCCGCCGGCTCCGAACGCCGGGTGCCCGTGTCGGAGCGGCGCTACCGGGAGGGGATCGGGAGCCCGTGCAGGCGGAGGAACGAGAGCTCGTCCCAGTACCCCCGCTGGAACACGATCTCCCCGTCTACGACGTGGAAGAACCCGCAGCCGCGGAGGCCGAGCGGGTCCCGCCACTCGAGGATCGCCCACGCCCCGTCCTCGAACAGGTGCTCGACGAGGCACGTCACGTCGGCCGCCGCGAACTCGCGCTCGAACGTGGCCCGGATGGCCTCCCGGCCCTCGACGGGCTCCTCGGCCACCTGGTGGTTCACGGCGCCGGGCGCGTAGAGGGCGGCGAGGCGCTCGACGTCGCCGTCGTTGAAGGCGGCGACCCACGCTTCTACGACGTCCCTCGGACGCGGGCGGCTGGGGGCCATCACGTAAGCTGGCGGGATCGTGGACGAGCTGGCGGGGCCGTGAACGCGCTCGACGACGCGGGCCCGGGGACACGCATCCGGTGGCACGGATCCGGTGAGGCCGCCCCGCCTCGGAGGTGTACGTGATACCGCGGCCCCCCGGCACGCGGGGGCGTGCCGGTGAGGGTTCGAGCCTTCTTCACGAGGGCGCCCGCCGGGCCGGGCTAATCTAGACTAGATCTAGACAACGGCGCCGTGCCCAGGCCCCTCCTCCTCGCCGCCCTCCTCGCCGCCGCCTCCGCGCAGGCCCAGCCGCTCCCCGACTCCCTCCTCGCCGGCACCCTCGACGCCGTCGTGGTGACGGCGACGCGGGCGGCGCGGGCGCTGGAGGACGTCCCGGTGCCGACGACGGTCGTGACGCGGGAGGAGGTCGCGGCCCGCGGCGCGCTCCGGCTCTCCGACCTCCTCGCCGAGCAGGCCGGCCTCGTCGTCGCCCCCGGCCTCGGCGGCGCCGGGCTCCAGCTCCGCGGGTTCGACAGCGCCTACACCCTCGTCCTCATCGACGGCGAGCCCGTGGTGGGGCGGACGGCGGGGACGCTCGACCTCGACCGGCTCGCCGTGACGGGCGTCGAGCGCGTCGAGGTCGTGCGCGGCCCGCTCTCGGCGCGCTACGGCGCCGACGCCCTCGCCGGCGTCGTCAACCTCATCACGCGGCGGCCGGGGGAGCGGACCCGGGCGCGGGGGGAGGTCCGGCTCGAGAGCCAGGGGGCGAGCGACGTCTCGGTCGAGGCCGAGACGGGAGGCGAGCGCTGGGGCGTCCGCGCCTTCGTCAACCGCTACGGCTCCGACGGCCACAGCCTCCAGCCGGAGCTCGGCACCCTCGCCGTCCCCGCCTTCTCCGACTACGCCGCCGAGCTCCGCGCCCGCTACGCCCCCTCGGACGCGACCCGCCTCGGCCTGCAGGCGCGCGTGGCGACGCAGGAGCAGGAGGGCGCCTTCCTCCTCGGCGGCGCGCTCTACGACGAGCGCGCCGACCGCACCGACTGGAGCCTGAGCCCCACGCTCCGACACCGCTTCTCGCGGCGGCTCTCGCTCGAGGCCGGCCTCTACGGCGCCCGCTTCCACAACGACGTCTTCGCGGCCGAGCGCGAGGGGGACGCCGTCTTCGAGGAGACCGCGTTCACGCACGACTACGCCAAGGCCGAGGCCGGGCTCACGTGGCTCCCCTCGGCGCACCACCTCCTCTACCTCGGCGGCGGCGCGACGGCCGAGCGCGTCGGCGGCGACCGGTACGCCGCGGCGCGGACGGCCTCGCAGCCCTACGCCTACGCCGAGCACACGTGGCGGCCGTCGGAACTCCTCGACCTCGTGCTCTCGGCGCGCTACGACGCCCCGAGCGACTACGCCGCGCGCCTCACGCCGAAGGCGGCCGTCCTCGTCCGCCCGTTGGGCGGCCTCCGCGTCCGCGCCTCCGTCGGCAGCGGGTACCGGGCGCCCGACTTCCGGCAGCGCTACCTCGTCTTCACCAACGGCGCCGTCGGCTACGCCGTCTTCGGGGCCGAGGAGGTGCGGGCGGGGCTGGCGGCGCTCGACGCGGCGGGCGGCCTCGACCGCTACCTCATCGACCCGGCGCTCCTGACGGCGCTCCGCGCCGAGAGCAGCACGGCCTACGGCCTCGGCGTCGAGGTGGAGCCGTGGGCGGGCCTCGTGCTGAGGGTGGACGCGTTCCACAACGAGGTCCGCGACCTCATCGACACCCAGCCCGTCGCGGTGAAGACGAACGGGCAGCAGGTGTTCTCCTACTTCAACCTCGCGCGGATCTACACGCGCGGGGTCGAGGCCGAGGCGGCGGGCGAGGTGCTCCGCTCGGACGCCCTCGGCACGCTCGCCCTCGGCGCCGGCTACCAGTACCTCGACACGGCCGACCGCGACGTCCTCGACGCCATCGACGCCGGCCTCCTCTTCCGCCGCGACGCCTCCGGCCGCGACGTCCGCGTCACGCGGGCCGACTACGGCGGCCTCCTCGGCCGCAGCCGCCACAGCGCCACGCTCCGCCTCACGCACGTCCACGAGGGCCTCGGGCTGACGACGTCGGCGCGGGCCGTCTGGCGGAGCCGCTACGGCTTCGCCGACCGCAACGGCAACCTCGCCCTCGACGAGGACCGCGAGTACGCCCCCGGCTACGCGCTCGTCCACGTCACCGTCACCAAGGCGCTCGGCCACGCCGACCTCCAGGTCGGCGTCCGCAACCTCCTCGGCCACACCGACCCCGACCACCTCCCGTCCGAGCCGGGCCGGGTGCTCTTCGTCGGGGCCGCCTACCGGTTCTGACCCCCACATCCCGGATCTGACCCCCACACCCCGATTCCGACTCCACACCGTCCCCCACCATGCGATCCCCCACCACGACACGCCCCGCCTTCCCCGTCCTCCTGGTTCTCCTCCTCGGCCTCGCCGCCTGCGACACCGCCGAGACCGGCCCCGACCCGGACCCCGACCCGCTGACGGTCGAGCGCGTCGAGGACCTCCCGGCCGACCCGGCGACGGGCCGCGACTCCCTCGGGCAGGCGATCTCGCTCAACCGCTTCACGTTCTTCAGCTTCGCCGACGGCGAGGTCGTCCTCGCCTACGACGACGAGGACCGCGCCGACTCCAGCTCGACGGCGTGGGACGTCGCCTTCCGCGGCACCGAGGTCATCGCCAACGGCGGCGACAGCGGCCCGGGCGAGGGCGGCGTCCAGGTCGTCACCGGCGCCTTCGACGAGGTGACCGAGGCGCCCGCCGACGGCTACCTCGACGCCGTCCCCGGCGGCTCCGGCAACGGGTGGTACAACTACGACCCCGCCACGTTCACCGTCACGCCGATCCCCGGCCGCACCCTCGTCGTCCGCACCGCGGACGGCCGCTACGCCAAGCTCCGCATCCTGAGCTACTACGAGGGGGCACCGGACCCCATCGACCCGTTCACGGACAGCGAGCGGTACTACACGTTCGAGTACGTCTACCAGCCGGACGGCTCGCGCAGCTTCGTGGACGCAGAATGAGGCCGCGCGCGCTCCCCGCCCCACGCGCGCTCCTCGCCGGGCTCCTCACCGGGCTCGTCGCCCTCGCGCTCGCCGGCTGCGAGGGCGCGGCCGGGCCGCCGGCCGAGGCGTCAGATGACGCCTCGGCGCCCCGCGTCGTCGCCCTCGGCGGCGCCGTGGCCGAGACGGTCTACGCCCTCGGCGCCGAGGGCCTCCTCGTGGCCCGCGACGCCTCGGCCGTCTACCCCCCGGCCGTCCTCGGCAAGCCCAGCGTCGGCTACTTCCGCCAGCTCGGCGCCGAGGGCGTCCTCTCGACGGCGCCGACGCTCGTCCTCGCCGACCCCGAGGCGGGGCCGCCGGCCGTGCTCGACCAGATCGAGGCCGCGGGGGTGGGGGTGGTGCGGCTCCCGGGCGGGGCGACGCCCGCGGACGCCGCCGCGCAGATCCGCGCCGTCGCCGCCGCGCTCGGCCGGGAGGCGGCGGGCGAGGCGCTCGTGGACACGCTGGAGGCGCAGCTGGCCGAGGCCGCCGCCCTCGTGGCCCGCGCCGAGGCGGCCTCCGGAGCGGCCTCCGGCCGGCGCCCGCGCGTGCTCTTCGTGCTGGGGCAGGGGGGCGGCACCGTCAGCCTCTCCGGCGCCGGCACGCAGGCCGACGCCTTCGTCCGGCTCTCCGGCGGCGAGAACGCCTTCGGCGCCGTCGAGGGCTACAAGCCGATGACGCCCGAGGCGCTGGTCGAGGCCGCGCCCGACGTCGTCTTCATGCTCGGCCGCACGGCCGAGGCGGTGGGCGGCCCCGAGGCGTTCGCCCGCCAGCCGGCGCTCGCGGCCACGCCCGCGGCGCGGGACGGCCGGGTCGTCGTCCTGCCCGACCACGCGCTCAACTTCGGCCCCGGCCTCGGCGCCCACGTCCTCGCCTTCGCGCGGACGCTCTACCCCGACGCAGCCCG
>DATGQT010000037.1:0-4970 GCA_035304085.1 Rubricoccaceae bacterium
CTCTCCGCCGCCGGCTCCCAGACGTGGACCCAGACCGCGGCCGGGGCCGGCACCACCGAGCCCTTCGACTACTTCGGCGTCGCCCTCGCCGCGGGGGACTTCGACGGCGACGGGTTCGACGACCTCGCCGTCGGCGTCCCCAACGAGACGGTGGACGCGCAGGACGCCGCTGGCGCGGCCGTCGTCCTCTACGGCTCGAGTGCCGGCCTTTCCGCCGACGGCAGCCAGCTGTGGTCGCAGGGCTCGCCCGGCGCCCCCGGCACGCCCGAGTTCGGCGACAAATTCGGCCGCGGGCTCGCCGCCGGGGACTTCGACGGCGACGGCTACGACGACCTCGCCGCCGGCGTCCCCTTCGAGGACGACGGCGTCGCCTGGGACGCTGGCGCCGTCAACGTGATCTACGGCTCGGCTGCCGGCCTCACCGCCACCGGCAGCCAGCTCTGGACGCAGGAGTCCGGCGACGTCCCAAGCGCCTCGGAGGAAACTGACCGCTTCGGCTTCGCCGTCGCCGTGGGGGACTTCGACGGCGACGGCTACGACGACCTCGCCGTCGGTGTTCTCGGCGAGGACGACAACGCCGGCGCCGCCATCGTGCTCTTCGGCGCCGCCGCGGGCCTCACCGCCGAGGAGAGCCAGTTCTGGATGCAGGGGACCGGCGGCCTCCCCGGCGAGAGCGAGCTCGGTGACCACTTCAGCTCGGCCCTCGCCGCGGGGGACTTCGACGGCGACGGCCGCGACGACCTCACCGTCGGCGTCCCCTACGAGGACGTGGGGGCGGAGGCGGACGCCGGCGCCGCCCACACGATCTACGGCTCCGCCGGCGGACTGACGGCCGACGGGAACCAGTTCTTCCACCAGGGCGCCGCCCTCCCCGTCGCCGCCGAGCCCGGCGCCCCCGCCCCCGCGGCCCTCGCCCTCGCCGCGCCCTACCCCAACCCCGCCACAGGGGCCCTCACCCTCGCCTTCACCCTCCCCGCCCCGGGGCCCGCCCGGCTGGCCGTCTACGACGCGCTCGGCCGCACGGTCGCCGTCGTCCTCGACGGCGTGCTCCGGGCCGGCGCGCACGCGGTGGGCTTCGACGCGGGCGCGCTCCCGGCGGGGGTCTACCTCGTCCGGCTGGAGGCCGGCGGGGAGGCCCTCACGCGCCGGCTCACGCGCCTCCGCTGACGCACCCCGCCGCGGCGGGGATCATCGGGCGCGGGACGTGTGGTGGCGTCCTTTCCGCCCGGCCCGCCCCCCCTGTCCCACACACTACGGGACGGGGGGGGCTTCCTCGCCGGCCGGCGTCCACATCAGGCGCACGGTCCGGCGTGTCTGCGGCCGGACGCGCGCCGCCTCGGCGAGCCGGTGGCCCACCACCCACACGACCTCCCCCTCCGGCCCGGCACAGAGCACGAGCTGGCCGGCCCGCTCGGATGGTGGGACCTTCGCCTCGGTGAGCAGGTCGCTGACGCGCTTGGTCCCGTCGAGGCCGAGGGGCCGGAGCCGGTCGCCCGGCCGCCAGCGCCGCAGGACGAGGGGGGCCGCCAGCGCCTCGGCGTCGGCGATCTCCACGTCGGGGTCGTCGGACGCGACGGCCCCGGGCACGGCGTCGAGGGGGGTGACTTCGAGCGTGCCGGCCGGGGTCTCCACCGGGGTGCCGATCGTCACCTCGTACGCCTCGGGGGCCGCCTCGCCGGGCGACGGCTCGAAGACGAGCGCGTCGCGGTCGCGCCAGACGACGACGCCCGGCCAGGCGACGCGGCGGCCGGGCTGCGCATCGAGGAGGGCGTCGAGCGTGGCGACGGCGGCGGCGCGGCGGGGGGCCCCGGGCGCCCACCGGCGGAGGGCGTCGAGGAGGCGGGCGTGGCGCGCGGCCTCGGGGAGCGCGCGGAGCGCGGCGACGGGCAGGCGGCGCGGCGGCTCCGACTGCGTCGCCAGCAGCGCCCGCACGCGCGCGGCCGTCCCGGCGATGCGCGCGGCCACGCCGGGGCCGAACGCCGCCTCGAGCTCGGGGAGGATGCGGCGGCGGAGCCGGTTGCGGCGGTAGCTCACGCTCTGGTTCGAGGCGTCCTCGCGCCACGCCCAGCCCTCCCGCCGCGCCAGCGCCTCGACCTCGGCGCGCGGCACGTCGAGCAGCGGGCGGATGAGGCGGACGGGGCTGCCTCGGCGGATCGGCCGCTCGGCGGGCATCCCGGCCAGCCCACGCGGCCCCGTGCCGCGGAGGAGGTGGAGGAGGACCGTCTCGGCCTGGTCGTCCTGGTGGTGGGCCACGGCCACGGCCGCCGCCCCCTCCGCCCGTGCCACCTCCTCGAAGAAGGCGTAGCGCGCCCGCCGCGCCGCGTCCTGCCGGTTCTCCCCCTCGGGCAGCGCCACGCGCCGGACGCGGCAGGGCACGCCCAGCTCGGCGGCCAGCGCCCGCACGAACGCCTCGTCGGCCTCCGACTCCACCCCGCGCAGCCCGTAGTTCACGTGCGCCGCTACGACGGCGAAGCCGGCCGCGTGGAGGAGCCGGAGGAGCACGGTCGAGTCGAGCCCGCCGCTGGCGCCGACGACGAGGCGGGCGCCGGGCGCGAGGCCGAAGCGCGTGGCGACGTCACGGCCCGGTGCAGGCAAGTCCATGCGGATGCAGGCGAGGAGGGGATGGAGGCGAGAACGCGGCGGGTCATCGCGGGCCGTAGGCCGCGAGGTTCGCCCGGACGGCCTCCGAGATGGAGCGGCGCGCCGGCCGGCCGAGTACCCGCGCGCTCGACGAGAGCAGGGGCGCCGCTTCGGCGCGGCGTCCCTGCGCCGCGAGGCACGCGCCCAGCCAGCTCTCCGCCTCGGCGGTGCGGGGGTGCCCCTCGCCCAGCCCCTCCCGGCGGAGCGCCAGCGCCCGGCGCAGCAGGGGCTCGGCCTCGGCGGGGCGCCCCCGCGCGAGCGCCACGCGCCCCAGCCCGAGCAGCACGTCGGCCCGGCCGGGGTGGCGCGCGGGCAGCTCGGCCTCCTGGACGGCGCGCGCGCGGCGGTAGAGCGTATCGGCCGCCGCGAGGTCGCCCCGGGCGAGGTGGACTTCAGCCAGCCACCGCAGCGTGAACTCCGTCAGGAAACCGTCCCTGCCCAGCCGTCCGAACATCGCGAGGGCCTGCTCGAGTTCCGCGGCGGCCTCGGCGAGGCGCCCCTGCTCGTATGACGCCAGGGCGTAGGAGCTCTGCGTGACGGCGACGCCCGCGTGGTCCCCCTCGAAGAGCCGCCGCGCCATCGCGAGGGCCTCTTCCAGCGGCCCCTGCGCCCGCTCGGCCTCCCCCGTCTCGACCAGCAGGATCCCGTAATTGGTCAGCGACCGCACCAGCTGCGGGTTGTCGCCTTCGTAGAGCCTCCGCTGCAACGCCACCGTGCGGCGGAGGAGGGTGTCGGCCTCGGCGTACGCGCCCATCGTTTCGAGGAGGGCGCCGAGGCTGTTCATCGCCATGCTCGCCTCGCGGCCCTCCGCGCCGTCGGTACGGGCGTGGAGGGCGAGGGCCTCGCGGTAGAGCGCCTCGGCGTCGGCGTAGGCCCCGCGCTGGTGCTGCACGAGCGCGAGGCTCCGCACGCTCTGCGCCACCTCCTCCGCCTCGGGCCCGAAGTGCGCCCGCCGGATGCGGAGGGCCTCGCGGTGGTGGCGCTCAGCGGATTCGAGGTCGTTCTGCGCCCGCGCCAGCACGCCGAGGTTGTAGTGGGAGACGGCCACGTCCGGGTGGTCCGGGCCGAGGCGACCGAGGCGGATGGCGAGGGCGCGCGCGTGGAGCGCCTCCGCCTCCTCCGCGTGGCCGTGCTGGGCACGGAGCACTGCGAGGTTGTTGAGGCTCTCGGCGAGGAGGGTGTCGGCGGGACCGAGGCGGGCCTCCCGCAGGGCCAGCACCCGCGCGAAGAGCCGCTCGGCCTCCTCGGCGCGGCCCTGCCGGTAGTTGATCTCGGCGAGGGCGTCGAGCACGGCCTCCTCCACCTCCGGCTCGTCGGCGAGCTCGCGGGCGGCCCGCTCGGCCGCCGCGTCGAGGAGCGCGTGCGCCGTGACGTCCTCGCCCCGCGCCACGTCGGGGTCGGCGATCTCCAGGAGGCTGAGGGCGAAGTCGCGCGCCCGCTCGGCGCGCGCGGCCTCGCGCGCCGTCTCCCGCGCCTGCCACGCCGTCGCCCCGAGGCCGAGGAGGAGGGCCAGGAGCACGAGCGCCGCCGCCGTCACGCCCGCGCGGTGGCGGCGGGCGAACTTGCGGAGGCGGTACCCCGCCGACGCCGGGCGGGCCTGCACCGGCAGCCCCTCCCGATGCCGCCGGAGGTCGTCGAGGAGCGACTCGACCGAGGGGTAGCGCGCCTCCGGCTCCTCGCGCAGCGCCGCCAGCACGATGGTGTCGAGGTCGCCCCGGAGCCGGCGGCGCAGCCGCTCCGCCGTCGTCCGCCGCGCCACGGCCGCCTCCGCCGTCACGAGGCCCCCGGGGAGCCGGGGCGGATCGGGCGGCCTCGTGCCCGTCAGGAGCTCGTGCAAGATCACCCCGAGCGCGTACACGTCGGCCGCCGTCGTGACGGCCTCGCCGCGCACCTGCTCCGGCGCCGCGTAGGCCGGCGTGAGCCGGCGCGCCTCCGTCCGCGTCAGCGCCTCGTCCTCGCGCGCCTGCAGCAGCTTGGCGATCCCGAAGTCGAGCAGCTTCACCTGGAGGGCGCCCCCCCCGCCCGCGGTGACGAGGACGTTCGACGGCTTGAGGTCGCGGTGGACGACGAGCCGGCGGTGGGCGTGCTGCACCGCCGCGCACGCCTGCTCGAAGAGCGCCAGCCGCGCCGCCACGTCCAGCCGATTCCGGTCGCAGTAGTCGGTGATCGGCTCGCCGACGACGTACTCCATGGCGAGGAACGGCCGCCCGTCCTCCGCCGCCCCCCCGTCGAGCAGCCGCGCGATGCCGGGGTGGTCGAGGCCGGCGAGCACCTGCCGCTCGCGGCGGAACCGGGCGAGCACCTCGTCGGTGTCCATCCCCCGCTTGACG
>DATGQT010000038.1:0-14668 GCA_035304085.1 Rubricoccaceae bacterium
GCCCAGTCCACGCGGCCGGGCATGGGGAGCGTCCCCTACGAGGGCGGCGTCACGTTCCGCGTCTGGGCGCCCCACGCCGAGCAGGTCGGCGTGGCCGGCGCCTTCAACGGCTACGACCCCGCCGCCTCCCCCCTCGCCCCCGAGGGCGACGGCCTCTGGTCCGCCGACGTCCCGGGCGCCGCCGTCGGCGACGACTACCGCTACGTGATCCGGGGGCCGTCGGGCCTCGTCACCCGGCGCGACCCCCACAGCCGCGTCGTCACGTCGTCCCACTACGAGAACGGCCGCTCGCTCGTCTACGACCCCGACGCCTACGCGTGGGGCGACGCCGGCTTCTCGCCGCCCGCCCTCGAAGACCTCGTCGTCTACGAGATGCACGTCGGCACCTACCACGACGCGCCCGGCGGCGGGCCGGGCACGTTCTGGGACGCCATCGAGCGGCTCGACCACCTCGCCGACCTCGGCGTGACGGCCGTCGAGGTGCTGCCCGTGACGGAGCGGCCCGAGTTCGTCCCGAGCGACTACGGCCCGAGCGACCTCTTCGCCGTCGAGAACGGCGCCTACGGCGGCCCCGACGCCTTCAAGGCGTTCGTCGAGGCCTGCCACGCCCGCGGCATCGCCGTCATCCTCGACGTCGTCTACAACCACTGGGGGCCGTGGGACCTCGCCACCCACCGCTTCGACGGGTGGCACACGCCCGAGTGGCCCGGCGGCATCTACTTCTACGACGCCGAGCGGATCGACTCGCCCTGGGGGCCGCGCCCCAACTACGGCCGCGAGGAGGTCCGACGCTACATCCTCGACAACCTCCGGATGTGGGTCGAGGAGTACCACGTGGACGGGTTCCGGTGGGACGCCACGCACAGCATCTACACCACCGGCGGCGGCGACCCCGTGCCGCTCCCCGACGGCTGGTCGCTGATGCAGGAGGCCAACGACGCCCTCCGCGCGGACTACCCCGGCCTCGTCGCCATCGCCGAGGACCTCACGAACGAGGCCGCCCTCACGCGCCCGACGGCCGACGGCGGCGCCGGCTTCGACGCGCAGTGGCACTACTTCGCGGCCCACCTCCGCAGCGAACTGCGCAAGCGGCGGGACGACCGCCGCAGCATGCCCTTCGTCGCCCAGGCCCTCGAGCACACCTACAACGGCGACTTCCGGCAGCGCGTCATCTACACCGAGTCGCACAACGAGCCGTGCTGCGGGGGGCGCCGGCTGACGGTCGAGATCGACGAGGACGACCCCTACGGCTGGGCTGCCCGCAAGCGCTCCACGCTCGGCGCCGCGCTGCTCTTCACCTCGCCCGGCATCCCGATGCTCTGGCAGGGCCAGGAGCTCCTCGACCCCACGCCCTTCGACGGCCGCACGCCGATGCGCTGGCGCGGCTACGCCGAGCACCCCGGCATCGTCGCCCTCTACCGCGACCTCATCCGCCTCCGCCTCGGCGGCGACGGCACCACGCGCGGCCTGAGGGGCGCCGGGCAGGACGTCTACGTCGTGGACGATGCGCGGAAGGTGATCGCGGTGCACCGCTGGGACGCCGGCGGCCCCGGCGACGACGTGGTCGTCGTCGCCAACTTCTCCGGCGATGCCCTCGTCGACGCGCCCCTCGGCCTCCCCCGCCCCGGCCGCTGGCTCGTCCGCTTCAACTCCGACGACCCCGCGTACAGCCCGGACTTCGGCGGCGTCGGCGGCGACGAGGTCGAGGCGGACGGCCCGCCCGCGCACGGGATGGCGCAGAGCGGGCGCCTCAGCGTCGGCCCCTACAGCGCGCTCATCTTCTCGCAGGCCGTGACGACGGCCACCGAGCCGGACGCGCTGCCGGGGGGCTTCGCGCTCTCGGCGCCGTCGCCCAACCCGTTCCGCATCGAGGCCCGCTTCAGCCTCAGCGTCGCCGCCCCCCAGCACGTCCGCGTCGAGGCGTTCGACGCCACGGGCCGGCGGGTGGCGCTCCTCCACGACGGTCCCCTCGCGGCCGGGCACCCCCACGAGATCGCGCTGGAGGCCGGCGCGCTGCCCGCCGGCGTCTACCTCGTCCGCGCCACGGGCGAGGCGTTCGTCGCCACGCGGACGGCGGTGCTGATGCGGTGACCAAAGCGCCCCGGCCGCCGCGTGGGCAGCCGGGGCGCCGGTGTGTTCAACGCCGGACGTTCGACGCGGAAATCAGCCGAGGCGGCGGTTGATGGCCGCGAGCGTCTCGTCGTCCACCTCGGGCCGCGCGGCCGGGGTGCCGTCGCCGTCGGCGTCGCCGAAGCCGAGGGCCTCGGAGGCCGCCTGGAGCGCCTCGAGCTCCTTCTTCGAGCCGACGACGAGGTCGCGGTACTTCCGCAGCCCCGTGCCGGCGGGGACGAGGTGGCCCACGATCACGTTCTCCTTCAGCCCGAGGAGCTCGTCGGTCTTGGCCGAGATGGCCGCGTCGGTGAGCACCTTCGTCGTCTCCTGGAAGGAGGCGGCCGAGATGAAGGAGTCCGTGGCGAGGGCGGCGGCGGTGATGCCCAGCAGCACGGGCTCGGCCACGGCCGGCTCGGCCTCGCGGACCTCCGCGGGCCGCTTGTCCTGCCGCTTCATCTCGGAGTTCACCTCGCGGAGGCGCCGCCGCGTGACGGTGGCCCCGATGCGGAGGTCGCTATCGCCGGGGTCCGTCACGACGAACTGGTCGTAGAGCGCGTCGTTGGCGCGCTCGAGCGCGAACCGGTCCACGAGCTCGCCCTCGAGGAAGGCGGTGTCGCCGGGGTCGGTGACGGAGACCTTCTGCATCATCTGGCGGACGATGGTCTCGATGTGCTTGTCGTTGATGGTCACGCCCTGGAGGCGGTACACCTCCTGGACCTCGTTGACGAGGTACTCCTGGACGGCCGTCGGGCCCTGGATGGCGAGGATGTCCTGCGGCGAGATCTGCCCGTCCGAGAGCGCCTCGCCCGCGCGGACGAAGTCGTTCTCGTGGACGAGGAGGTGCTTGCTCAGCGGGACGAGGTAGGTCCGCTGCGTCTCGCCGTCGCGGGAGGTCACGATGACCTCCTGGGCGCCGCGCTTGCGGGTGCCGAAGGAGACGACGCCGTCGATCTCGGAGACGACGGCGGGGTCCGTCGGCTGCCGGGCCTCGAACAGCTCGATGACGCGGGGGAGGCCGCCCGTGATGTCGCGGGTCTTGGCGCTCTGGCGCGGGATCTTGGCGAGCACCTGGCCGGCCTGGACCTCGTCGCCCTCGTCCACCTGGAGGCGGGCGCGGACGGGCATCGTGTACTCCTTCATGCCCTCCTTCGTCTTGATGAGCAGGGCCGGCGTGAGGTTGCGCTCGCGCGTCTCGGTGATGACCTTCTCGCGGTAGCCCGTCTGCTCGTCGGACTCCTCGCGGTAGGTCGTCCCCTCGATGACGTCCTGGAACCGGATGGTGCCGTCGACCTCGGAGACGATGACGGAGTTGTAGGGGTCCCACGAGGCGATGACGGCGCCCTTCTCGACCTCCTGCCCCTCGGCCACCATGACCTCGGCGCCGTAGGGGACGGTGTACGAGATGAGCTGGCGGCCGTCCTCGTCCACGATCCGCACCTCGCCCGAGCGGCCGAGCACGACGGTCCGCGTCTCCCCGTCGCCCTCGAAGTCGACGGTGCGGAGGTTGTCGAACTCGACGCGGCCGGCGAACTTCGTGACGAGCGTGCTCTCGGCCGAGATGCGGGAGGCCGTGCCGCCGATGTGGAACGTCCGCAGCGTGAGCTGCGTGCCGGGCTCGCCGATGGACTGCGCCGCGATGACGCCGACGGCCTCGCCGGTCTCGACGAGCCGGCCGGTGGCGAGGTTGCGCCCGTAGCAGAGCGCGCAGACGCCGCGCGGCGCCTCGCACGCGAGCACGGACCGGATCTCGACCGTCTCGATGGAGGTCTGCGCGATGCGCGCCGCGATCTCCTCCGTGATCATCTCGTTCGAGTGGACGATGATCTCGTCGGTGAGGGGGTCGCGGACGTCGTGGACGGAGACGCGGCCGAGGATGCGGTCGGCCAGCGGCTCGACGATGTCCTCGTTGTCCTTGAGCGCCTCCATGCGCACGCCGCGGAGCGTGCCGCAGTCGTGGATCTGGACGGTGACGTCCTGGCTCACGTCCACGAGACGGCGCGTGAGGTAGCCGGCGTCGGCCGTCTTGAGCGCGGTGTCGGCGAGGCCCTTGCGCGCGCCGTGCGTCGAGATGAAGTACTCGAGCACCGAGAGGCCCTCCTTGAAGTTGGCCTTGATCGGGTTCTCGATGATCTCGCCGGCGCTCCCGGTGAGGCTCTTCTGCGGCTTGGCCATGAGCCCGCGCATGCCGCCGAGCTGGCGGATCTGCTCGCGCGAGCCTCGCGCGCCGGAGTCGGCCATCATGTAGATGGCGTTGAACCCGTCGCGGTCGGCCTTGAGCGTGTCGTAGAGCACGTTCGAGACGCGGTTGTTCGTCCGCGTCCACACGTCGATGACCTGGTTGTACCGCTCACTCTCCGTGATGAAGCCGGACTCGTACTGCTCGCGGATCTGGGCCACCTCGGCGTCGGCCTTCTCGATCAGCTCGTACTTCGCGTCGGGCACGACGATGTCCGAGAGCGAGAACGAGAGGCCGCCGGTCATGGCGCGGCCGAAGCCGAGGTCCTTGACGGCGTCGAGGAAGCGGGCCGTCTGCGGGAAGTCGGTCGTCTTGAAGACGTGGCCGATGATGCCGCGGAGGTTCTTCTTCGTGAGGACCTCGTTGATGTAGCCGGCGGCCTCGGGGACGATCTCGTTGAAGAGCGCCTTGCCGACCGTCGTCTCGACGACCTCGCCGGGCTGGTGGCGGCCGTCCATCGTGGGGCGCTCGAGGCGGAGGTGGACCTTCGCGTGGAGGTCCACGACGCCCTGGTCGTAGGCCCGGCGCACCTCGCTGATCGAGGCGAACCGCATGCCCTCCCCCTTCGCGCCGTCGCGGCTCTTCGTCTGGTAGTACATGCCGAGGACCATGTCCTGGCTCGGCACGGTGATGGGCTCGCCGTTGGCCGGGCTGAGGATGTTGTGGCTGCTCAGCATGAGGATCTGCGCCTCGAGGATGGCGTCCTGGCTCAGCGGCACGTGGACGGCCATCTGGTCGCCGTCGAAGTCGGCGTTGAAGGCGGTCGTCACCAGCGGGTGGATCCGGATCGCCTTCCCCTCGATGAGCACGGGCTGGAAGGCCTGGATGCCGAGGCGGTGGAGCGTCGGGGCGCGGTTGAGGAGCACCGGGTGCCCGGCGATCACCTTCTCGAGGATGTCGAAGACGTCGGCCGTCCGCCGGTCCACCACCTTCTTCGCGCTCTTGACCGTCTTGACGATGCCGCGCTCGATGAGCTTCCGGATGATGAACGGCTTGAAGAGCTCGACGGCCATCTCCTTCGGCAGCCCGCACTCGTGCAGCTTCAGCTCGGGCCCGACGACGATGACCGAGCGGCCGGAGTAGTCGACGCGCTTGCCGAGGAGGTTCTGGCGGAACCGGCCCTGCTTCCCCTTGAGCATGTCGCTCAGGGACTTCAGCGCGCGGTTGGAGTCGCTGCGGACGGCGTTGGCCTTCCGGGAGTTGTCGAAGAGCGAGTCGACGGCCTCCTGGAGCATCCGCTTCTCGTTGCGGAGGATGACCTCGGGCGCCTTGATGTCCATCAGCCGCTTGAGCCGGTTGTTGCGGATGATGACGCGGCGGTAGAGGTCGTTGAGGTCGGAGGTCGCGAAGCGGCCGCCCTCGAGCGGGACGAGGGGCCGGAGCTCGGGCGGGATGACGGGGATCACCTTCATCACCATCCACTCCGGCTTGTTCTCCGTCTTCCGGTTGGCCTCGCGGAAGGCCTCGACGATCTGGAGCCGCTTGAGCGCCTCGGCCTTCCGCTGCTGGCTCGTCTCGGTGCGCGCCTGGAAGCGGAGCTCCTGGCTGAGCGTGTCGAGGTCGAGCCGCTTGAGGAGGTCCTCGACGGCCTCGCCGCCGATCTTGGCGAGGAACTTGGCCGGGTCGTCGTCCGGGAGGCGGTTGTTGTCCTCGCGGATGCGGTAGAGGACGTCGAAGTACTCGTCCTCGGTGAGGAGCTGGTTCGGCTGGATGCCGAGGGCCTCGGCGCCGCCGGGGTTGATGACGATGTAGTTCTCGTAGTAGATGATCTTCTCGAGGTCCTTCGACTTGACCCCGAGGAGGGCGGCGATCTTGTTCGGGAGGCTCTTGAAGTACCAGATGTGGACGACGGGGACCGAGAGCGTGATGTGGCCCATGCGCTCGCGGCGGACCGCCTTCTGCGTCACCTCGACGCCGCAGCGGTCGCAGATGATGCCCTTGTAGCGGATCCGCTTGTACTTCCCGCAGTGGCACTCCCAGTCCTTGACCGGGCCGAAGATCTTCTCGCAGAACAGCCCGTCCTTCTCCGGCTTGAACGAGCGGTAGTTGATGGTCTCCGGCTTGAGCACCTCGCCGTAGCTCCGCTCGAGGATGGCCTCGGGCGAGGAGAGGCTGACGGTGATCGAGTTGTAGTACTTCTTCGGGGCGGGCGCCGCCGCCTTGATGCCGAATGCCATAGGGTTGTCCGTTGTCAGTGGTTCGTGGTCAGTGGTCTATCGCTGGCCCACCGCCCGTTGCGCACCAACGGACGACGGACCACGGACGACTGACCCTCAATCGATGCGGACTTCGAGGCCGAGGCCCTGGAGCTCGCGGACGAGGACGTTGAAGCTCTCGGGCACGCTCGGCTCGGGGATGTTGTCCCCCTTGACGATGGCCTCGTAGGCCTTCGAGCGGCCCTGGACGTCGTCGCTCTTGACGGTGAGCAGCTCGCGGAGCACGTTGGACGCGCCGTAGGCGTAGAGCGCCCACACCTCCATCTCGCCGAAGCGCTGGCCGCCGAACTGCGCCTTCCCGCCCAGCGGCTGCTGGGTGATGAGGGAGTACGGCCCGATGCTCCGGGCGTGGATCTTGTCCTCGACGAGGTGGCTCAGCTTGAGCATGTAGATCTGCCCGACCGTCGTGAGCTGGTCGAACGGCTCGCCAGTCTGGCCGTCGTAGAGCTGGACGCGGCCGTCCTCGGGGAGGCCGGCCTCGCGCAGCTTCTCCGCGACGTCCTCCATCGTGGCGCCGTCGAAGGGCGGCGTGGCGTAGGTCTCGCCGAGCTTGCTCCCGGCCCAGCCGAGCAGCGTCTCGAAGATCTGCCCGAGGTTCATCCGGCTCGGCACGCCGAGCGGGTTGAGCACGATGTCGACGGGCGTGCCGTCCTCGAGGAACGGCATGTCCTCGACGGGGACGATCTTGGCGACGACGCCCTTGTTCCCGTGGCGGCCGGCCATCTTGTCGCCGACCTGGAGCTTCCGCTTCTTGGCGATGTAGACCTTCGCCAGCTGGACGATCCCCGGCGGGAGCTCGTCGCCCATCTGGATCCGGTACTGCTCCTGTTCGGCCGCGCCGGTCACCTCCTGGTGCCGCCGCTGGAAGTTGGCCAGCAGCCGCCACAGCTTCTGGTTCGTCTCGTCGTCCTCGGTGAAGCGCTGGCGGATCTTGAGCTCGGCCGGGTCCACCCCGGCGAACGCCTTCTTCGTGATCTTGGCGCCCTCGGAGACGACGACGGTGCCGTCGCGGAGCTCGATGGCCTCGCCGGCCTTCACGCCGTTGGCGAGGCTGAAGAACCGCTCGTAGAACGAGGTCTGGAGCGCCTCGACCTCGCGCGCGAGCTGCGCCTCGATCTCGGCCAGCCGCTTCTCCTCGGCCCGCTTCGTGACGGGGTCGGACTTCCGCCGGCTGAACAGCTTCGTGTCGATGACGACGCCGTGCATGCCGGGCTTCGCCTTGAGGCTCGCGTCCTTGACGTCGCCGGCCTTGTCGCCGAAGATGGCGCGGAGGAGCTTCTCCTCCGGCGTCGGGTCGGTCTCCCCCTTCGGCGTGATCTTGCCGACGATGATGTCGCCGGGGTTGACCTCGGCGCCGACGCGGACGATCCCGCGCTCGTCGAGGTCCTTCGTGGCCTCCTCGGAGACGTTGGGGATCTCGCGCGTGAGCTCCTCCTCGCCGCGCTTGGTGTCGCGGACCTGGTGCTCGAACTCCTCGATGTGGATCGAGGTGAAGACGTCCTCCTTGACGACGCGCTCGGAGATGACGATGGCGTCCTCGAAGTTGTACCCCTTCCAGGGCATGAACGCCACGAGGACGTTCTTCCCGAGGGCGAGCTCGCCGTTCTCGGTCGAGGTGCCGTCGGCCAGGAGGTCCCCCTTCTTCACGCGCTGGCCGGCCTTGACGAGCGGCTTCTGCGTGACCGAGGTGTCCTGGTTGGTCCGGCGGAACTTGATGAGGTTGTACGTCTTGACCGGCTCCTCGAAGGCGACGTCGCTCTCCTCGGCGGCCTCGTCGTAGCGGACGGTGATCTTGGTCGCGTCCACGTACTCGACGACGCCGTCGCCCTCGGCCACGACGAGGGCGCGGGAGTCGCGCGCGACGCGGCCTTCGAGCCCGGTCCCGACGATGGGGGCCTCGGGGCGCAGGAGCGGGACGGCCTGGCGCTGCATGTTCGAGCCCATCAGCGCGCGGTTGGCGTCGTCGTGCTCGAGGAACGGGATGAGCGCCGCGGCCGGGGAGACGATCTGGTTCGGCGCGATGTCCATGAACTGGACGTTCTCCGGGCGCACGAGCGGGAAGTCGCCCGCGATCCGGCAGCGCACGAACTCGTTGACGAACCGGCCCTTCGCGTCGAGCGGGGCGTTCGCCTGCGCGATGACGTAGCGGTCCTCGTCCTCGGCCGAGAGGTAGCGGATCTCGCTCGTCACGCGGCCGTCCTTGACGACGCGGTAGGGCGTCTCGATGAAGCCGAACTCGTTGATGACGCCGTGGACGCAGAGGCTCGAGATCAGCCCGATGTTCGGCCCCTCGGGCGTCTCGATGGGGCAGAGCCGGCCGTAGTGGGTGTAGTGGACGTCGCGGACCTCGAACCCGGCGCGCTCGCGCGTGAGGCCGCCCGGCCCGAGCGCCGAGAGCCGGCGCTTGTGGGTGAGCTCGGCCAGCGGGTTCGTCTGGTCCATGAACTGCGACAGCTGGTTCGTCCCGAAGAACGTGTTGATCACGCTCGAGACGGTCCGCGCGTTCACGAGGTCCTGCGGCGTGAACTTGTCGGCGTCGCGGAGGTTCATCCGCTCCTTGATCGTGCGCGCCATGCGGGCGAGCCCGAGCGAGAACTGCTGCTGGAGCTGCTCTCCGACGGTGCGGACGCGGCGGTTGCCGAGGTGGTCGATGTCGTCCACCTGGCTCTTGCCGTTCTGGAGCATCACGAGCTCCTTGATGATGGCGACGATGTCCTCGCGCGAGAGCGTGATGCTCCGGTTCTTCCGGTCGAGGTCGAGGCGGACGTTGATCCGGTAGCGCCCGACGTCGCCGAGGTCGTAGCGCTTGTCCGAGAAGAAGAGCCGGTCGAGGACGCCGCGGGCGGTCTCGAGGTCGGGCGGCTCGGTGCCGCGGAGCTGGATGTAGAGGTACTCCAGGGCCTCCTCGGCCGAGTGCGTCGGGTCCTTCTTGAGCGTGTTGAGGAGCGTGCTCTTGTCGAGGTTCTCCTCCTCCTCCTCGCTCTTGCGGACGAACACGCGCTCGACGTTGGCCGCCTTGAGCTTGTCGTAGTCGGCCTCGGTCAGCTCGTGCTCGGCGGGGAGGACCACCTCGCGCTCGCGCTCCTGCGAGAGCACCTCGCCCGTGTCCTCGTCCACGATCTCGTGCGTCACCTCGACGGTGACCGAGGAGGCGAGGACACGGCCGATGGCCTTCTTGAAGTCCTTCTTCGTCTTGACGCTCACCTCGTCGGCGAGGTCGAACAGGCTGACGATCTCGCCGTCGGTGGAGTAGCCGAGGGCGCGGAGCAGCGTCGTGACCGGGAGCTTCTTCTTCCGGTCGATGTAGGCCCACATCGTGTTCGCGACGTCGGTCGAGAACTCGATCCACGAGCCGCGGAAGGGGATGACGCGGGCGCTGTAGAGCTCGGTCCCGTTCGGGTGGACGCTCTGCCCGAAGAAGACGCCGGGGCTCCGGTGGAGCTGGCTGACGATGACGCGCTCGGCCCCGTTGACGACGAACGTCCCCTTCTCCGTCATCATGGGGAGGTTGCCGAGGTAGACGTCCTGCTGGATGGCCTCCTCGGGCTCGTCCTCGTCCTCGTCCTCCTTGCTCGAGAGGCGGAGCTTCGCCTTGAGCGGGACGGCGAACGTGAGCCCCTGCGCGATGCACTCCTCGATGGAGTGCTTCGGCGCGTCGAGGCTGTAGTGGAGGTACTCGAGGGTGTAGCGCTCCCTCGTGTCGGTGATGGGGAAGTGCTCCCGGAAGACGGCTTCGAGGCCCTTCTTCGGGTCCCGCTCCTCGGGGGCCTTGTCGGCCTGGATGAAGTCCTCGAAGGAGCGGAACTGGACCTCGAGGAAGTCCGGGTAGTCGAGGACGGGCTGGATCTTGGCGAACGACTGGCGGGTCGCCTCCCCGCCGACCAGCCCGTTCTGCGCGATCTTGCGCTTGGTGCGGGTGCTGGTCGTCTTCCCGTTGGTTTTGCTCAAAGCAGACCCCTGTTTTGGTACCGCGGATGCGAGAGGCGCGGGGCGCGGGCGGAACGCCACGCCGCGCGGGGTGCATCGGAAACGCCCTTCCGGCTCGGCCCGTTAGGGTCCGGCGGGGGCGTCCGACGAACAACGCGCCGTGGGGGCCGGGGTTCCGGCCCCCCGGGCGCGCCGGGATCGGTCGTCAGGAGGGCGCGGGGAGCCGCTTTCGGGCCGCTCCGCCGCCCCTCGTCTCGGAGCCGCGAGACCGGAGGTTTCCGGCAGGAAAGCCCGCCCCCGCACGCCGGCGCTCCGGCGGCCAGGGGCGGGCACGGTCGGACCGGGCGCCCGGTCGCGGCGGGGCGTTACTTCAGCTCGACGGTGGCGCCGGCGCCCTCGAGCTTGCTCTTGAGCTCCTCGGCCTCCTCCTTCGAGGCGGCCTCCTTGATGGTGTTGGGCGCGCCGTCGACGAGGTCCTTGGCCTCCTTGAGGCCGAGGCCGGTGATGGCGCGGACCTCCTTGATGACGGCGATCTTGTTGCCGCCAGCGGCGGTGAGGACGACGTCGAACTCGGTCTTCTCCTCGGCGGCGGCGGCGGCGCCGTCGCCCCCGGCCGGGCCGGCCACGACGGCGGCGGCGGCGGCGGGCTCGATGCCGTAGGTGTCCTTGAGGACGCCGAGGAGCTCGTTGGCCTCCTTGATCGTGAGGTTGACGAGGCTCTCGGCGAGGGCGTTGATGTCTGCCATGGTAGGGGCTCCCGTGGAGCGGTTCCTGCGGCGGTCTCGGCGCCTCCGGGTCCCGGAGTGGCCGTTCGGCGCTGCGCCGCGTATTAAGGGTTGTTGGTCGGTAGTCCGTTGTCAGTGGTCAGTGGTCACCGGAGCGCACGCCGCTCGCTCGCCACGGACCACAGCGAGCGGAGCGAGCGTGCCACGGACCACGGACTACGCTTCGCGTTCGGCGATCTCCTTGACGACGCCGGCGATCTTGCGGCCGGGGGCGCCGAGGGCGCTGGCCACGTTCGTGATCGGCGCCATGAGGAGGCCGAGGATGTCGGCGAGGAGCTCGTCGCGGCTCTTGAGGCTGGCGAGCGCGTCGAGCTGGCCCTCCCCGAAGACGGCGCCGTCGACGTAGGCGCCCTTGAACTTCGGGAGCGCCTTGTCGCGGCCCTCGAGGAACTTCTTGATGACCTTGGCCGGGCTGGCCGGGTCGTTGGTGAAGGCGACGGCGGTGGGCCCGTTGAGCTGCTCGTAGAGCCCGTCGAACCCGCCCTTCGCCTCCATCGCGCGGCGGAGGAGGGTGTTCTTGAAGACGCGGAACTCGATGTCGGCGTCGCGGAAGGCGCGGCGGAGCCGGGTCACCTCGTCCACCGTCAGGCCGGCGTAGTCGGTGAGGTAGACGGTGTTGTGGCCCTCGAGCTGCTCGGCGATGGCCGCCACCTGCTCCTGCTTCTGGTCTTTCGTCAGCGGCATGGTAGGATCTCGGAATTCGGATTGCGGATTGCGGATTGGCGGGAGCCGGAGCTCATTCCGCAATCCGAGATCCGCACTCCGCAATTAGCGGACGGCGTTGACGGCGGCGTTGCGGTCGACGGGGACGGCGGGGCCCATCGTCGTCGAGAGCGTGACGCTCTTGACGTAGGTGCCCTTGGCCGAGGACGGCCGCAGCCGCATGACCTCGCGGAGGAACGCCTCGGCGTTCTCGCGGATCTGCTCCGGCGAGAAGCTCGCCTTCCCGATGGCCGTGTGGAGGTTGCCCTGCTTGTCGACGCGGAAGTCGATCCGCCCGGCCTTGACGGCCTGGACGGCCTCGCCGATGTCGTTGGTGACGGTGCCGCTCTTGGGGTTGGGCATGAGGCCGCGGGGGCCGAGGACGCGGCCGAGGCGGCCGATCTTCGGCATCACGTCCGGGCTCGCGATCATGACGTCGAAGTCGACGAACCCCTCGTTCTGGATCCGGTCGATGTAGTCGTCGAGGCCGACCATGTCGGCGCCGGCGTCCCTCGCCTCGGCCTGCTTCCCCTCGTTGGTGAGGACGAGGACGCGGACGGTCTTGCCGGTGCCGTGGGGGAGGGCGACGGAGCCGCGGACCATCTGGTCGGCGTGACGGGGGTCGACGCCGAGGCGGAGGTCGATGTCGACGGACTCGTCGAACTTCGCGCGGGCCGTCTGCTTGACGACCTCGGCGGCGCGCTCGAGCGGGAGCTCGCCGCCGTTGTCGCCGGCGGCCTGCTCCACGAGCGCGAGGGCGGCGCGGTAGCGCTTGCCTTTCTTAGCCATCGTGGTGTGCGTTGTGCGGTGCGAACGTCCCGTTCGGAGCGGGACTCCCGCGGTGGGTAGTGAGCACGAGCGTGCAGGCGGGCGCGCTTGCGAGCCTGCGCGCTTATGCGGCCGGGGCGCCCTCGACGGTGAGGCCCATCGAGCGGGCGGTGCCGGCGATCATGCGGGCGGCCTGGTCGACGGTGTTCGCGTTGAGGTCGTCCATCTTCTGCTGGGCGATCTCGCGGCACTGCTCCCACGTCACCTTCCCCACCTTCTCGCGGAGGGGGTCGGCGGCGCCCTTCTCGACCTTCGCGGCCTTCTTGAGCAGCACGGCGGCCGGCGGGCTCTTCGTGATGAAGGAGAAGCTCTTGTCGCCGTAGACGGTGATGACGACGGGGACGACGAGGCCCATCTTGTCCTGCGTCGCGGCGTTGAACGCCTTGCAGAACTCCATGATGTTGACGCCCTTCTGGCCGAGGGCCGGGCCGATGGGCGGTGCCGGGCTGGCCTGCCCCGCCTTGATCTGCAGCTTGATGTAGCCGTCGATCTTCTTTGCCATGGTCGGTTGCGGTGCATGCGTCCCGGCGAAGGGACTCCCGCGGCTTGGAGTGATTCTGATTACGTGATTACGTGATTACGTGACTGACGTGAACACTTTCTTCACGTAATCACGCACTTCACGTAATCACCCCTACTGCTCGTGCTCGACCTGGAGGTAGTCCAGCTCGAGGGGGGTCTTCCGTCCGAAGATGGAGACCATCACGCGGACCTTCATCTTGTCCGGGAAGACCTCCTCGACGAAGCCGGTGAAGTTGTTGAACGGGCCGTCGACGACCTTGACGGGGTCGCCGGGCTTGAACGGGATCTCGGGCTGCTCGCCGGCGGCGGCCGTCTCCTCGACCTTGCCGAGGATGCGGTTGACCTCGTCGGGGCGGAGCGGGGTCGGCTCGCCGCCGGCGCCGAGGAAGCCGAGGGTCGAGGGCGCCCCGGCGATGACCTCCTTGAGGTACGGGTCGACGAGCGCCTCGATGAGGATGTAGCCCGGGAAGAACGTCTTCTCGCGCGTCTTCTTCTTGCCCCCGCGCATCTCGAAGACGGTCTCGGTCGGGATGAGGACCTGCGTCAGCTTGTCCTCCATCCCGAGGCGCTCGACCTCGCTCTCGAGGTACTCCTTCACCTTCTTCTCGTGGCCGGAGAAGGTGCGCAGGACGTACCACTTGCGGACCGGGGTGTCGGAGAGCGCCATGGGTCGGGCAGGGGCGGGGCGGGCGGGGCGGCGGGCGGGCGCGCTCAGCCGTAGATCTGGGCCAGCACCCAGGAGATCGCCTGGTCGGCGAAGAAGATGAGGAGGGCCAGGACGAGCGAGGCCACGAGCGTGAGGACGGTGTTGCTGAGGAGCTCGTTGCGGGCCGGCCAGTTCACCTTCCGCATCTCCTTCCGGACCTCCACGAGGTAGTTGCCGGCCTTGCCGCCGGGCACCGTCGGGCTGGAGGTGGGCTGCTGCTGGGTCTGGGTGGCCATCATGCTGGGAGGCTGTTCGGCGGGCGAGGCGCCCCGCCGGCGTGGTAGGGCGCCTCGGCGGGAGCACCGGCGGCAGGACTCGAACCTACAACCTGCGGTTTTGGAGACCGCTGCTCTGCCAGTTGAGCTACGCCGGTAAAAAGGGTTCGGGGCCGGAGGGGTCGGCCCCGAAGCCGGCTGCCGGCTCTCCGCGGACGGACGGGCTTACGGGCCAGTTCCGATGGCGGAGCGCCGAGCAGCCGAACTCGTGAAGTCTTAGTCGAGGATCTTGGTGACGACGCCGGCGCCGACGGTCCGGCCCCCCTCCCGGATCGCGAACCGGAGCCCCTCCTCCATCGCCACCGGCTGGATCAGCTTCACCGTGAACCGCGTGTTGTCCCCCGGCATCACCATCTCCA
>DATGQT010000039.1:0-2539 GCA_035304085.1 Rubricoccaceae bacterium
CGCCGCGCGCGTCGAACTCCTGCCCGTAGGCGGCAGCGGCGTGCGGGGCACGGCGCGGCTCGTGCGCTACGACGCGGGCGTCCGCGTCGAGCTGCGCGCCGAGGGGCTGGACGAGGGGCTCCACGGCGTCGCCGTCCTCGAAGCCGCCGCCTGCGCCGAGGCGGATGCGAGCGGCCACTTCGACCCCTCCGGCGCGCCCCACGGCGACCCCGAGGACCCCCGCCCGCTCCACCACGCCGGCGACCTCGGCAACGTCCGCGCCTCGGAGGGCGGCGCCCGGATGGACCGCATCTTCACCGACGTCCGCCTCGACGGCCCCACCTCCGTCGTCGGCCGCGTCCTCGTCGTCCACGAAGGACAGGACGACCTCAACACCCAGCCCGACGGCGGCGCGGGCGCGCCCGTCGCCTGCGGCGTCGTAGAGCCCGTCGAATAGCCTCCTATGCGCACCGCCCTCACCATCGCCTTCGTCGTCCTCGGCGTCGCGGCCGGCGTCGCGGCGGGGTGGCTGCTGCGAGGGGAGGCCGAGCCGCCGCCCGCCCCGCCCGTCGCCGTGACCTCCGGCGAAGGCCCGCCCGCCGCGTTCGACTCGCTCCAGGCCGCGCTCCGCCGGACGCGCGCCCGCTTCGAGCGCCTCCCCCCTCCCACCAACGACGAGGAGGCCGCCCTCCGCCGCCCGCGGACGCCAGCCTACCAGGTCCACCTCGACCGCGGCGAGGACCTCGGCGTCCCCCGCGTCACGTCCATCGCCCAGATCGACGCCCTCGTCGCCGAGGGCCGCCTCGCCCCCCTCGTGGACACCGAGCACTACGTCGTCCGTACCCTCGAACACTCGGCCCCGTTCGTCACGCCAGACCTCCTCCGGCTGCTGGAGGAGATCGGCGAGCGGTTCCGGGAGGGGCTCGACGAACGCGGGCTGCCGCCGTATCGGTTCGTCCTCTCCTCGGCGCTGCGGACGCCGGCGCTCCAGGAGGACCTCCGCGAGAGCAACCGGAACGCCGCCACGGCCGCCTCCTCGCACGAGTACGGCGTCTCGGTGGACATCGTGAACTGGCGCTACGTCCACGCCCCCGACAGCGCCTTCGTCCTCGACCTCCCCTCCGGCACGCCCCACCCCGAGGCCTACCGCGCCCTGTACGACGAGGCCCTCGCCGCCTACGGCTACCGCTACTGGGACCACCTCTTCGGCCTCATGACCCGCATCCTCACCGACCTCCAGGCGGACGGCGACGCGGTGGTGCTGCTGGAGAGCGAGCAGCCCGTCTTCCACGTCACCGTCGCCCGCCGCTACCGCTGAGTGCCCGCCGTTGTCCCTACGCCCCCACCTCTCGGCGCCCCAGCCCGTGAGCCCGCGCCGCGCCGGCGGGTGCCCTGGCTACGCCTCACGGTCGTGCTCCTCCTCGTCGTCGCGGTGCCGGTGTTGGCCCTGTACGGCGTCCACCTCCGCGACGCCCGCGTGGCCTACGAGTTGGAGGTGGACGCGTGGCTCGAAGCCGTAGAGGCCCGCTTCACGGCCGTGCCGCTGCTCTCCGAGCGCGAGCAGGCCCTCCTGCGCCGCTCGCTCAACGCCCGGCACGTCGCGCTGGCGCAGGACCTCGGGGTGCCGCCCGTCGAGGCCCGGGACGACCTGGTGGCCGAGTCCCGGGCACGAGGCCTCGTGCGGGTGGACGCGCCGAGCCCGTACTACGCCGCTGGCCCGACCCGCTACTCCGTCCCCTACCTCACCCCTTCCGCCGCCGCCTCGCTCGATTCCCTCGGTGCCCGCTTCCACGCGCGCCTCGACGCGGCCGGGCTTCCGCACTACCGCTTCTTCGTCACGTCCGTCCTCCGCTCGACCGAGGACCAGGCGGCCCTCCAGGGGCGCAACGTCAACGCGGCGCGCGGCCACTCCAGCCACGAGTACGCCACGACCTACGACGTCCACTACCGCCGCTTCGCCTCGGGCAGCGTCGGCCGGCTCGCCCCGCCCGCGCCGCCGGAGCGCGTGCCCGGCTTCGTCCGGGCGTGGATGCGCGCGTACGCCGAGGAGCAGACCGCAGAGGCCCTCACGCGCTTCACCGCCGAGTACCCGTCGCGACTCGGAGCACTCCTCGGGCGGGCGCTCATCGCGCTGGAGGACTCGGGGGTGCTGGTAACGGTGATGGAGCGACGGCAGCCCGTCTTCCACACGACCATCGCCCGGGAGCTGGCGGAGACCGCCCAGTAGTGCTAGCCGACGAGGCCGACGAACACGTCCATCACGTTCGTATGCGTCGGTCCCGTCACGACGAGGCCCTCGCCGGGCGGGAGGTGCGGCGCCGCCGCAGCGAAGAAGCCGTGGCTGTCGTTGCGCCCGAGGAACGCCTCGGGGTCGAGACCGGCGGCCCGCGCGAGGGTGGCCGTCCGCTCCGTCACGACGGCGCCGGCGGCCTCGGTGGGGCCGTCCACGCCGTCGGTGCCGGCGGCGAGGACGGTGAGGGGGCGGCCGTCGCCCTCGAGCCCGAGGGCAGCGGCGAGGGCGGCCTCCTGGCAGCGCCCGCCGCGGCCCTCGCCCGTCACC
>DATGQT010000040.1:0-30220 GCA_035304085.1 Rubricoccaceae bacterium
CCGTATCTTTGCGCACCCGTACTGTAGGGGCGGCCGGGCCGGTCGCCCCTCGCCGTTTGATCCCGCCGCCATGACGCCCCAGAACCTCCCCCACGAGCCCGAAGTCACCCTCGACCTCGCCCGCGAGCACGGCCTCACCGAGGAGGAGTACGGGTGGGTCGTCGAGGAGCTCGGCCGCACGCCCACCTTCACCGAGCTCGGCATCTACTCCGTGATGTGGAGCGAGCACTGCTCGTACAAGAACTCCATCGCCGTGCTCAAGACGCTCCCGCGCGAGGGCGGCGCGCTCCTCGTCGGCGCGGGCGAGGAGAACGCGGGGCTGGTGGACGTGGGTGACGGGCTCGCCGTCGCGTTCAAGATCGAGAGCCACAACCACCCCTCGGCCGTCGAGCCGTACCAGGGCGCGGCCACGGGCGTCGGCGGCATCCAGCGCGACATCTTCACGATGGGGGCGCGGCCCATCTGCTCGCTCAACAGCCTCCGCTTCGGCAGCCTGGAGAACCCCCGCGTGCGCTACCTCCTCGACGGCGTCGTCCGCGGCATCGGCGACTACGGCAACGCCTTCGGCGTGCCGACGGTCGCGGGCGAGGTCTACTTCGACCCGTCCTACGAGGGCAACCCGCTGGTCAACGCGATGAGCGTGGGCGTGGTGAAGGTGGGCGAGACGGCCAGCGCCACGGCCGAGGGCGTCGGCAACCCCGTCTACATCGTCGGCAGCTCGACGGGGCGCGACGGCATCCACGGGGCCACGTTCGCGAGCGAGGAGATCTCGGAGGAGAGCGAGGCGAAGCGCCCGAGTGTGCAGGTCGGCGACCCGTTCACCGAGAAGCTGCTGCTGGAGGCCACGCTGGAGGCCATCCGGAGCGGCGCCGTCGTCGGCATCCAGGACATGGGCGCGGCGGGCATCACGTGCTCGTCGTCCGAGATGAGCGCGAAGGGGGAGAGCGGGATGGTGCTCCACCTGGAGCACGTGCCCGTGCGCGAGGCGGGCATGACGCCCTACGAGATCATGCTCTCCGAGAGCCAGGAGCGCATGCTCGTCGTCGTCGAGAAGGGGCGCGAGGCGGAGGTCGAGGCCATCTTCGACAAGTGGGACCTCCACGCGGCGCAGATCGGCGAGGTGACCGACGACGGGCGCGTCCGCGTCTTCTTCCACGGCACCCTCGTGGCCGACGTGCCGGCCGAGCACCTCGTCCTCGGCGGCGGCGCGCCGGTCTACCTCCGCGAGGCCGTCCGCCCCGCCTACCTCGACCGGACCGCCGCCTTCGACCCCGCCTCGATCCCCGACGTGGCCGAGCCCGGCGAGGCGCTGAAGAAGCTCCTCGGCTCGCCCAACATCGCCAGCAAGCGGTGGGTGTTCGAGCAGTACGACACGATGGTGCGGACGGGGACGGTCGTGGGGCCGGGGCCGAGCGACGCCGCCGTCGTCCGCCTCAAGGCGGGGAAGAAGGGGCTCGCCGTCAAGACCGACTGCAACGGGCGCTACGTCTACCTCAACCCGCGCAAGGGCGGGCAGATCGCCGTGGCCGAGGCCGCGCGCAACGTCGTCTGCGCCGGCGGCCGGCCGCTGGCCGTCACGAACTGCCTCAACTTCGGCAACCCGTACAAGCCCGAGGTCTACTGGGTGTTCAAGGAGGCCGTCGGCGGGATGGGCGACGCCTGCCGCGCGCTCGGCACGCCCGTCACCGGCGGCAACGTCTCGTTCTACAACGAGAGCCCCGCCGAGGACGGCACGACGCGGGCCGTCTTCCCGACGCCCACCATCGGCATGCTCGGGCTCGTGGACGACGTGGAGGCCCACGCCACCACGGCCGGCTTCGAGGCCGAGGGCGACGCCGTCTACCTCCTCACGCCGAAGGGCTGGGTGCACACCGGCGGCGTCGAGGGCTCCGAGTACCTCGCCGCCCTCCACGGCCTGACGGCCGGCGACGCGCCGCACTTCGACCTCGCCGAGGAGCGGGGCGTGCAGGAGGCCGCCCTCGCGCTCATCCGCGCCGGGCTCGTCCGCAGCGCGCACGACGTCTCCGACGGCGGGCTCGCGGTGGCGCTGGCCGAGAGCGCGCTCTACGGCGGCCTCGGCGCCGAGGTCAGCCTCCACCCGCCCGAGGGCATGCGGCGCGACGCCCTCCTCTTCGGCGAGGCGCAGAGCCGGATCGTGCTCACCGTGGCGCCGGAGGACGCCGAGGCGGCCGAGCGGCTCGTGCGCGACCACGCCGCGCAGCTCACCCGCGTCGGCACCGTCCGCGGCGACACGCTCTGCATCGCCGTGGAGGGGACGATGGTGCTGAACGAGCCCGTCGACGCGCTGGCCGAGATCTACGAGACGGCGATCCCCGAGGCGATGGGCGAGGCGATCAGCGGGGTGGCCTCGGCGGCGTGATCCCGCTTCGAGAAGTCGGACGGGGTGAGCGTGACCTTGGCGGCCTCGGGCTCCGGCAGCGGCGGCATCGCCGCGCCGCACTGCCCCAGGAGGACCCAGATCACGATGAAGATGAGGATGGTGCTGATGCAGCCGCCGCCGAGCTTGTGGGCGCCGTAGCCGGCGATGAGACCGCGGAAGAGGTTGTTCATGGAAGGGCGATAGAGGGGCTTCGGGAGAAGGGAAACGAGCCCCCTCTACGCGCCGGGCCGCTCCGGGCTCCCGCTCAGGCCGCCGCCGTCGCGTGGAACGACGGGGCCGCGCCGTCGCCGGCCGCCGGGGTGGCGTTCGGGCGCGTGCGCGGCAGCGTCACGGTGAACGTGGTCCCTGCGCCCTTCCTGCTCCCCACCGCGATCGTCCCCCCCATCAGCTCGACGAGCCGCTTCGTGATGGCCAGCCCGAGGCCGGCGCCCTCGTGGCTCCGCGCCTGCCCCTCGCTCTCCTGCTTGAACTCCGTGAACAGCTTGGGCAGGAACGCCTCGTCCATCCCGATCCCCGTGTCGGAGACCTCGACCGAGAACGTGTCGTGGGTGGAGCGGACGATGACGCGGACCTCGCCGGCCTCCGTGAACTTGACGGCGTTCGAGAGGAGGTTGTGGAGCACGCGCCCGAAGGCGGCGCGGTCGTGGAGGACGGGGAGCACCTGGACGTCGGCGTGGAGGTGGAGGGCGAGGCCCTTCGCGCGGGCCAGCGGGTGGAGCAGGCGGGCGCAGCTCCGCACCTCCTCGATCACGTCGAGCGGCTCGGGGTGGAGCCGCTCCTGCCCGCCGTCGAGGCGGGCGAGGTCGAGGACGGAGTTGAGCGTCTCGAGCAGCCGCTTCCCGCCCCCCTCGATGAGCGCGGCGAACTCGGCCTGCTCCTGCGGCACCTCCTCGCGGAGCACCTCGGCGAACCCGATGATGGCCGTGAGCGGGGTGCGGATCTCGTGGCTCATGTTCGCGAGGAGGGCGCCCTTGAGGCGGGCCATCTCCTCGGCCTCGCGCCGCGCCCGCTCGGCCTCCTCGTGCGCCCGCACGGCCTCCTCGCGCGCCCGCTCGGCCACCAGCCGCGCGTGCTCGGCCACGTGGCGGGCCTCGATGAGCCCCTGCTCGTAGGCCTGCCGCGCCGTCACGTCGCGCGCGACGGAGAGGAAGACGGAGGCGCCGTCGAGGTCGAGCCGGTGCGTGCGGACCTCGAACGGGATGGCGTCGTCGTCCGCCTCGCCGCCGGTGCGGAGGAAGAAGGTGTCGCGGGCCTCGCCGGTGAGGCGGGCCGTGGCGAGGTGGCGCTCGACGGCGGCCTCGGCCGTGGGCACGGCCAGCAGGCGGAGCGAGCGGCGGTAGAGCTCGGCGCGGGGGAGGCCGAAGGCCCGCTCGGCCTCGTCGTTCGCGTCCATGAGCCACCCGTTGGGGTCGTCGGCGTGGAGGAGGACGGCGTCGCCGGCGGCGTTGAAGAGGTGGGCGTAGCGGGCCTCGGAGTCGTGGAGCTCGGCGACGCGCTTGCGGACCTGCCGCCGCAGCGCCCCCACCCACGAGAGCGCGATGACGAGGAGGGCGCCGAAGCCGAGCAGCCCGTTCCGGTAGAACGACGGCCGCAGCCCGGCCCGCTCCACGTCGCCGGGGTCGCGGGGGTAGACGAGGTAGGAGCCGTTGAAGGGGGGGGCGAGGTCGTGCTGCGCCGCGACCCCCCGGACGCGCACGTAGTCCCCCTTCTGGAAGTGGCCGAAGTGGAGGGGCTCGATGCGGTTCGCGTAGGCGAACACCTGCACGAGGTTGTGGTCCACGAGGAGGAGGATGAAGGCGCCGACGCCGGCGAGGGTGTCCTCCTCGACCACCGTCCCCCGCACCTCGACGAGCCGGCCCTCGAACGCCTCGAGCGTCTGCCCGCGCAGGCTCACCCGCTCGGTGGCCGGCTCCCGCGGCGGGCTCGGGACGACGCGGTACTCGGGGTCGGTGAGCTGGGCCATCCCCGCGCGGTGCTCCAGCAGCCCCCGCGCCACGACGCTGTCGCCCACCGCCACGCGCGGCGCCGCCGACGACGCCATGAGCCGGAGGCCCCCCGTCGCGTCCTGGACGAACACCTCCGTCCAGTTCTGGTGGAGCTGCCCCGAGCCGACCGTCGCCCGCCCCGCCACCGTCACGGTGTCGCCGACGGCGTCCGGGACGAGGTCGCCGTCGGCGTCGGCGAGGACGGCGGCGATGGGGACGGGCCGCTCCTGCGCCCGTGCGCCCGGCACGGCGAGCGCGACGAGCCCCAGCAGCGCGAGGGCGCAGAGAACCGGCGGGCGCCGCGGCGCGGGGAGTGGGGGGAGCATGAACGGACGGATGTGCAAGCGGTATCGGCCTGACGGTGCGATCCTTAACGGGCGCGCGGGGCGGGAAAAGCCCGGCCGTGGGCCCGGGGAGACGGGCCGCCGCCCCGTCCCGCGCGTACCTTCCGCGGCGCCGGCGCGGGCGCTTCGCGGGAACCCCCGCGCGTATCCTCTTGAGGAGGCTCCCCCGCGAGAACACGCCCCGCCGCCCCCCGTTCAACCCCACCGCATCCGTTCCCCCAGCCCCCCGGTATCATGGCCGACAACGCGAAGTACGTCATCCTCTCCGACGCCAACTTTGAGCAGGAGGTGCTCCAGAGCGACCAGCCCGTCCTCGTGGACTTCTGGGCCGCCTGGTGCGGGCCCTGCCGCGTCATCGCGCCGGCCATCGAGGAGATCGCCACCGAGTACGAGGGGCGCGCGAAGGTCGGCAAGCTCGACGTCGACCACAACCCGCAGGTGGCCATGCGCTACGGGATCCGCTCGATCCCGTCGCTCATCTTCTTCAAGGACGGCCGCCCCGTGGACCAGATGATCGGGGTCGTCCCGAAGAACGTCCTCGCCCAGAAGCTCGAGGCGCTCGCGGGGCAGGAGGTCTGAGCCGCGGTTGCCCCTATCTTCGTAGGGACGCGGCGCGCCGCGTCCCTACGTCTGTATCTACCCCCCATGCCTGACGTGACGAACAACGGGACCCCCGACCTCTCGGCCTTCCGTCGTGTGGACTTCGCCGGCGCCGAGCGCCGGAGCGTGGTGATCATCGGGACCGGCCCGGCCGGGCTCACGGCCGCCCTCTACACCGCCCGCGCCAACCTCGCGCCCCTCGTCATCCAGGGCGCCCAGCCCGGCGGCCAGCTCATCACCACCACCGACGTCGAGAACTACCCCGGCTTCCCCGAGGGCATCATGGGGCCGGAGCTCATGCAGCAGTTCGAGGCGCAGGCCCGCCGCTTCGGCGCCGACCTCCGCTACGGCACCGTCACCGCCGTCGACTTCTCGCGCCGCCCCTTCCGCCTCCTCGTGGACGGGACGACGCCCGTCCTCGCCGACGCCGTCATCGTCGCCACGGGCGCCTCCGCGAAGTACCTCGGGCTGCCGAACGAGCGGCGCCTCCTCGGCTACGGCGTCTCCGCCTGCGCCACCTGCGACGGCGCCTTCTTCCGCGGCCAGGACGTCGCCATCGTCGGCGGCGGGGACACGGCGATGGAGGAGGCCCTCTTCCTCACCCGCTTCGCCAACAGCGTCACCGTCGTCCACCGCCGCGACACCCTCCGCGCGAGCAAGATCATGCAGGAGCGCGCGTTCGCGAACTCGAAGATCCGCTTCCTCTGGAACACCGTCGTCACCGACGTGCTCGGGGAGAAGGAGGTCGAGGGCCTGCGCATCGAGGACGCCGTGACGGGCGAGGCGAGCACGCTGCCGGTGCAGGGGTTCTTCGTCGCCATCGGGCACGAGCCCAACACGGCCGTCTTCCGCGGCTGGCTCGACATGGACGAGGCCGGCTACATCCAGACGCGCCCGGGCTCGACCTACACCAACGTCCCCGGCGTCTTCGCCTGCGGCGACGCGCAGGACCACGTCTACCGCCAGGCCGTCACCGCCGCCGGCACCGGCTGCATGGCCGCCATCGACGCCGAGCGCTGGCTCGCCGAGCACGGCACCATCGAGGGGCTCCGCACGGAGACGGAGTACCACGTCGCCCCCGCCGAGGACAGCGTGGACCACGTGCCGGTGGCGGAGAAGTTGGAAGTTAGAAGTTAGAAGTTTTGGCCCCGTGCGCGGGCGAAGCCCTCTGAACCCCGGGATGCGCCACCTGCTCCTGCTCGCCCTCCTCCTGGCTTCCGGAGTCGCCGCGCCGGTGCGGGCGCAGGTGGCCGAGCGGATCGAGGACCTCCGCCGGACGGCCGCCGTCCGCGCCGCCCTCGCCCTCGACGCCCAGACGCGCGCCTACGACGTGGGCGTGGCGACGGAGGACGGCGTGGTCACGCTCACCGGCGTCGTCGGGACGCTGGGGGCGCGGGAGCGGGCCGAGGCGCTCGCGCGGGAGGTGGAGGGGGTGCGCGCCGTCCAGAACGGCCTCCTCGTCGAAGGCCAGCCCGACCTCCCGGTGACGCGCGCCGAGCCGCCGCCCGAGACCGCCTATGAGGAGGACGAGCCGGAGGAGCCCGCGTGGGCCGAGGCCGACGCGGCCGAGCCCGCGCCCGAGGAGCCGCCCGCGCCGCAGGCCGTCTACCACACCGTCCGCAGCGGCGACACCCTCTACTCCATCGCCCGCCGCTACGGCACCACCGTGCAGGCGCTCCAGCGCCTCAACGACCTCCGCGGCGCCGACATCCGCATCGGGCAGCGGCTGCGGGTGCGGTGACGCGCGTACGCACGCCGCGATTCACGCCGCCCTGGGGACTTCTACGTACTCCACGTGCGCGCTCGGCGCCGGGATCGGCTCCCCGTCCTCCCGCATCCCCTCCAGGTGGAAAGCGATGGCCTCCCGGATGAGCGCGCGCACCTCCTCCTCGGTTTCGCCCACGGCGACGCAGCCTGGCAGGTCCGGCACGTAGGCCCCAAAACTGGTCGCCCCTCGCTCGATGACGACGGCGTAGTGCATGGCTACTTCAGGCCGGCTTGCTTGAGGATGCTGTCGAGGGTGCCCGGTGGGAGGTCGAGGCCGGGCTTGCCTGCAACGGTCACTTTGCCCGGTTTGTTCGGGTGCTTGAACTGGCGATGACTCCCCTTCGTCTTGACGTGGCGCCACCCGTCCTGCTCGATCAGCTTGATGACGTCGCGTACCTTCATGCCGCAAGCTACGGTATGGCCTCTAACGGGGTATGAACGTGATACGCGAACACGACACGGTGGTGCTGACCCGAGACCTCCCCGCACGCGGTCTCTTCCGCGGCGACGTCGGCGCCGTCGTCCACGTCTACGGAGACGGAGCGGCGCTGGAGGTCGAGTTCGTAGCGGGCTCCGGCGCGACGGTGGCCGTGGAGACGCTGCGCGCGGAGGACGTCCGGCCGCTGGGGCGGGAGGAGATCCTCCACGCGCGCGTGCTCGCCGCGTGACGCGTCGCTACGGCACCACATTCGGGATGAAGCCATTCCTCACCCTCTGCCTCATCGCCCTCCACGGCTGCGCGCAAGCCGCCGCGCAGCCCCTCCGCACGTGGGAGCGGCTGGACCTACCCATCGAGGAGGGCCTCCGCCTCGCGCTCGATCAGCAACTCCCTCACCGCGACGCCCTCGACTACATCCTCTGGGCCGGCTACCGGGGCAGCCCCTCCGACCGCACCTTGCTCCGTCAGATCGTGGAAGGGTACGAGGAGGAGCGGTTGCCCCAGTCCTACGCCCGCGTCGCTCTGAGTAGCCTCGAGTTCCTCGGCGAGGACGAGGACTACTTCGTCAGCCTTGCGCGGCACTGGGACGAGGCGGAGGATGCCGAGGCGCGGGAGCGGCGGAAGTGGGTCGCCTACTACGCGGGCATGTCCATCGCGCGGCGGCCGACGCCGGAGGTGCTGGCGGCGTTCGAGGAGATCAACGCGCGGACGAGTGACGGCTACCTCAACGGCGCGTTCGGGATGCCCCGCTTCATCGCCCACTACATGGAGCAGTACAGGTCGCTCCCGTCCGTGGGTGAGAAGGTGGAGAGGACCGCGGCATGGACCTGGCCGGACAAGGTGCAGATGGCCGTGGATTGGACCAGGTTCGGGTGGACTTCCGGAGGCGGCCTGCACGGCTTCCGCGAGAACTTGAACCCGAAGGCCGTCGTGGGCCAGCGGTGGCTCGCGGAGCTGTCGCGTCAGTATCCCGGGGAGGTGGCGGAGGCCATCGCTGCCGTTGAGTTCTCCGAAGCGGGAAACCTCCTCTTCAACATCGATGACCTCCGCGCCTACGTCGCCTCGTTCACCTCGGACGAGGTCCGTGCCCTCCTCGCGGGCCTCACCGAGGAGCCGTGAGCGGCCCGCCGCGTCACCCCGTCGTGTAGACGGCGGCCTCGTTCGAGGGCTCCCCCTGCTCGCGCTCTGATTCCCCGCGCTTCCTCTGCCCGCGCGAGCTGTCCCCCTCGATCGAGGGGGACAGCTTCCGTCGCCTTGAGCGCAGCGATGGCGACGAAAGCAGGGGGAGCCCGGGTCGTCGCCTTCGCGTGCGGCGGCCTCAGCCGCGGGTGCGGCCGTCGGCGTAGAGGCGGCTCCGGCGGAGCAGCGCGTACGGGTTCACCTTCCGCCCGCTGTGGACGGCGCGCCCGCCCCCCTCCATCACCTGGAAGTGGAGGTGCGGCGCCGTCGCCCGCGCGTTCCCCGTGTTGCCCACGTACCCGAGCGTGTCGCCCTGGTAGACCGTCACCCCGCTCGCGATGCCGCGGGCGTAGCCGTCGAGGTGGGCGTAGTAGAAGCGGTAGCGGCCGTCGGGGCTGACGAGGTAGAGCACCTTGCCGCCGAGGCGGTTCGACCGCACGCTCGCGATGCGGCCGTCGGCCACGGCCACCACGGGCGTCCCGCGCGGGGCCATGATGTCGATGGCCTCGTGGACGCGCCCGCCCGAGCGGCGGTGGGCGAACGTGTCCACGAGGTCCTCGGGGCCGAGGCCGGCGACGGGGACGAGGAGGCGGTCGGGGGCGAACGAGAGGGCGGCGGGGCGGAGCGGCAGGCCGGCGGCCTCCATGGCGGCCGCCGAGATGCCGGCGGCGCCGGGGGCGGCGGGCCGCACGGTGTCCCCGACCGCCACGAGGCGGCCGGAGGTCTTGGACGGGGCGGGGCCGGGCGGCGTCATGGCGAGGGCCGCCGCGACGAGGGGCACGGCGGCCATCGGGACGGCGAGGCGGCGGAGCCCCGGGGGGGCGAAGCGGTTGAGCATGGTGGGGTCAGGTGGTGGATAAAAAAGCGAAGGCCCGGCTCGCCGGGCCTCGGAGGCGGCGCCGCGCGGCGCTCACCGCTTGAACAGGTTCCTGAGCACGAACGCCACGTTCTCCCGGCGCTCGCGGAGGCGGCGGGAGAAGTACGGCACCCACTCGGTGCCGTAGGGGACGTAGACGCGCATGTTGTAGCCCTCGGCCACGAGCGCGCGCTGCGTCTCGGGGCGGAGGCCGTAGAGCATCTGGAACTCGAAGTCGTTGGGGTCGATGGCGGCCTCGGTCGCGAACGCCTTCGTCGCCGCGATGAGCTCGTCGTCGTGGGTGGCGATGCCGGGGTAGCGCCCGTGGAGGAGCAGCATCTTCATGTACCGCCGGTACTTCTCGCGGATGGTCTCCATGTCCTGGAAGGCGTACCGCTCCGGCTCGGCGTAGGCCCCCTTGCAGAGGCGGACGCGCGCCTTCAGGGAGCACATCCGCTCGACGTCCCGCTCGGTCCTCCGGAGGTACGCCTGGAGCACGACGCCGACGTGGTCGCGGAAGTCGGGGTAGACCTCCTCGAAGATGTCGAGGGTGGACTGCGTGAGGTCCGTCCCCTCCATGTCGAGGCGGACGAAGGTGTGGGTCTGCCGGGCGACGGCGAGCAGGCGGCGGAGGTTGGCGACGCAGAGGTCGTGGTCGATCACCTGCCCGATCATGGACAGCTTGATCGAGATGTTGGCGTCACGGCCGCGGCGGCGCTGGGACAGGCGCTGGACGAGGTCGACGTACTCGCGCGTGAACGCCTCGGCCCGCTCGGGCTCCTCGACGTGCTCGCCGAGGAGGTCGAGCGTGACGTAGAGGCCGTCGTCGAGCTGGCGGTCGACGACGGTGAGGGCCTCGTCGAGCGTCTCGCCGGCGACGAACCGGCGAGCCAGGAAGAACGGGAGCTTCATGAGGCGCGAGCGCGCGGGGTGCCGGGCGGGTGGGGGCGTCCGGGGGGCGTCGGCCGCGTCGCGTGGCGGCGGGCGCGAAGGGGCGCAAAGCTACGCGCCCGGGCGGGGGGTGCGCACGAAGGGGCGTCGAAAACGGGGCGCGCGCGCCCGGGCATGTGCGTGAAACGAAGGGGGATGCTCCCCGCGAAAACCTCGCCGGCAGGGTCTAAGGACGGCGCCCGGCCGGCCGATACCCCACGGGCGAACCCCGCCTTCACCATGCCCCAGCCCGTTCCACCGGAGCCGGCCCTGCTCTCGGCCCCTCCCGAGCGCCTCGACGACGCGGCGCTGCTGGCGGCCGTGCGCGCCGGCGAGCCGGAGGACGGGGGCCTCCGCTTCACCGCGTTCCGCCGGCTGGCGGACTGGTTCCTGCCGGAGCGCCTCCGTCGGGCCGCCCTCGACACCCGCCGCCGCGCGCGGTTCGTGGTGCTGATGGCGTTCGCGATGGTGCCGTTCTACGCGGTGCTGGCCCAGCAGCTCTGGGAGTCCGGCCTCCGCGCGCAGTCGGCGGTGGCGGCGGCGTTCGGGCTGGCCGTGCTGGGGAGCCCGTTCCTGCTGCGGCTCACGCGGAGCCACGTGGTGCCGGGCTCGCTCGTGTGCGTGCTCAACACGCTCATCGTCTTCATCCAGGCCTACACCGACGCCGGCCTCAGCGACCCCATCCTCTACTGGGCCGCGCTCGTCCCGTTGGCGGCGGCGCTCTCGGTGGGCCCGTGGCTCTCCCTCGTGAGCGCGCTCCTCAACGTGGCCGGGATCGGGTTCCTCTACGCGCTCACCCTCGACGGGCACCCGTTCCCCCACGCCACGCCGCAGCCGCTCCTCGACCTCGCCGCGTTCCTGAGCGTGAGCACGGCGTCGGTGTTCGCGTTCGTGTGGGGGTGGCTCTACGAGGGGCAGACGCTCCGCGAGCTCCGCCTCCTCAACGGGCGGCTCGGCCAGCTCCGCGCGGCGCTCTCCCACAGCGAGGCCCGCTACCGCTCCCTCTTCGAGCGCGTCCCCCTCGGCGTCTACCGCACCACGCCCGACGGGCAGGTGATCGTCGTCAACCCCGCGCTCGTGCGCCTCCTCGGCTACGACACGGTCGAGGAGGTGAAGGCGCTGGCGCTGGAGGACGCCGTGTACGTGGACCCCGAGCAGCGGGCGCGCTTCCGCGAGGAGGTCGAGCGCGAGGGGGAGGTGCAGCAGTTCGCCGCGGTGTGGAAGCGGAAGGACGGGCGGCACCGGCACGTCCGCCTCAACGCCCGCTGCGTCTACGACGCCGACGGCACGGCGCGGTACTACGAGGGGACGGTCGAGGACGTGACGGCGCAGCGGCGCGCGCAGCAGGCCCTGCGCAAGAGCGAGGAGCGCTTCCGCTCCCTCGTCCAGAACGCCTCCGACGTCACGGCCGTCCTCGACCGCGACGGCGCGCTCACCTACCTCAGCCCCTCCGTCGCGCGCGTGCTCGGCTACGCCCCGGAGGCGCTGCTGGGGCAGTCGCCGTTCGCGTTCGTCCACCCCGAGGACCGCCGCCGCGTCCGCGCCCTCTTCCGGCGGTCGCTCCGCCGGGCCGGCGACCTCGGCTCCGTCGAGTGCCGCGTGCGCCACGCCGAGGGGCACTACGTCTACGTCGAGAGCGCCGCGACGAACCGGCTGGCCGACGCCGTCGTGGGCGGCCTCGTCCTCAACGCGCGCGACGTGACGGAGCGGAAGCGGGCCGAGGCCGTGCTCGTCCGCGCCAAGGAGCAGGCCGAGGAGGTGGCCCGCCTCAAGAGCGCGTTCCTCGCGAACATGAGCCACGAGATCCGCACCCCGCTCACGGGCATCCTCGGCTTCGCCGGCATCCTCGCCGAGGAGGTGACGGACCCGCAGCAGCGGGAGTTCGTCGCGCTCATCGAGAAGAGCGGGCGGCGGCTCATGGACACGCTGAACTCGGTGCTCGACCTCGCGCGCCTCGAGGCCGGGCGGATGGAGCTGCTGCTGGAGCCGCGCCCGCTCGGGCCGGCCGCCGAGGAGTGCGCCCGGCTCATGCAGCCGCTGGCGCGGGAGCGCGGCCTCACGCTCGAGGCCCGCGTGCTCGCCCCCGACGCCGAGGCCGCCGTCGACGGCAGCGCCCTCCACCGCATCCTCACCAACCTCGTCGGCAACGCCGTCAAGTTCACCGAGCAGGGCGGCGTCACCGTCGAGGTGGACGCGACGGCGACGGAGGCCGTCCTCCGCGTCCGCGACACCGGCGTCGGCATCGCGCCGGAGTTCCTGTCGCGGCTGTTCAACGAGTTCGAGCAGGAGTCCACCGGCATCGGGCGGAGCCACGAGGGGAGCGGCCTCGGCCTCACCATCACGCGCGAGCTCGTCGAGCGGATGGGGGGGCGCATCGCCGTCGAGAGCGTGAAGGGGGAGGGGAGCGTGTTCACCGTCGCCTTCCCGCGCGTCGCCGCCGAGGCCGCGCCGGAGGAGCCGGCGCCGGGGGCGGCCCCGGTGCGTGGCCGCCTCCTCGTCGTGGACGACAACGCGAACACGTGCCTCCTCCTCGGCCGCATGCTCCGCGGCACCTTCGCCATCGACACCGTGGGCACCGCCCGCGAGGGGCTCGACGCCGCCGGCCGCACCGCCTACGACGCCGTCCTCCTCGACATCAACCTCGGCGCCGACGTCTCGGGCGAGGACGTCATGCGCCAGCTCCGCGCCCTCCCCGCCTACGCCGACGTCCCCATCGTCGCCTTCACCGCCTACGCGCTGCCGGGCGACCGCGAGCGGTTCCTCCACGCCGGCTTCAGCGGCTACCTCTCCAAGCCGTTCTCGAAGGGGCAGCTCCTCGACCTCCTCGACGAGCTGCTCGGAGACCCGTCCCTGCCCCCGGAGGCGCCGGCCGCCCCCCCGCCGGTGGCGGAGGCCACCCTCCACTTCGTCGCGACGGGACCGGGCGCGCACGCCGCGGGCGACGGCGCCGCGGGGCAGCCGGCGACGGCGGGTGAGGCCGACTGACGCCGGCTGGAGCCGGTGCGATATTGCGGCGCCCCGCCCCCGCCGCCATGCCCGACGCCGTAGACGTCGCCGCCCTCCGGGCGCACTACGCCCGCGCCGCTCTCTCCGAGGACGCCGCGCATCCCGATCCCCTCGTCCAGTTCGAGGCGTGGCTCGTCGAGGCCGTCGCCGCCGGCGCCCGCGAGCCCAACGCGATGACGCTCGCCACGGCCTCCCCGGACGGCCGTCCCTCCGCGCGGGTCGTGCTCCTGAAGGGGGTCGATGCCCGCGGCCTCACCTTCTTCACCAACCTCGAAAGCCGGAAGGCCGGGGAGCTGGAGGCCAACCCCCGCGCCGCTCTCGTCTTCTGGTGGCCCGAGGTCGAGCGGCAGGTGCGCGTCGAAGGCCGCGTCGAGCGCGTGGCCGACGCCGAGGCCGACGCCTACTTCGCCAGCCGCCCGCCGGGCAGCCGCCTCGGCGCCTGGGCCTCCCCCCAGAGCCGCCCGCTCCCCGACCGCGCCGCCCTCGACGCCCGGCTCGCCGAGGTGGAGGCCCGCTTCGCCGGCGCCGACCCGCCGCGCCCCCCGTTCTGGGGCGGCTTCCGCGTCGTCCCGGACCGGTTCGAGTTCTGGCAGGGTCGCCCGAGTCGGCTCCACGACCGCCTCGAGTACGCGCCCGACGGCGCGGGGGGCTGGGCGATCACGCGGCTGGCCCCCTGAACGCGGCGAGGCCGGACCCCACGCGGGGCCCGGCCTCGGCCGAGGGCAGGAGGGTGGGCTCAGTGCTCGTTCAGGGTATCGCCGTCCACGGCGTCGTCTATGGCGTCGGCGGCGTCGCGAGCGGTCTCCTCGATGGCCTCGCCGGCGCGCTCGAGGGCGGCGCCGACGGTATCGAGCGCGGCCTCGGCGTCGTTACCGTCCACGCCGACGGCCGTGTCGCGCTCGACCTCGACGCCGCCGTCGGGCTCCTGATCGATCTCGGTGTCGGTCTCGCACCCCGTGAGGGCGAGGGGGGCGGCGAGGAGGCTGAGGAAGAGGGTACGTAGGAGGAGGGTTCTCATGGTCGTAGAAGGGCGGTTGAGAGGGGCGGCTGAAACGCCGTAGCAACCACACGGAGTTTCCGCGGATGCCCCGCGGCCGCCGCGTGGTCGCTCTCCTCGTCCGCGTGACGGGGGCGGCGTTCGCGGCCTCGCGGCGCCTCACGCTCGTGCGGTAGCGTGTGCCGCGCCGGGGGTCAGTGGCCCCCGGCGTGGCCCTCGAAGAACGGGAGGTACTCGGCGTAGCCCTCGTCCGCGAGCCGGTCCACGGGGACGAACCGCAGGGCGGCCGAGTTGACGCAGTAGCGGAGCCCCGTCGGCGCCGGGCCGTCATCGAAGACGTGGCCGAGGTGGGAGTCGGCGCCGGCGCTGCGGACCTCGGCGGCCAGCCGCCCGAACTGCTCGCCCTCCATCTGGACGATGTTCTCAGGCGCGAGGGGGCGTGTGAACGAGGGCCAGCCCGTGCCGGAGTCGAACTTGTCGAGCGAGGAGAACAGCGGCTCGCCCGAGACGACGTCGACGTAGATGCCGGCCTCGTGGTGGTCCCAGTATTCGTTGTCGAACGCCCGCTCGGTGCCGCCCTCCTGCGTGACGTGGTACTGCAGGGGCGTGAGCACGGCGCGGAGGGAGTCGCGGTCGGGGCGCGCTGTTGCGCCGGCGGCCTGGGCGTTCGAGGGCGTGCTCGGGGCGCAGCCGGCCAGCGCGAGGGCGGCGGCGAGACCGAGGCCGAGGAGGGGGGAGCAGCGGGAGGCTCGCATGGCGGTGACGGTCAGTGCGTGGCGATGGCGGGGTCGGCGCCGGCCTCGTCGCCCCAGATGGCCTCGAGGCGGGCGTCGCGGCCGCAGCCCGCGCGGTAGGAGTAGTAGCGGTCGGGGTCCTTCCGCCAGAAGTCCTGGTGGTAGTCCTCGGCCGGGTAGAACGGCGTGGCGGGGAGGATCTCCGTCACGGCGGCCTCCCCGAACCGCGCCTGGACCGCGGCCTTCGACGCCTCGGCGAGGCGGCGCTGCGCGGCGTCGAGGGGGAAGATCGCCGCGCGGTAGGAGGGGCCGACGTCGCAGAACTGGCCGTCGGCCTGGAACGGGTCCACGTTGCGCCAGAAGATGTCGAGGAGCCGCTCGTACGAGATCACGTCGGGGTCGTAGACGACGAGGACCGACTCGTAGTGGCCCGTGCCGCCGCGGGTGACCTCGTCGTAGGTGGGGGCGGGGACGGTGCCGCCGGCGAAGCCGGAGACGACGGCGAGGACGCCGTCGCGGCCCTCGAAGGCCGTCTCCGCGCACCAGAAGCACCCGGCCGCGAAGAGCGCCGTGTCGGGGTCGGCCGGGACTACGGAGGCGCCGACGGGGCCGGAGGGGAGGACGGTGGAGACGGCGGCCGACACGTCATCGCCCGGTGCGTTCTCTGCAGGGGCGTCGGCGGCCGGGCCGGCGCAGCGCATGGCCGTGAGGAGGAGCGCGGCGGCGAAGAGGGGGGAGAGCAGGGCGCGGGGCATCGGACAGCAGGGGCGCGACGGGCTAGGAACGGCGGGCGCGCGGCGGAGTTGCCCCGGCGGCCCGCCCGGTAGCGGCTGTATCACGAGGCGAGGCGCCCGGCTCGGACCGCCCGTAGCATTTCCCGATCCTCCCGCGGCCTCCGGCGTTCAACGGGCCGCTCGGTGCCCCGGCGCCTTCTCACTTCCCACTTCCAACTTCTCTTCTCCTCGTGCCCCTCGTCGCTATCGTCGGCCGGCCCAACGTCGGCAAGAGCACGCTGTTCAACCGGCTCACCGAGGCCCGCGACGCCATCACGCACGACCAGCCCGGCGTGACGCGCGACCGGCTCTACGGCGAGGCGGAGTGGACGGGGCGCACGTTCGACCTCGTGGACACCGGCGGCCTCGTGCCCCGCTCCGAGGAGCGCTTCGAGGCCGCCATCCGCGAGCAGGTCCACCTCACCCTCGACGAGGCCGACGTCATCGTCTTCGTCGGCGACGTCACGACGGGCATCACCGACCTCGACGAGGAGATCGCCGGGCGGCTGCGGAAGGCGAAGCAGCCCGTGTTCGTCGCCGCCAACAAGGCCGACAACCCGGCCCGCCGCCTGGAGGCGGCCGAGTTCTACCGCCTCGGGCTCGGGGAGGTCTTCCCGATCAGCGCCGTGAACGGCTCCGGCACCGGCGAGCTCCTCGACGCCGTCGTGGCGGCGCTCCCCGAGGAGGCGCCCGCGGACGAGGCCGACGAGGCCCCGCGCATCGCGTTCATCGGCCGCCCCAACGTGGGCAAGTCGTCCCTCACGAACCGGCTCCTCGGGCAGACCCGGAGCATCGTCACCGAGGTCCCCGGCACCACGCGCGACGCCGTCGACGCGCGGCTGGTCCACGACGGCCGCGAGGTCGTCCTCGTGGACACGGCCGGGCTGCGGAAGAAGGCGCGCGTGACGGAGAACGTCGAGTTCTACGCCGCCCTCCGCACCGAGCGCGCCATCCAGCACTGCGACGTCGCCGTGCTGCTGCTCGACGCCACGCAGGGGCTCGAGACGCAGGACGCGAGGGTGCTCCGCGAGGCCGAGCAGATGAAGAAGGGGCTCGTCGTCGCCGTCAACAAGTGGGACCTCGTCGAGAAGGAGACGAACACGATGCGGGACTTCGAGGCCGCCGTGCGCGCCCGCCTCGGCATGCTCGACTACGTCCCGTTCGTGTTCGTCTCGGCGCTCACCGGCCAGCGCGCCACGAAGGTGCTCGACGTGGCACTCCGGGTCCACGACGAGCGGGCCAAGCGGGTACCGACGGCGCAGCTCAACGAGGTGGTGCAGGCGGCCGTGCAGGCGCAGCACCCCCCGAGCTACCGCGGCGCCTACGTCCAGATCAAGTACGCCTCGCAGGTGCGCGAGCGCCCGCCCGTCTTCGCCTTCTTCTGCAACCACCCCCAGGGCGTCAAGGAGAGCTACCGCCGCTACCTCGAGAACCGGCTCCGCGCCGCGTTCGGGTTCGAGGGCGTCCCGCTCACGCTCACGTTCAAGCGGAAGTGAGCCCGCGGTGAAGGTGCGCCGGCGCCGAACTGCGGCGGGGGGCGGGCGTATCTTGGCGCCCCTCGCGCAGCCTTTCCCCCGATGCCCGGCACCCCGGTCAACAACGCCACGCCCACCGAGCGGAAGCTCAACTTCTGGGAGCGCCTCTACCTCCCCGAGGTCTTCCGCGGCCTCGGCTACTCCGCCAGCAAGGTGAAGCTGGAGAGCTACGCCTTCGAGTACCCCGAGGAGCAGTTCTACCCGCCCGACGCCTACCGCGGCCGGCCCGTGCTCGTCGAGGAGGAGGGGCGCCCCCGCTGCGTCGCCTGCGGCCTCTGCGCCCGCGTCTGCCCCCCCCTCGCCATCTCGATGCAGGCCCACGAGGTCTACGACGACATCAAGGAGCGCGAGCCGGAGTGGTTCGAAATCAACATGCTCCGGTGCATCTACTGCGGCTACTGCGAGGAGGTCTGCCCCGAGGAGGCCATCGTGATGTCGAAGGAGTACGACATGACGTTCCAGCGCCGTGAGGAGGCCGTCTTCGGGCTCGACCGCCTCCTCTACCCCAAGGAGCGCCTGAAGGACCGGCTCGACTGGCTCGCCCTCCGGCGGAACCCCCAGTTCGGCCAGCGCTGGGACTTCCAGGAGGAGAACAACATCCACACCCTCCGCAACCGCCTCGACTACCTCGCCCGCATCGAGGAGGCCGTCGCCACGGCCGACGACGAGGAGGCGCCGGACGCGGAGGCCGCCGCGGACGCGGCGTGACGTGATTGCGGGGCGCAGACGGAGAAATTCCGCACTCCGCATTCCGAACTCCGCAATCCCATGGACCTCGACCGCTACCGCGAGCCGCTGCGCGACCCCGCCGCGCTCGCCGAGCGCCGCGCCGCGCTCCTCGACCAACTCGGCTGGCTGGCCGACGAGGTCGCCGCGCTCGCGCCGCTGCTCGCCGGCCTCCCGGCGTGGGCCCTCGAAGGGGCGCCGCTCCCCGGCGACCGCTCGCTCAAAGAGACCCTCGTCTACCTCGCCCGCCTCGACCGCGAGGTGTACCCGGGCTGGATCGCGCGGCTGGAGGCGGAGGAGCGGCCCGCCCTCGTGCCCACCGGGGCTGAGCCTGAGGAGGGCGCGAACGCCCGCGATCCCGGATCTGGTCCGGGGCAGGGTCTCGACGCGCTCGTCGAGGACGTGCGGAGCGCCCGCGCTGCGCTCGTCGCGCGCGTCGGGGCGCTGTCGGAGGAGGTGTGGGCGCGCGAGGCCACGCTGGAGGACGCCCCCGTCACGCTCTACGACCTCCTCCTCCGCGTCGTCCGCCACGACGCCGACGTCCTCCGCGCGCTCGCGTATCGCCTCCACGAGGCACAGCTGACGGGCTCGTAGGCGCCGCGGTCGTCCGAGGGCCTCGGGCGTACGTTGCACATTCCGCCCATTCTCCTCTCGGAAGTGAACGCGCCCGTTCGTAAATTGGGGTCGCCGTCCGGGAGCGGGCCGGGCGTGCCGCAGGGGTGACAGCGCGGGCCGTTTGATTCAGCCGCCGTGCGCCCCGCGCGATCCCCACCTTGCCCCGCTCCGTCCCCCATGGCCTCGAAGACCGGCGCCGCCTACGACGACCTCGCCACCGCCTTCAGGCACCGGCACCTCCAGCCGCTCTACTTCTTCTTCGGCGAGGAGGGGTTCCTGATGGACGAGTTGCAGGGGCTCCTCATCGAGCACGCGCTGGCCCCGCACGAGCGCGACTTCAACCTCGACGTGGTCTTCGGCCCGGAGGCGAGCGCGCCGGCCGTCCTCGCCCAGTGCGGCCAGTACCCGATGATGGCCGAGCGGCGCGTCGTCGTCGTGCGCGCGTTCGAGAAGCTCGACGAGAACCGGCTCTTCGCGGGCTACGCCGAGCGGCCGAACCCGCACGCCGTCGTGCTCCTGCTGTGCAACGGGCGGCCGAACCTCACGCAGCACCCGTACCGCGCGCTGAAGCAGCACGCCGTGTGGGCCGAGTTCAAGCCGCTCTACGACCGCCAGATGCCCGGCTGGATCGCCGCCCGCCTGAAGGCGAAGGGGTACAAGGCGGAGGGGGCCGCCGCGCAGATGATCGCCGAGGCCGTCGGGACCGACCTCCGGGCGGCGGCGGCCGAGGTCGACAAGCTCGTCGCCTACGTCGGGGAGCAGAAGGCCGTGACGGAGGAGGACGTCGTGCGCGCGGCCGGGCACTCCCGCGAGCACAACGTGTTCGAGCTGCAGAAGGCCGTGGGGCAGGGGGAGCACGCCCGTGCCCTCGCCATCGGCGAGGCGCTGCTGGCGCAGGCGTCGAACCGCCGGAGCGAGGCGATCGGGATCGTCGCCGTGCTGGCGGCCTACTTCGGGCGGCTGTGGAAGCTGTCAGCGTGTCTCCAGCAGCGGCTGCCCGAGGCGGAGATGGCGCGCCACATTGGCGTGAGCCCGTTCTTCCTCCGCGAGTACCTCACCGCCGTGCGCCGCTTCCGCGCCGCCGAGCTCGCCCGCGCCTTCGAGGCGCTCCTCGCCGCCGACGACGAGCTCAAGGGGGGCTCGGAGCGCGACGCCCGCCTCGTCCTCACCCTCACCCTGGCGCGCCTGCGCGCGCGGCAGTCAGGGCCATCCTGAATCTTCACCCGAGCACCCCCTCCCCGACACAATAACCCCGTCGAGCCGGGGTTCTAACCCGGATTCGGTTGTTTAGCCGAGCGTCGAGGCACGGTCCTTGTCCGATTCCGGGCCTGCTGACAAACTTGCTGCGGTAGCACTCCCCCGGCGCCGCGGCCTCCCGCCACCAGAGGTAGCCCCCATGCCGAACACGCTGAAGAAGCAGACGTTCACGAAGGCCCACCGGCTCCAGCACGCCGCCAACAAGCACTACGACACCCTCGTCCAGATGACGGACGAGGACCTCATGTCGCAGTTCCAGGCCGGCACGGTCGAGGCCTTCGACATCCTCGTGAGCCGGTACAAGGACCCCCTGACGAACTACATCTACCGCTTCCTCGGCGACATGAAGGAGTGCGAGGACCTCCTCCAGGAGACGTTCCTCCGCGTCTACCGCAACCGCCACTCCTACCGCCGCATCGCGAAGTTCTCGACGTGGCTCTACACCATCGCCGGCAACCTCGCCCGCTCCGAGTACCGGAAGCGGAAGCGCCGCCGGCTCTACTCCCTCCAGTCCGTCAACCGCGACGACGAGGAGTACGAGGTCGAGATCCCGGACGAGACGTTCGCGCCGGACACCCACACCGAGAGCACGATCCAGGACCGCCATATCCAGGAGGCCCTCAAGCAGATCCCCGAGGAGTTCCGCGAGGTCGTCGTGCTGCGCGACGTGCAGCAGCTCGCCTACGAGGAGATCGCCGAGATCACCGGGCTCCCGATGGGGACGGTCAAGAGCCGGATCAACCGCGGCCGGACGAAGCTGCAGGGCCTGCTCAAGGAGGTCTACACCCCGAGCGCCAACTGAGCGCGCTAGCTCGCGCTCCGCGCGGACCGAACGCCCCCGCCCTCCTCGGTCCGCGCGTCGACCGACCGGCCGCCCCCTCGGCCGGTCGGTTTCTTTTTCGGGCGGCGGCTCTCACACACGCTCCATACGCCGCGCTTGCGTGGGGATCGGGCGCCGCGCTACCTTCACCGCCCGCCTGCTCGGGCCCTTAGCTCAGCGGTTTAGAGCGCTCGCCTCACACGCGAGAGGTCGCAGGTTCGAATCCCGCAGGGCCCACGTGCGAAGCCCCGCTCCTGTCTCGGAGCGGGGCTTCGTTTTGGAGACGCCCGCCCCGGGAGAAGGCCGCGCGGCGGGAACGCCGGCCCCGCCCGCGCCCGCATCATCAAGGACGCGCGGCTTCGCGACAACCCGCTCAACCCGGAGTGGGAGGAGGGGCACCTCCCCTACCACCGCCTCCTCCCGGCGTTCTCGACGGACCAGCCGGAGGTGCACGCCCTCGCCGCCGAGATGCGGCGGATCGCTGACGGCTACGACGGCCGCGTGCTCATCGGTGAGATCTACCTCCCCATCGAGCAGCTCGTGACGTACTACGGGCAGGAGGACCCCGGCGTCCACCTCCCGTTCAACTTCCAGCTCATCACACTGCCGTGGGACGCCCGCGAGATCGACGCGGCCGTCCGGGCCTACGAGGGGGCGCTGCCGGGGGGCGCCTGGCCCAACTGGGTGCTCTCGAACCATGACAAGAGCCGCATCGCCACGCGCGTGGGGCGGGCGCAGGCGCGCGTGGCGGCCGTCCTGCTCCTCACCCTCCGCGGCACCCCCACGATGTACTACGGCGACGAGCTGGGGCTCGAGGACGTGCCCCTCACCGAGGGCCAGATGCGTGACCCCCAGGGCCTCCGCCTCAGCCTCGCCTTCAGCCGCGACCCCCAGCGCGCGCCGATGCCGTGGGACGCCTCCGCCGGCGGCGGCTTCACCACCGGCACCCCCTGGCTCCCCCTCCACCCGGACTACGAGACGCGCAACGTGGAGGCGCAGCGCGGGGACCCCGCCTCGATGCTCGCGTTCTACCGCCGCCTCCTCGCCCTCCGCCGCGAACGGCGCGCGCTCACGGCCGGTCTCTACACCCCCCATCCCGCCGACGGCGACGCGATGGCTTACCTCCGCGAGGTCGCAGATCCCGCTTCCGGAGACGACCGGCTCCTCGTCGCGCTCAACCTCGGCGCCGAGCCGCAGACGCTCGATCTCGAAGACCACGTCGGGGTCGTCCTCCTCGGCACCCACGCCGAGCGGGAGGGGGAGCGCGTCGGGGGCCGCCTCACGCTTCACCCCAACGAGGCCCTCATCGCCGAGCTGGATTGACGACCTGCCCTCTTCCCTCTGACATGGACAAGGACTCCGAAGCCCGCCTGCACGCGTACCTCGAGGACCACCTCACCGGCGCCCTCAAGGCCACCGCGCTGTTGAGGGACGCGCGGGGGCGGTGGGACGGCGGGACCGACGCGTTCTTCGAGGCGCTCCTCAGCGAGATCGAGGCGGACAGGGGGGCACTGGAGGACGTGCTCGCCCGCGTAGGCGCCGAGCCGAGCCGGCTGAAGAACGCGGCGGCAGCGGCGGCCGAGAAGGCGCTCGCCCTCCGGCACCGGCTCATCGACGAGCGCCTCGCCCTCGTCGAGATGCTGGAGGCGCTGCTCCTCGGCGTCCGCGGCAAGCGCGCGCTCTGGGTCGTGCTCGAGGACCTCGCCCGCACCAACGGCCGGCTCAGCGACGTTGACTTCGGTGCGCTCGGGCGGCGCGCGGAGGACCAGCTCGAACGGATCGAGCAGCGCCGCCGCGCCGCCGCCCGCGCTGCCTTCGCCGACGCGTAGGGCGCCGCCGCCACGCGGCCCCGGCGCCCTATCTTATCGCAGCCCTCTCCGTTTCAACCCATCCCGTCTACGCCCATGCTTCTACACCGAATGCTTCCCGTGGCCGTGCTCGCGCTCGGCCTCCTCGCGCCCCTCACCGCCGCGGCGCAGTCCGCGAGCGGGAAGGCCACCGACGGCCCCGCCGCCGCGCCGTTGCTGATGGAGGAAGCCCCGTTCGTCCTGGTGGACGGCCTCATCGACCTCACGCCCACGCCCGAAGAGCTCGCCGCCCAGGGGCTCTCGGCGGCGCCGGCCGCGCCGGCGGCCTCGGCCACGACCGAGGCGGCGTTCACGGCGTACCCCAACCCCGCCGCCGAGCGGGCCACCGTCCGCTTCACGCTGGAGGCGCCGGCGGCCGTGCGGCTGACCGTCTACGACCTCCTCGGCCGCGAGGTCGCCGTGCTCGTGGACGGCGCCGTCGAGGCGGGCACGCACGAGGCCGCCTTCGACGGGAGCCGGCTCCCGAGCGGGGTCTACCTCGTCCGCCTCGACGCCGGCGGCACGGTGCAGACGCAGCGGCTCACGCTGCTGCGGTAAGATCTCTGCCCCGGGCAGTCTGCGCAGCGCCCCCGTCGGAACGGCCCGGCGGGGGCGCTGCTGTGTCCGTCTGCGCACGATCCAGCGACCTCGCGCACGTGATGCGCGTTCACGGCCTCCAGGCGCCCCGGAAACGGGTCTCGGGGCGGCGGCGGTGGTTTGGCATCGGTTTGGATGAAGGACGTGTGAGCTTCCAACCCACCCAGCCGCTACCAGCCATGGCCGTCCGCGAGATCCTCCGCCAGAAGGGCTCCTTCGTCCTCACCGTCCCCGCCCACACCCCCGTCGCCGCGGCGGCGGACCTCCTCGCGCGCCGGACCGTCGGTGCGCTGCCCGTCGTCGAGGGTGGGAGGCTCGTGGGGATGTTCTCAGAGCGCGTGCTCGTCGAGGCCGTCGCCGCGCGCGGGGCGGCGGCGCTCGCGCTCCCCGTCCGCGCCGTCATGGCCGAGGCGCCGACGTGCACGCCCGACGACTCGCTCCACACGCTGATGGCGCGGATGACGACGCGACGTCTCCGCCACCTCCCCGTCGTGCAGGCGGGCCAGCTCGTCGGCATCGTCTCCGTCGGCGACGTGATCAAGCACCGGCTCCGCGAGGTGACCACCGAGGCCGCCGTGCTCCGGGAGTACACCGTGATGATGCGGGCCGCCGCCTGAGACCGTGTGTCGTCCCCCCGGCGGGGCGGACCGAGGGAGAGCGGCCCGCCCCGCCGAACGCGAGCGCCCCCGCCGGCACGACCCGGTGGGGGTGCTCGACCATCGGGGCTCGACGCGGCCTAGGCCCGCCAGCGCCGGAAGGCGAGGACGGCGTTGAGCCCGCCGAAGGCGAAGGAGTTGGAGATCGCGACGTCCACCTCGGCCTCGCGTGCGGCGTTCGGGACGACGTCGAGGTCGCAGTCCGGGTCGGGCTCGGTGAAGTTGGCCGTGGGTGGGAGCCAGCCGTGGCGGAGGGCGAGGAGGGTGGCCGCGGCCTCCAGGGCGCCGGCGGCGCCGAGGGCATGGCCGTGCATCGACTTCGTCGAGCTCACGGCGAGGCGGCCGGCGTGCGCGCCGAAGACGGTCCGCAGGGCGGCCGTCTCCATCGGGTCGTTGGCGAGCGTGCCGGTGCCGTGCGCGTTCACGTAGCCGACCGCCTCGGGCGCGAGGCCGCCGTCGCGGAGCGCCGCCCGGATGGCGGCGGCGGCCCCGTCGGGCGAGGGCTGCGTGAGGTGGTGCGCGTCGGCGGACATCCCGAACCCGACGATCTCGCCGTAGACCGCCGCCCCCCGCGCAGCGGCCTGCTCCAAGGACTCGAGCACGAGCATGGCTCCGCCCTCGCCCAGGATCATCCCGCTCCGGTCCTTCGAAAAGGGCCGGCAGGTGTCCGTCGAAACGACGCGGAGCGCCTCCCACGCCTTGAGGCTGCCGTAGCTGAACGGGGCCTCGCTCCCGCCCGCAACGGCGGCGTCCACGAGCCCGCTGCGCACCATCCAGAACGCCTGCCCGATGGCGTGGTTGGCCGAGGAGCACGCCGACGAGACGGTGTAGGCGGGGCCGCCGAACCCGTGCGCCATCGAGATGTGGCTGGCCCCCGCGTTCGCCATGGTGCGCGGCACGGACAGCGGGTCGAGCCGGCGGCGCCCATCGCGGTAGAGCCGCGCGAACCCGGCGTCCTGGGTGTCCTGCCCGCCCATGCTCGACCCGGTGACGACGGCCGTCCGCGCCTTCGCCTCGAGCGTTCTGGGGAGGCCGGCGTCGGCGAGGGCCTCGCGGGTCGCCACCAGGGCGAACTGGGCGAACCGGTCGAGCGCCATGAGCGCCTTCGGCGAGAAGTGCGCCTCGGGGTCGTAGCCCCGCGCCTCGGCCCCGTGCTGGAAGCGGAACAGCGACCGGTCCACCCGCTCGATGGGCGCGATGCCGGGGCGGCCCGCCTGGAGGCCCCGGCGAAACGACGAAGCGTCGGGGCCCAGCGCCGAGACCACACCGATCCCCGTGACGACGACGCGGCGCTCCATCGCTCCCTCTCAGCCCTGGTCGTCCTCGGCCCCGTCGAGGGCCTGACGCAAGACGGCGACGGCGTCCCCCACGGTGTAGATGCTCGTGAGGGCGTCGTCCGGGACCGTCACCTCGAACTCCTCTTCGAGGTCGGCGACGAGGCCGACGGCGTCCAGGGAGTCGACGCCGAGGGTCTCGAACAGGTCGTCGAGCTGGACCTCGTCCGGCGTGACCTCCGCGTACTTGGCGACCTCACGCTTGACGGCTTCAACGAGTCGTTCTTCCATGGCGTACCCTCGCAGGGTCTGGGGACGGGCAGGACGGGGAGGCAAAGTAGGTCAGAAGCGTCGGTTCCCGAGCCGGCCTGGGCAGCCGCCTTCCACGAATCTGCGGAAATGCGACGGGTGCAGCGGCCTACCTTGGCCCTCATCGCCGCCCCGGGTGCGTATGCGCACGATCATCGAGCCGTTCAAGATCAAGTCGGTCGAGCCCATCCGGCTCACCACGCGCGAGGAGCGGGAGGCGCGGCTGGCCGAGGCCCACTACAACGTGTTCCTCCTCCGCGCCGAGGACGTGCTGATCGACCTGCTGACCGACAGCGGGACGGCCGCGATGAGCAGCGAGCAGTGGGCAGCGGTGATGCGCGGGGACGAGGCCTACGCCGGCAGCCGCTCGTGGTACCGCTTCAGGGAGGCCGTCCAGGACATCTTCGGGTTCCGGCACGTCCTCCCGACGCACCAGGGCCGCGCCGCCGAGCGCATCCTGTTCTCGACGATGTGCAAGCCCGGCGACGTCGTCCCCAGCAACACCCACTTCGACACGACGCGGGCTAACGTCGAGTTCACGGGGGCCGAGGCGGTGGACCTCGTGATCCCGGAGGGCCGCGTGCCCGCTGTGTGGCACCCCTTCAAGGGCAACATGGACGTCGAGCGGCTGCGGGCGCTCATCGCGGAGGTCGGCCGCGAGCGCATCCCGCTGTGCATGCTGACGGTGACGAACAACTCGGGCGGCGGGCAGCCCGTCTCGATGGCGAACGTGCGCGCGGTCTCGGCCGTCTGCCGCGAGTACGGCATCCCCCTCTACATCGACGCGTGCCGGTTCGCCGAGAACGCGTGGTTCATCAAGCAGCGCGAGGAGGGGTACGCGGACCGGATGCCGCTGGAGATCGCGCGCGAGCTGTTCTCCTACGCCGACGGCTGCACGATGTCGGCCAAGAAGGACGGGATGGCCAACATCGGCGGATTCCTCGGGACCAACGACGACCTCCTGGCCGCGCAGGAGGAGGAGCTGCTGATCCTGACCGAGGGGTTCCCCACCTACGGCGGCCTCGCCGGGCGCGACCTCGACGCCATCGCCGTCGGCCTCCGCGAGGCGCTCGACGAGGACTACCTCCGCTACCGCATCACGTCGACGACCTACCTCGGCGAGCACATCGCCCGCGCGGGCGTGCCCATCGTGCAGCCGCCCGGCGGCCACGCCGTCTACCTCGACGCGGCGGCGTTCCTCCCGCACGTCCCGCCACTCGAGCTGCCGGGGCAGGCGCTCGTCGTCGAGCTCTACCGCGAGGCCGGCATCCGCGCCGTCGAGATCGGGACGGTGATGTTCGGGCGACGCGACCCCGAGACGGGCGAGGAGCACCCGGGCCCGATGGAGCTCGTCCGGCTGGCCATCCCCCGCCGCGTCTACACCCAGAGCCACGTGGACTACGTGGTCGAGGCGATCCTCGCCGTGTACGCGCGGCGCGAGGCGGTCCGGGGGCTGCGGATCACGGAGCAGCAGCGGTTCCTCCGCCACTTCACGGCCCACTTCGCCCCGCTGGACGCCCCCTGACCCCGTCGCCGCGACGGGGCCGCCGCGATGTCTCCGACGTTCGTGAGGTCAGGCGCCCTGCGCGGCCTTCAGCGCCTCGGCGCCCGAGGAGATCTCGATGATCTCGGTGGTGATGGCGGCCTGCCGGGCGCGGTTGTAGGTGAGCTGGAGGTTCTTCAGCAGCTCGCCCGCGTTCGTCGTTGCGTTGTCCATCGCCACCATCCGCGCCCCCTGCTCGGCGGCGTTGGACTCCAGCATCATCCGCCAGAGCTGGTACTGCAGGAACTCCGGGATGAGCCGGTCGAGGAGCTGCTCGGGGCTCGGCTCGAAGAGGTACTCCACCTCCCCTTTCGCCTCGACGGCCTCGCCGTAGTCCGCGCTCGCCGCCATGACGGGCGTCACGAACGCGCCCGTCGGCACCGGCAGCAGCTGCTCGACGATGCGGTTCTGCGAGATGGTGTTCTTGAACTCGTTGTAGACCACCTCGACGACGTCCCACTCCCCGGCCTCGAACCCCTCGACGGCGAGGTCCACGATCTCGCCCGCCTTCGGGAAGCGGAGGTCGTTGAACACGCCGCGGAAGTCGCCCACGAGGGGGTAGCCGCGCTTGGCGAAGTACTCGTGGCCCTTCCGCCCGACGGCGAGGACGTGGAGCGCGCCGCGCTCGCGGAGGTCGGCGTAGTGCTCGCGGAGGTGCTCCTCGGCGCGCTTGAGGATGTTCGTGTTGAAGGCGCCGGCCAGCCCGCGGTCGCTCGTGACCACGATGAGGAGGGCGGCGCGGACCTCCTCGCGCGGGCGGAAGAGCGGGTGGGCGAGCGGGTCGAGCCGCTGGCGGAGGTGCCCGATCATCTCGCGGATCTTGAACGCGTAGGGCCGCGTGGTGAAGATCCGCTCCTGCGCCCGGCGCAGCTTCGCCGCCGCCACCATCTTCATGGCGCGCGTGATCTGCTGCGTGTTCTTGACCGACGCGATGCGGCTGCGGATGTCGCGGAGACTCGCCATGCTCGTCTGGGGGTGGGCGATTAGCGATTGGCGATTGGTAGGGCGACCGCGATTCCAATCGCCAATCGCCCATTACCAATCACTCAGGCGGTCACCGCCTGCTGCTCGGCGTAGGCGGCGGCGAGGTCCTTCGCCTCCTGCTCGAATGCGGCCACGGCCTCGTCGGTGAGCGTGCCGGTGCGGGCGACCGAGGCGAGGGCGTCGGCGTGCTTGAGGCGGAGCGCCTCGCGGAACTCCCGCTCGAAGGCGCGCACCCGCCCGACCAGCACGCGGTCGATGAGGCCCTGGCCGGCCACGTAGATGATGGCCACCTGCTCCTCGACCGGCACCGGGTCGTACTGCGGCTGCTTGAGGATCTCGACCAGCCGCGCGCCGCGGTTGAGCTGGCGCTGCGTCGCCGGGTCGAGGTCGCTGCCGAACTTCGCGAACGCCTCGAGCTCGCGGTACTGCGCGAGGTCGAGCCGCAGCGAGCCGGCCACCTTCTTCATCGCCTTGATCTGCGCGTTGCCGCCGACGCGGGAGACCGAGATGCCGACGTTGATGGCGGGGCGGACGCCGGCGTTGAAGAGGTTGGACTCGAGGAAGATCTGCCCGTCCGTGATCGAGATCACGTTGGTCGGGATGTAGGCCGAGACGTCGCCGGCCTGCGTCTCGATGACGGGGAGCGCTGTGAGGCTCCCACCCCCCTTGACGAGGGGGCGGAGGCTCTCCGGGAGGTCGTTCATCTGCCGCGCTACCTCGTCGGAGGCGATGATCTTGGCGGCGCGCTCGAGGAGCCGGCTGTGGAGGTAGAACACGTCGCCGGGGTAGGCCTCGCGGCCGGGCGGGCGCCGCAGCAGCAGCGACACCTGGCGGTAGGCGACGGCCTGCTTCGAGAGGTCGTCGTAGATGCAGAGCGCGTGGCGGCCGGTGTCGCGGAAGAACTCGCCGATGCAGGCGCCGGCGAACGGCGCGATGAACTGGAGCGGGGCGGGGCTGGAGGCGGGCGCGTTGATGATGACGGTGTAGTCCATCGCGCCGTAGCGCTCGAGCGCCGCCTGCACCTGCGCCACCGTGCTCGCCTTCTGGCCGACGGCGACGTAGACGCAGTAGACCGGGCTGCCGCCCTCGGCGTGCGTCCGCCGCTGGTTGATGATGGTGTCGACGAGGACGGCCGTCTTGCCCGTCTGCCGGTCGCCGATGACGAGCTCGCGCTGGCCGCGCCCGATGGGCACCATCGAGTCGATGGCCTTGATGCCGGTCTGGAGCGGCTCCGAGACGGGCTGGCGGTAGATCACGCCGGGCGCCTTCCGCTCCAGCGGCATCTCGTAGTGCGGGCCGGGGATGGGGCCCTTCCCGTCGAGCGGGTTGCCGAGGGGGTCCACGACGCGGCCGAGCATGCCCTCGGAGACGCGGACGGAGGCGATGCGGCCCGTCCGGCGCGCCTCGTGCCCCTCCTTCACCGCCTCGAAGTCGCCGAAGAGCACGGCGCCGACGTTGTCCTCCTCGAGGTTGAGCACCATCCCCGTCACGCCGCTCTGCGGGAACTCGATGAGCTCGCCGGCCTGGACGTTGGAGAGCCCGTAGAGCCGGGCGATCCCGTCGCCCACCTGGAGCACGGTGCCGACCTCGTAGACGTCGGTCTCACTCTCGAACCCGCCCAGCTCGCTCCGGAGCACGGCGGTGACTTCGTCGGGACGGATTGCGGTTGCCATGGTGTTGGGGAAGGGCCACTGGCCACTGGCCAATGGCTAGTGCCTGTGGATCAGTTCTGGCAGAGGAAGGCGCGGTGGTGGAGCTGCTCGCGGAGGACGTCGAGCTGGTGGCGGACGCTCCGGTCGTAGACGCGGTCGCCGATGCGGACGACGAGGCCGCCGATGAGCGCGGGGTCCACCTCCATCCGGAGGCGGACCTGCTTCCCCGTCCGCTGCGCGAGGGCGCGCTCGAGCTGCTGCGTCTCGTCGTAGCCGAGCGGGCGGGCCGTCCGCACGGCGGCCTCGACGAGGCCGAGCCGGGCGTCGCGGAGGGCGCCGTAGGCGCGGACGACGGCCGGCAGCAGGTCCTCCCGCTCCTTCTCGAAGAGGAGGC
>DATGQT010000041.1:0-3651 GCA_035304085.1 Rubricoccaceae bacterium
CTCGGAGGCGCCGCGCTCGCTTTCGCCCCGTCGGCCCTCGCCGCACCGACCGTCCTCACGCCCCGGCGCGTCCGCCCACGCACGGCCGCCGGCACGCTCCGCTTCCGCCCCTACTACGTCCAGGAGGGCCGCGGCCCCTACTTCCTCGACTGGGCCTACGCCTCGGATACGAAGTGGGACGCCTTCCGCTCCGACATCACGGCGACGGTCGCCGACGGCGTGGCGATCTCCGACACGGCGGGGGAGGAGCGCTTCGGGATCAACGTGAAGTGGTTCGTCGAGGGTGTGGGTAACCTCTTCCTGACGGCCGACAACGGGGGCGACTTCTACGCGCTCCCGCCGGACGGGCAGGAGGTCGACCTCAACCTCAACCACGAGCTGGCGAAGTCCCGCGTGCTGCGGAACCGCCGCCGCCTCGACGCCTTCCGCGCCGACGGCTACGCCCCCTCGCGCGAGGTGCAGGGGCACCTCGACATGGCCGAGGGCTACTTCGAGGACGCCGCGCGCGTGCAGGGCGACGAGGCCCGGCGCGGCGCGCTCGCCCAGACGGCCCTCCGCTACGCCCTCCTCGGCGGCGAGCTGCTCGAGCTCGACCGCGCCGAGCAGGTCATCGCCCGCCGCGGGCCCCGCCCGTTCCGGTTCGGCTGCGACGCCCGCGCCTTCTACCAGATGAACACGCCGGAGCTGTTCATGGACCGCTTCACCGGCGTGTTCGACTTCGCCGCGCTCACCTACGTCTGGACCCACGGCGGCGTCATCGGCGACTTCGAGCGGACGGAGGGGGCCTACAACTTCGAGTTCCGCGACGCCGTCGTCCGCCGGATGCAGGCCCACGGCGTGCCCGTCTGGGGCCGCCCGATCCTCTGGTTCCACCACTGGGTCACGCCCGAGTGGATCGAGGCCAAGACGTTCGACGAGCTGAAGCGCTACACCGAGCGGCACGTCCGCGCGATGGTCGGCCGCTACGGCGACGAGCTCTGGGGCTGGGAGATCGTCAACGAGTTCCACGACTGGGCCAACGACGTCGAACTGAACCCGGACCAGATCGTCGAGCTGACGAAGTTCGCCTGCGACGTCGCCGCCGACGTCCGCCCCAGCGCCGCGCGGCTCGTCAACAACTGCTGCCCCTTCGCCGAGTACGTCCAGCTCGGGCAGTGGAGCGGGTGGCCGGACCAGCCCGCGCGCTACCCGCAGCGGACGCCGTGGGAGTTCACGCGCGACCTCGTCGAGGCCGGCGTGGACTTCACGCACGTCGGGCAGCAGATGTACTTCCCCGAGCGCGACCTCCAGGACATCATCCTGCTCCTCGAGCGCTACGAGGCCTTCCGGAAGCCCGTCCACCTCTCCGAGGTCGGCGCCCCCGGCGGCCCCACCGAGGCGTCGGTCAAGCTCGACCGCTTCGACCTCCCCGAGGGCGCCTACGACTGGCACCGCCCCTGGGACGAGGACACCCAGGCCGACTGGATCGAGGGCGTCTACACCCTCGCCTACAGCAAGCCCTGGATCGAGGGCGTCCACTGGTTCGACTTCGCCGACGTGTCGGCCTTCATGCCCAACGGCGGGCTCGTCCGCTCGACCGAGCGGGGCGAGCCGAGGGAGGGCTACCGCCGGCTCCAGGCGCTCCAGCGCCGCTGGGGCGTCGGCCCGGCGAAGGACACCGCCCCGCCGCCCGTCCCCGGATCCGCCCCGGGCGTCGGCTCCACCGGCGGGAGCACCTGCGAGACGTGCTAGGGCTCGTCGCCCTCCACCTCACACCTCGACGCCGAGCCGCTGCCGCCTTAGGCGACCAGCTCCGCGTCGTAGCGAGCCTCGAGCGCGTCGGCGACGGCGGCGAGGTCGTCGTCGGGGCCGAGCGTGAGGGGCGCCAGCGGCACGACCGAGGCTTCGAGGGGGGCCGTACGTGCGGCGAGGCGCCAGAGCGCGGCGAGGATCCACTCCCCGCGCAGCCACGCCGCCGCATCGAGGGGCGTGAAGCGGAGGACGAGCGGGAGCACGGCGACGCCGGCGTCGCGGGCGACGGCGAGGGCGCCGTGCCGGAACGGGAGCACCCGCCCGCCGGGGCCGATCTGGCCCTCCGGCGCGATCACGATGGGCGGGTACGCCCGCCGCCCCAGCTTCCCCACCAGCTCGGCCCGCGACGCCGACCGGCTCTCGACGCTCCCCCGCGCGACGAACACCGTCCCCATCGCGCGGGCGATCCACCCGACGAACGGGAGCCGCCGGACCCCGGCCGCCGCGAGGAACCGCACCGGCGCCAGCGCCGCCACCACGACGGGGTCCAGGTACGAGAGGTGGTTGATGAACACGAGCCCGTGGTGCCGCCGGAGGGCGGCGGGGTCGGGGCACCGGAGGCGGATGCCGAACAGGAGCACGAACAGCCGCGCGAGGGCGAGCGCGACCCACAGCGCAGGCCGCGCCCCGCGCACCCGCCCCGGCGCCAGCGCCGCGGGCAGCACCGCCAGCGCGCCCACCGCCGCCAGCAGCAGCACCGCCACCATCCGCACCACGCCCACGGCTACGGCTACGGGGCCGGGCCGATGTACCGGCTTCGGGCGGTCGTACAGGATCGGTTCGGGCACAGGGCAGCGGGCGGGGTGCGGGCGCGGAAGCTACGGCGTGGCTCCTCGGTCGCATAGGCCGCGCCGGGCTCCGGGCGCCTCGAAGGGCTGCTGGCCTTACGGAGTAGCCCTAATCTGCCCGGCTCAGGCGGAAAACTCGTCACTCGACTTGATTAAGTGCATCGTAACTCGGACATTAGACATCCCTCGCCTTACGGCCCTCGGTCGGGCGGCGAGGCTCCTCTCCATCCACCAACAACCCTTCCCGCCATGCGTACCACTCTACGCACGATGCAGGCGGCGCTCTTCGCATTCGCCTTGGTCGCGGTCCCGGCTCTCGCCCAAGAGCCCGGCGGCGACGCGCCCGACGGCACCAGTGCTGCTCAGGACGCCTTCGGCCTCACCACCATCGATGGCGACCTCGAGTCCATCAGCGACGTGGACTGCTTCGCCATCTACATCGAGGACTCCGCCGCCTTCGGGGCGACCACCGTCGGGAGCCCCGGGGGCGCCCCCGATACGAAGCTCTACATCTGGAACGGCTCCGTTGACGGGGCCGATGACGGCATCGCCTTCAACGACGACGCCATCGACGGGGGCACGCTCCTCTCGCGCCTCCCCGTCGGGGATCCCCTCCTCACGGCGCTCTCGCCAGGGGAGTACGTCCTCTGCGTGACGTCCTACGACCAGGACCCCCTCAACGCGGCCGGGCTCGACATCTTCCCGCAGGGGTCCCCCTTCAACCAGGTCTACCCGCCGGCCCCCTCGGACGGTGACGCCTTCCTCGCGTCCTGGGATCACCCGGGGTTCGGGTCCTCCGGTCCCTACACCATCTCGCTGACGGGCGTGGGCACGCCGGGCGGCGGGTGTGAGCAGTCGATCTCGGCGACGCTCGACGACCCGACCCCGAGCCCCGGCCAGACCATCACCTTCGCCGTCACCGTCTCCAACGACGCGGCGAGCGCGGCGACCCTCGACCTCTGGATCGACGCCTCGGGCCCGGCCAACCTCCGGAAGCGGCTGGCCAGGGGGACGCTCCCCGCCGGGGCCACCGTCACGCGGAACGTCCGCGTCCGCGTGCCGGGGAACGCCC
>DATGQT010000042.1:0-31661 GCA_035304085.1 Rubricoccaceae bacterium
TGAGCTAGTTCCGCGCGATGCCCCCATGATACGGCACCGCCGGCCCCGGTGTCAACGTCGGGGCCGGCGGCGGGGGCCGTCTCATGGCTTCTTCGCCCGGCCTCAACGGAGGCGCGTGACGGGCCGCGTCTGCGTCCCCTCGGCCGTCGTCACGCGGACGAGGTAGACGCCGGGCGGGGCCGCCTCGGCCTCCCACACGAAGGAGTGCGTACCCGCTCCGAGGTCGCCGTCGTGGAGGAGGGCGACGCGGCGGCCGAGGAGGTCCACCACCTCGGCGCGGACCCCCTGCGGCGTGGGCAGGGTGAGCGCGAGGGTGACGGCCTCGCGGAAGGGGTTCGGCCATGGTGCGGCGAGCGTGAGGGCGCTCGGGTCCACGGGCTCGGTCGCCGTGAGGTTCACCTCGATCCGGCCGACGTAGGCGTCGTAGCCCCCGCTGCTCGTGAGGGTGTGCGTGCCGATGGCAGCGGTGCCGCGGAACGCGCCCGTCATGAGGATGGGGTGTTCCTCGGTGTATTCGAAGACGCCGCTACCGGCTCCGAAGCCGTAATCGTTATCCTCGCCTCCCAGCGTCTCGACGAAAGGGGACCAGAGCTCGTCGCCACTACCGTACGTGGCGGTGAAGTGGAACCCATCGACGCCTCCACGGCCGGTGTAGTCAATCTTGAGTTGGCTGCCGCTGAAAGAACCTGGGCCCGCGGCATACCCTGTCACGAAGACTTGGTGAGTGGGGACGTCGTTCGGCAACGGTACGACTGTGACATCAGTGCCGGCGTCAGCACCGACGCCTCCTCCGCGGATGCCGCTAATAACCGCGCCCGCCTCGTAGACGGCAGAATAGTGGGCGGCCACGCTTGCGACAAAGATGTCGGAGGAGCCGGCGCTGGCAAGGGTATCTGGATCCCCATGGGGCCCCTCACCCACTACGATCTCGCCTTCGAATGCGCCGGTGACGAAGAGGAAATCCCCCCCGTACCATTCGCTCGTCATTGCCCCACCAAGCCCTTCATCGTTCCCTTCGCCGCCGATTTGCTGCGCCCAAAGCTCTGCGCCACCGTCGTCGTAGCCTACAACGAAGGCGTCGGACCCCCCGCGGCTCTGCAGCATGAACGGCCCGAACCCTGCCAGGCCACCGAACGTGCCCACTACGTAGGTCCCCTCCTTCGTGGGCACGTTCCACTCCCCCGCAGAAACGGCCCATGCCCCGTCGTCCTCGGGGCCACCCCCGCGCCGCGCCCACAGCAGCTCCCCCTCGGCGGTGTAGCGGGCGACGAAGGCGTCCTCCCCCCCGACGCTCGTGAGCGTGGTTCCTCCCCCGAGCGTGGCCGTCTCCTCGAAGCCGCCTGCGAGAAGGACCTGTCTCTCCGGGAACGGATCCACGTCCACGCCGCGCGCCGCATCGTCCCCGGCGCCCCCGACCTGCTCCACCCACACGAGGTCGCCGGCGGCGTCGTACCTCGCGAGGAAGCCGTCCAAGCCGCCCCTGCTCGTGAGGGCGATGTCGGGCCGGCTCCCGCCCTGCCAGGTGGCATTCCCGGAGAAGGCACCGGCCACGTACGCGTTCCCGTCTCTGTCGACGGCCACGGCCTCGACCACGTCGTCGGCGTCGGCCGCGCCCATCCGGCGGGCCCAGAGCCGCACCCCGTCGGGGGCGTACTTCGCGAGGAACACGTCCGTCTGCGAGGGATCCGCGCCCGGGAAGAGGCCGACGAGGAACACGTTGCCGTCGGCGTCCCCCGCGACGTCGACGCCGACCTCCCGGCCCGTGCCCCCCACGGCGAAGGCGTCGTCGAAGTCGAGCTGCTGGGCGAGGGCAGGGGTGGTCAGGAAAAGGAAGCAGAGGGCGGTGTAGCGAACGGGCATATCGGGCGTGAGGAAGTCCTACCTCCCCATGATAAGGCTTGCTGCCCGAATGGGCGCTCAGGGGAGGCGCGTCACGCGCTGTGTCTGCGTCCCCTGCGCCGTCGTCACGCGGACGAGGTAGACGCCGGGCGGGGCCGCCTCGGCGTCCCACACGAGGGCGTGCGTACCCGCCCCGAGGGCGCCGTCGTGGAGGAGGGTGACGCGGCGGCCGAGGAGGTCCACCACCTCCGCCCGGACCGGCTGCGCGCTCGGGAGCGCGAGCGTGACCGTCGTGGCTCCGCGGAAGGGGTTGGGCGCGGGGGCGCCGAGGACGAGGCGGGCCGGTGCTTCGGCCCCGGCGGCGAAGGGTGCGGACGCGATCTCCTCGCTCGGCTCCTGGACGGACCGGGGGCGGAAGACGTAGCGGGCGACGTAGACGTCGTTGCTGCCGGCGCTGGTGAGGGTCTCGGGGCCAATGCTGGCCTGGTCGCGGAACGCGCCCGTCAGGGCGACGCCGGCAGTCGTCTCGCCGAGATCGGCCGTGCCGACGCCGTAGCCGCGGTCGGCGTTGGTGCCGCCGAGGGTGACGATCTGGGCGTAGGCGGCCGGGTTGGCGCTGCCGGGGCGGTCGCGGAGGACGGTGACGAACCCGTCCACGCCGCCGTGGCTCGTGTAGGCGCGCGCGCGCGTCCCCTTCGAGAACGTGCCGTTGCCGTCAACGTAGCCCGTCACGTAGATCTCGTAGCGCGGGGCGCCGGCGCGGAGCGGCGCGAGGGCGACGTCGTTGCCGATGTCGAAGCCGGCGCCACCGCCGCGCACGCCCCAGGTTAGGTCGCCGTCGGTGGGGTCGATGCGGGCGACGACGACGTCCGAGAAGCCCGTGCTCGCGAGGACGTCCTGGTTGACGAGGATGGTGTTCTCGAACGAGCCGGTGACGTAGAGGGCGGCGCCGGGCTGGCGCGTCGCCGCGATGCCGCGGCCGTAGTCGTTGCCGTTGGCGCCGATCTGCTGGACCCACCCCACGTCGCCGCCGGGGGTGTAAGCGACGACCGAGATGTCGGAGAGGCCGCGGCTCTGGAGGGGTGACCCGTCCCACAGCGCCACGCCGCGGAAGGTGCCCACGACGAACGCGTTGCCGTCGAGGTCTGTGTCGACGTCCCAGGCGCCGTCGCTCTCTGCGCCGCCGCCGCTGCGTACCCAGAGGAGGTTGCCGTCGGCGTCGTACTTGGCGAGGAAGGCGTCGGAGCTGCCGGCGCTCGTCAGCGTCGTGCTCGTGCCGAAGAGGGCGGTGCCGGCGTAGCCGCCGGCGAAGTAGACCGCGCCGTCCGGGGCGACGGCCACGCCGCGGCCGGTGTCCTGCTCGGGGCCGCCGGCCTGGGCCACCCACTGGAGGTCGCCGTCGGCGTCGTACTTGGCGAGGAAGCCGTCGAAGTCGTTCCGCGTCGTGAGCTCGACGTCGGGGTTGCCGCCGCCGTCCCACGTGGCGATGCCGGTGAAGTAGCCGGCGACGTAGACGCTGCCGTCGGGGCCGACGGCGAGGCCCTCGGCGAAGTCGTTGAAGACGCCGGTGCCGGCGCGGCGGGCCCACAGCGCCGTCCCGCTCGCGTCGTACTTGACGACGAAGACGTCCTGCCAGTCGTTCGAGGGGTCGTCGTCGGCGGCGGTGAGGGAGAGGCCGCCGAAGGCGGCGGTCCCCTCGAACGAGCCCGTGACGTACACGTTGCCGTCGGCGTCCATCGCCACGTCCTCCCCGATGTCGCTGCGGGTGCCGCCGGCGGCGTAGGCGTCGAACGAGGCGGCCTCCTGGGCGTGGGCGAGGGCGGGGAGGAGGAGGGCGAGCGAGAGGAGGGCGTAGCGCAGCAGCATGAGCACGTGGGGAAGGTGAGCCGGGGAGTATAACCCCACCCTCCGCCCGGTCTCCACCGGGGCCTCCGTGAACCCGCCCTGCCGCCGCGCGTACACCCGCCGCTCCTCCACCCACCCCTTCGAACGCGCCCGTCATGCCGCAGGACCACACCACCGTCATCGTCTCCGTCAACGCCGAGTGGGACGAGGAGACGCGCATGCAGCACATCAACGCGCAGGTCGAGAACGGCTGGCGCGTGCAGTCCGTCGTCCCCCTCTCCGGCGGCGAGATGGGCCCCGGCGGCGAGGGCGAGGACTTCCTCCGCCTCCAGGTCACCCTCGTCCGCGACGTCGACGAGCAGAACGTGATCGTCACGGACCGCGGGGAGGGCGTGACGGGCGCGCACCCCGAGCGGGCCTCGCGCACGGCCGGCGAGGGCGCGGGCGACTCCCCCGGCCCGCGGGGCCAGGCCGAGGAGGGCTGAGCGATGCTGTTCCCCATCAGCGACGACGACCGCCACCTCGACGGGCCGGCGTGGGTGACCATCGCCCTCGTTGCCCTTAACGTCGTCGTGTTCGTGTTCTTCCAGGGCCTCGGCGCCAACGAGGCGTTCACCTACGGGTGGAGCGTCGTGCCCGAGGAGATCACCACCGGCACCGACCTCACGGGGCCGGTGACGGTGGGGATGGCGGGGCAGCAGGTGACGATCCCCCACGCGCCCGGCCCCGTGCCCATCTACCTCACGATCCTCTCGGCGATGTTCATGCACGGGGGGTTCGGGCACATCATCGGCAACCTCCTCTACCTCTGGATCTTCGGCGACAACGTCGAGCACCGGTTCGGCCACGGGGTCTTCCTCGCGTTCTACCTCGTCAGCGGCCTCGCCGCCACGGCGGCGCAGGTCGCCCTCGACCCCGGCTCGGTGATCCCGAACCTCGGCGCGAGCGGGGCCATCTCGGGCGTCCTCGGCGCCTACCTCGTGCTCTTCCCGCGCAACCGCGTCCACGCCGTCTTCTTCTACACCGTCGTCTCGATCCCGGCCGTCCTCGCGCTCGGCCTCTGGATCCTCTTCCAGTTCGTCAACGGCGTCGGCGCCATCGCGGCGACGGAGCAGACGGGCGGCATCGCCTACGGCGCCCACATCGGCGGGTTCGCCGCCGGCGTCGTGCTGGCCCTCGTGCTGCGGAGCGTGATCCCGGTCGAGCGGCCGAACGTCCTGCAGTCGGCCGAGCGGCGCGACCCCCGCGCCCGCCGGATCTGGTGACCCCCTCTCCCTCAGCCTCTCTCCGAACCATGGCCCACGACAGCCCGCCCCGCCCCGGCGGGGAAACCCCCGACCCGAACGTCCCGCCCCGCGAGCGCGAGGAGGACGTGGAAGAGACCATCGACCCCGAGAACCGCGTGGACGAGGCCTCCTTCGAGAGCTTCCCCGCCAGTGACCCCCCGGCCTTCACGGGCGACACCGCCACCCGCGTCGGGCCCGGCGCGTACGCCGGGGCGGACGGCGACGAGCCCGAAGAGGAGGACGAGGCGTAGCCGCGGGGAAACCTCGCGTCGCGTTCGGGGCGTTAGAGCGGCGCACTTCACCCAACGCCCCTCTCACCATCAGCCGATCCCTCGGCCTCTCTCATGGCTGAACCCGAACGTTCGTCCTCCGGCGCCTCGACCGCCATCGTCGCGGTCGTCGCCATCATCGTGCTCCTCGTCATCGTGTGGTTCGTCTTCTTCCGCGGCGGCCCCGTCACCAACGGCACCGACATCGACGCCGACGTGGACATCGACGCCGGCGACGCCCTCGAAGAGGTGGACCCCGGCGGCGCCATCGAGGACGTGGCGCCCCAGCAGTAAGTAGCGCCTCGCGCGAACGAGACGGCGCCCCGCCTCCGAGTGCTCGGGGGCGGGGCGCCGCGTTTCGTCGAGCGGGGCGGGTGCGCCCTTACTGCTCCTCGGCCGCCTCCTCCTCGGGGTTCTCGGCCTCGCCGGGCTTCTTCGCCGCCTTCCGGGCCTTCTTCGTCTTGAAGGAGAGGGCGTCCTCGCCCTTCTTGTGGTCGACGGTGATCTTGGCGCCCTCCTGGAGGTCGTTCTGGAGGATGGCCTCGGCCATCGGGTCCTCGACGTACTTCTGGATGGCGCGGCGGAGCGGGCGGGCGCCGTACTGCGGGTCGTACCCCTTCTCCACGAGGAACTCCTTCGCCGCGTCGGTGAGCTCGACCTCGATGCCGAGGTCGGTCACGCGGCCGAAGAGGTCCCGCTGCATGATGTCGATGATCTCGAAGATGTGCTTCTTCTCCAGCGGGTGGAACACGATCACGTCGTCGATGCGGTTGAGGAACTCGGGGTTGAACACCCGCTTGAGCGCGTCCTCGACCGTCGACTTCATCTTCGCGTAGTCGAACGTCTCCTCGGTGAGGCTGAAGCCGATCCCCTTCCCGAGGTTCTTGATGTCGCGCGCCCCGATGTTCGAGGTCATGATGATGATGGTGTTCCGGAAGTCCACCCGCCGGCCGAGGCCGTCGGTGAGGATCCCGTCGTCGAGCACCTGGAGGAGGATGTTGAACACGTCCGGGTGCGCCTTCTCGATCTCGTCGAGGAGGACGACGGAGTACGGCTTGCGCCGGACCTTCTCGGTGAGCTGGCCGCCCTCCTCGTAGCCGACGTAGCCCGGCGGCGCGCCGACGAGGCGGGACACGGAGAACTTCTCCATGTACTCCGACATGTCGATCCGGATCAGCGCGTCGGGGTTGTTGAAGAGGTACTCGGTCAGCCGCTTGGCGAGCTCGGTCTTGCCGACGCCGGTGGGGCCGAGGAAGATGAACGAGCCGATGGGCCGCTTGGGGTCCTTGAGCCCGGCGCGCGTGCGCCGGATGGCGCGGGCGAGCTTCTCGATGGCCTCGTCCTGCCCGACGACGGTCCCCTTGAGCGCCTCGCCCATGTGCATGAGCTTCTGGCCCTCGGAGGTCTCCACCTTGTCCATCGGGATCCCCGTCATCATGGCGACGACCTGGGCGATGTCGTGCTCGGTGACGGGGTACGTCTCGGTCTCGGCCTGCCGCTCCCACTCCTCCTTCGCGTTCTCGAGCTCCTCCTGGAGCCGCTTCTCCTTGTCGCGCAGGCGGGCGGCCTCCTCGAAGTTCTGCGTCTTGACGACGCGGTTCTTCTCCTCGCGCGTGGCCTCGATCTCGGCCTCGAGCTCGACGATCTCCGGGGGGACCTTGATGTTGGCGAGGTGGACGCGCGCGCCGGCCTCGTCCATCACGTCGATGGCCTTGTCCGGGAGGTGGCGGTCGGTGATGTAGCGCTCGGAGAGCTTGACGGCGAGGTCGAGCGTGCCCTCGTCGTAGACCACGTTGTGGTGCTCCTCGTACTTGTCCTTGATCTGGTTGAGGATCTCGAGGGCCTCCTCGGGCGTGGCCGGGTCCACCATGATCTTCTGGAAGCGGCGGTCGAGCGCGCCGTCCTTCTCGATGTACTGGCGGTACTCGTCGAGGGTGGTGGCCCCGATGCACTGGATCTCGCCGCGGGCCAGCGCCGGCTTGAACATGTTGCTCGCGTCGAGGGAGCCGGAGGCGCCGCCGGCGCCGACGAGCGTGTGGAGCTCGTCGATGAAGAGGATCACGTCCGGGCTCTTCTCGAGCTCGTTCATGACCGCCTTCATCCGCTCCTCGAACTGCCCGCGGTACTTCGTGCCGGCGACGAGGGCGGCGAGGTCGAGCGTGACGATGCGCTTGTCGTAGAGGATGCGGCTGACCTTCCGCTGGATGATCCGCAGGGCCAGCCCCTCGGCGATGGCGGTCTTCCCCACGCCGGGCTCGCCGATGAGCACGGGGTTGTTCTTCTTGCGCCGGCTCAGGACCTGGGCCACGCGCTCGATCTCGCGCTCGCGCCCCACGATGGGGTCGAGCTTGCCTTCCTCGGCCAGCTTCGTGAGGTCGCGGCCGAAGTTGTCCAGGACGGGGGTCTTGCTCTTTTCTGCCATCTGCTTGCGTTCGCTGGCGCGGGAGGCGCGCCCGCCACCGGAGGAGGGCCCGGAGCGAGGGCTCGACTTCCCGCTGATGATCGAGTCGAGCTCGGCGCGCACGGCGTCGTAGGTGACCGAGAACCCCTGCTGGAGGATCTGCGCCGCGATGTTCTCGTCGTCGCGGAGCAGGCTCAGCAGGAGGTGCTCGGTCCCGATGACGTCGCTCTTGTAGAGCTTCGCTTCGAGGTAGGTGATCTTGAGGACTTTCTCGGCCTGCTTCGTCAGCGGGATGTTCCCGACGGTGAGGGTGCCGCCGGTGGAGCGCACGGTGTCCTCGACGGCCTTCTTCAGCTTGAAGAGGTCGCACCCGAGGTTCCGCAGGATCTTGACGGCGATCCCCTCGCCCTCGCGGATGATCCCGAGGAGGAGGTGCTCGGTCCCGATGTAGTCGTGCCCCAGCCGGATCGCTTCCTCGCGGCTGTAGGAGATGACGTCGCGGACGCGGTTGGAGAAGTTGCCTTCCATCAAATCGGGGCTGTGCGGCGGGCCGCCGGCGGGCTGCCGGGGCCGCTCAGGCGGCGAAGGAGGAGCCGCAGCCGCAGGTCTGGGTCGCGTTGGGGTTGTCGAAGACGAAGCCCCGCGCGTCGAGGCCGTCGTGGTAGTCGATGACGGTGCCCATGAGGTAGAGGCCGTGGCGGCGGTCGGTGAACACCGTGATCCCCTGCTCCTCGAACTCGAGGTCGTGCTCGCGCTTGCGGTCGAAGCCGAGGATGTAGCTCATGCCCGAGCAGCCGCCGCCCTTGACGCCGACGCGGAGGCCGTAGTCGGCGGGGATCTGCTTGTTGGCGACGATCCGGCGGACCTCGGCCGCGGCGCGGTCGGTCAGCTTGATCGGGCTCGGCTTCGGCTTCTTCGCCGGGGCCGGGGCCTCGGGCGCGGACGGGGCGTGCGGGGTGGCGACGGTGCTCATGGGTGCGGGGTGGGGCCTCGGGGGTGGTGGGACTCGGGGCCGCGCGGGGGCGGCGCGTCGGTACAATCCGACCGAGCGAACAACGTTCCACCCGGCCCGGGTGTTTGAGCAGGATTCGTGAGAAGGGGCCGAGCGGTCCCTGCGTCCCCGCGAACGGCTGCAAGGTCGGTTCCAGCCGCGCGCGGCACAAGCCCTCAGGCGGTGAAAACGTCACGCTGCCGCCCCGCGCGTACGGCCTGCCGGTCGGCACCGTGCACGAACCGGCAGGGTGTGCACGCCCGGAGCATCCGCGCTCAGAACTGCCGGGCGAGGACGACGGTGGCGCGGTGGGCCTCGGTGGATCCGCCCTCGACGTCCACCGCCTCCAAGAGCACGACGTACGGCCCGATCCGCAGGGGCCGCCCGTCCTCGCCGCGCCCGTCCCACAGCACCGCCCCCTCGCGCCCGACGAACTCGCCCTCCTCCAGCCGCCGGACGAGCCGGCCGGCGCCGTCGAAGATGCGGACGCGGATGAGGGCGGCCTCGGTCTCGAGCGTGAACCGGATGGCGGTGCGCTGGCCGGCGTCGGGGTCGAACGGGGAGTCCACGGTCAGCCCCGTCTCGCCCGGCGGCGTGCCCGGCGCCACGAAGACCGTGTTCGGCTCCCCCGGTGTGCCCCCGCGCGGGTCGAGCGACGACGACCAGCTCTGCCGGCTACTCGACGGCCCGGCCGGGTCCACCCGCTCCAGCGCCACGCCCGTCGCGTCCTCCAGCTCCACGCGGTGCCAGCCGGGGTCGTACGTCACCGCGTCGACGACCGTGCCGAGGTGGAGGAGGGCGACGGTGTCGCCGTCGTTGTTGAGGCTCGGGAAGGCGCCGGCCTCAATGACGGGCGGGGGCGCCTCGGGGAAGCGGACGGCGAACGAGTCGCGGTCGGCCACGACGACGGCGAACCCGCCCGGCGGGACGACGACGGGGACGGGGCTGACGGGCTCGCCGCCCGCGGCCGGGTCGTCCGTCAGCACGAGCTCGCTGAGGAGGAACAGCCGGCCCGTCCGGTTCAGCACCTCGACGTACTCGCCCGCGCCCCCGTTCGCAGGGTCGAACATCACCTCGTTGATGACGAGGTCGCCGGGCGCGGGCACGTCGCCGGCGCCGAGGAAGAGGGGGGCGGTGGCGCCGTCGAGCACGTTGCCGTCGGCGTCGGCGATGCCGGAGACGGTGAGGGTGTAGGGAACGCGCTCCTGCAGCGGCGCGGCGAGCGAGAGCGCGGCGCGCGCCGAGTCGCCCACGAGGGGGAAGGCGACGGCCTCCGGTGGGCCGATGCCGCCGTCGATGCGGTAGCTGGCCGGATCGCCCGCCGTTTCGGCCGTGACGGGCTCGGAGAAGGCGACCACGACCGTGAGCGGGTCCGCGGCGAAGGCGGCGGCGAGGGCCGGCGGCGTCACGTCGGGCGCGTGCTCGAAGGCGAAGGGCGCGCCGGGGGTGACGTTGCCGAGGAGGTCGGTGAGGAGGCGCGGTTCGAGGAGGTAGGCCCCCGCCGCGAGGGGCTCGCCCAGGGTGACGCGGACGGTCGGCGGGCCGTCGCCGAGGTAGGCGGCGGCGGTGACGGGCGGCACGGGGCCGCCGCCCTCGGCCGACAGCGCGAAGGCACCGGCGCCGACGGTGGCGGGATCGAGCGGCTCGTCGAAGGTGACGAGGAGGGCGCCCCCGCCGCCCGCGACCACGACGGCGACGATCCGGGGGCCGACGGTGTCCTCCATGAACTGGCTGTTCTGCGCGCCCGGCGTGCCGCCGTCGGGGTGGAGGGTCGTGGCCCAGTTCGAGGCGCTGGCGGAGGGGCCGGCGGGGTCGATCCGCTCCAGCGAGGCGTCGGCACCGCCCCAGGCGTCGTCGTACGGGACCTCGTCGATGACGGCGCCCTCGAAGAGGAGGGTGAGCGTGTCGCCGCCGTTGTTGAGGGCGGGGAAGCCGGGGACCTCGACGAAGGGCACGCCGGGGTAGGCTTCCTCGAACAGGGCCGCGTCGTTGACGAGGACGGCGTACGCGCCGGGTGCGATGAGGCCGGCGTCGGCGGGGAGGTCCACGGCGGTGACGGCGTCGGCGAAGGCGAACCGCCCGAGGTCGAACGTCCGGTCGGACCGGTTGTAGAGCTCGACCCACTCGTTGTCAGCGCCCTGTGCCGGGGGCGGGTCGTAGGCGATCTCGTTGAGGACGAGGTCGCGGGGCTGCGGGGCCTGCGCCCGGGCGGTGAGGGGGATGGCGAGAGCGAGGACGAGGGTGAGCGGGATTCGGCGCATGCGGACGGGGTGAGTGTGTGCCTGAATGTAGGGCGCAGGACCGATACGAAGGAACACCGATGTGTCGTGGCCTGCGAGGTGTGCCATAACCTGAGGAACCAGAGGGTGGAGGGGGTGGGGAGGGCGGAAGGGGTGGAGGGGATGGAGAGGGCACTCTCACCACTCTTCCCCTTCATCCCTTCCTCTCCCTCCACCCACTCCATCCCCGTCTCCCGGTGGGCCATTTCTCTGCAGGAGGGCAACCGGGGCGGAAGGGCGGGGTTCGTTGTGCCGGGGGCTGCCTCCCGGGGCGGCCCCGTTCGTATCCTTGGGCGACCCATCCGCGCCGCCATGCCCGTCCCCTCCCTCGAAGCCGACCTCCGCGCCGCCCGCGAGGCCGCCGGCGTCTCCATCGAGCAGATCCAGCACGAGACCCGCATCCCGGCCGACGTCGTCCAGCGGTTCGAAGCGGGCAAGCTCCTCAGCGACCCCGCCTTCAACGACGTCTACCTCAAGGCCTTCCTGCGCGCGTACGCCGGGGCGGTGGGGCTGCCGCCCAACCGGGTCGTGGACGCCTACACGGCCTATCGCGCCGGCACGTACCGGGGCGAGCTGAACCCGGACGCCCCCGAGCCCCCGCCCCCCGCTCCCGAGCCGGCCGCGCCCGCGGAGGCCACCGCCCCGGCGGCCGAGGGCGCCGCTCCGCCGCCCGCGACCGAGGCCCCGGTGCCGCCGCCGGCCGAGAAGGCTCCCGCCGTCGCTGCCCTCTCGCGGGCGCCCGAGCCGGTGCCGCCGCCACGCCCGACGGCGGCGCCCAACGAGCACTTCCCCAAGCGCCGCGTCGCGCCGGCCGCCTCGGTGTCGGCGCCGCGCTCGTTCGACCGCTCCTGGGGCACCATCATCGGCGTCACGGCGGCCTTCGTGCTCGCCGTGGCGGCCATCCTGTGGCTCCTCTTCCGGGACGCCACGCCGGAGCCGGAGCGGACGGAGGCCCCCGCCGCGGCCGACACCGCGGCCGTGTCCGACACCACGGCCGGGGCCGACACGACGGCGGCGACGCCGACACAGACGGCCGGGCCGGCGCTCACGCTGCCCATCCGCGTCGCCGTCCTCGCCGGCGGCGACGGACTCCAGGCTTTCCGCGCCACCGAGATCCCCGACGCGCGCCGCCCGCACTGGGTCGAGCCCGGCGAAGAGCTGGTGCTGGAGAGCAACGAGGGCGTGATCCTGTGGGGCGAGGGGGCCGAGGGGATGGACCCCGACGAGGTCACGCTCCGCTGGCAGGGGTTCGAGTGGCGGCCGCAGGAGGGCCAGATCCTCCGCATCACGCCCCAGAACGGGCAGCACCTCCTCGACTCCCTCCAGGCCGCCGGCGCCCGCCGCGCCGCCGCGGCGCCGACGCCCTGACGATGGCCGACACCCCCGCTGGCTCCGTCATCCAGGACGCCCTCGACGCGCTCCGCCGCCTCGACGCGACCCCCGCCGACGCGGTGTCCGAGGCGGAGGCCGAGGCGCTCGTCGAGCGGCTGCGCCCGGCCGTCCGCGCCCTCGCGCGCGCCTACTACGTCGAGGACCGCCCGCTCGTCAGCGACGCCGAGTACGACCGGCTCTTCCGCGCGCTCCAGACGCTGGAGGCCCGCTTCCCCCGCCTCCAGGCGCCCGACTCGCCCACCCTCCGCGTCGGCGGCGAGCCGCTGGAGGCGTTCGAGAAGGTGCGCCACCCCGTCCCGCTCCTCTCCCTCCGCAACGCCTTCGACGCCGACGAGCTGCGGGCGTGGTACGCCCGCGTCTGCCGCGGCCTCGCGGGCGCCCTCGCCGACGGCGAGCGGCCGGCGCTCGAGGCCGAACTGAAGATCGACGGGCTGGCCGTCGCGCTGACCTACGAGGGCGGCCGGCTCGCGCGCGGCGCCACGCGCGGCAACGGCGTCGTCGGGGAGGACGTGACGGCGCACGTGCGGACCGTCCGCGCCATCCCGCTCCGCCTGCCGGAGGGCGCGCCCGAGCGGATCGAGGTGCGCGGGGAGGTCTACATGGCGAAGAGCACGTTCGAGCGGCTCAACGGCGCGCTGGCCGCCGCCGGCGAGCGGGTCTTCGCCAACCCCCGCAACGCCGCCGCCGGCAGCCTCCGCCAGCTCGACCCCCGCATCACCGCCCGTCGCGGCCTCGCCTTCTGGGCCTACGGCGTCGGCCCCGTCTCAGGCCCGCCGCCGCCGACGCAGACCGAGACGCTCGACTGGCTCGAATCGCTCGGCTTCCCCGTCACCGAGCACCGGGGCCGCTTCGAGGAGATCGAGGAGGTCGTCGCCTTCTGCGACCGCTGGGAGGCCCGCCGCGACGCGCTCGACTACGAGATCGACGGGGTCGTGGTGAAGGTGGACCGGCAGGACTACCAGGAGCGCCTCGGCGCCGTCGCCAACGCGCCCCGCTGGGCCGTCGCCTACAAGTTCCCCGCCCGCGAGGTCACGACCACCCTCCTCCGCATCGTGCACAACGTCGGGCGGACGGGCGTCGTCAAGCCGGTGGCGGTCCTCGACCCCGTCGAGGTCGGCGGCGTCGTCGTCTCGAAGGCCACCCTCCACAACGCCGACTACATCCGCGCGCGCGACATCCGCACCGGTGACCGCGTCGTCGTCAAGCGGGCCGGCGACGTGATCCCGCAGGTCGTCGGGCCGGTGCCCGAGGCGCGGACGGGCGCGGAGGTGCCCTACGAGGAGCCGACGCGCTGCCCGAGCTGCGGGCAGCCGCTGGCCCACCTCGCGGGCGAGGTCGACGTCCGCTGCGTCTCGGCCACGTGCCCGGCCCAGCTGCGGCGGCTCGTCCAGCACTTCGCCTCGCGCAACGCGATGGACGTCGTCGGCCTCGGCGAGCAGGTGTCCGTCCAGCTCGTCGACGCGGGGCTCGTCGGCGCGCTGCCCGACCTCTACCGGCTCACGCGCGAGCAGCTCCTCGGGCTGGAGGGGTTCAAGGAGAAGAAGGCCGACAACCTCCTCGCGTCGCTGGAGGCGTCGAAGCACCGCCCGCTGCGGCGGCTCCTCTTCGGCCTCGGCATCCGCCACGTCGGCGAGACCGTCGCCCGCACGCTCGTGGACCACTACGCCTCGCTCGACGCCCTCGCCGCCGCGCCGGAGGAGGAGCTGACGGCGATCCACGGCGTCGGCCCCGAGATCGCGCAGAGCGTGGCCGAGTGGTTCCGCCACGACGAGAACCGCGCCACCGTCGACGCCCTCCGCGACCTCGGCGTGAACACGGAGCGGCTGCCCGAGGAGGCGCCGGCCGCGCCCTCGGCCGAGAGCGCCGTCGCGGGCCGGGCGTTCGTCCTCACCGGCACGCTGCCCACGCTCACGCGGGCGGAGGCGAAGGCGCTCGTCGAGGCCGCCGGCGGGCGCGTCGCCGCCAGCGTCTCGAAGGCGACGGACTACGTCGTGGCCGGCGAGGCCGCCGGCGCGAAGCTCGACCGAGCCCGCGAGCTCGGCATCCCCGTGCTCGACGAGGACGGCCTCCGGCGCCTCCTCGAAGGCGACGCCGCCGGGGCGCCCGCAGCCCCCGAGGCGGACGCCGCGCCGCCGCGCTCCGGGCCCGGCGAGCAGGGCCGGCTCTTCGAGTGACGCCGTGCTCGACGACCTCCGACAGCGCCTCGGCTACCGCGCCGCCCTCCGTGCCGCCCGCCAGCGGACCGTGCACGACTGGCCCGTGCCGCCGCCGGACCGGAAGGTGCTCGTGCTCCTCCCGCACGAGGAGGGCGACCTCCGCGCCGCCTGGCGCTTCGTCCAGACGATCGACGAGCCGCGGGGGCACCTCGTGCCCGCCATCACGGCCGACCGCGTGCCTTACACGCCCGACGCCTTCGCGGCGGGGGTGGCGACGGTGGGGGAGCGGGCGCGGGACTGGCGGGGGCTGCCGCGCCGCGCCGAGGCGCAGAAGCTCTGGAGCGACAAGCTCCACGTCGCCCTCGACCTCACGCCGGGCTTCGACCTCGCCGCCGCCTACCTCGTCGGCGCCTCGCCGGCGCGCTTCCGCGTCGGCCTCTACAGCGCCGAGGGGGAGCCGTTCTACGACCTGCTGATCGCGCCGACGGGGGGGTACGAGGCGGCGCTGACCGCCCTCCGCGGCTACCTCGCCGCCATCGAGCCGCCCGTGCTCTCGTTCAACGTTCAACGTTGAACGTTCAACGCTTCCCCTCCCCGTGCTCCAGCCCCTCGACTTCGCCGTCATCGTGGTCTACCTCGTGGGGGTGGCGTGGCTGGGGCTGCGGGCGGGCGGGCGGCAGACCTCGACGGCCGACTACTTCCTCGGCGGGCGAGATCTCCCGTGGTGGGCCGTCTGCTTCTCCGTCATCGCGACGGAGACCTCCACCCTCACCGTCATCGGCGTTCCGGCCGTGGCCTACGGGGGGAGCCTCCTCTTCCTCCAGCTCACGTTCGGCTACCTCCTCGGTCGCCTCCTCGTCGCGGCCGTCCTGCTCCCGCGCTACTTCCGCGGCGAGCTCGTCACGGCCTACGCCTACCTCGGCGAGCGCTTCGGCGACGGGATGCGCGGGCTGGCCTCGGTCACGTTCATGGCGACGCGGCTGCTGGCCGACGGCGTCCGCCTCTTCGCCACGGCCATCCCCATCAAGGTCATCGCCGCCGGGGCGGGGCTCGACCTCGGCTACCCGGCGATCATCGTCGTCATCGGGCTGGTGACGGTGGCCTACACGTACGTCGGCGGGCTGCGGGCGGTGGTGTGGGTGGACGCCGTGCAGATGGGGGTCTACCTCGGCGGCGCGGTGGCGGCGGCGGCGCTCCTCCTCGGCGCCCTGCCGGCGGGGTGGTGGGGCGAGGCCGTCGCCGCCGGCAAGACGGAGGTGCTCGACCTCGGCGGCGGGCTCACCCACTGGCTCACGAGCCCCTACGCGTTCCCGACGGCCGTCCTCGGCGGGGCGCTGTTCTCGATGGCCTCGCACGGGGCCGACCAGCTCATCGTGCAGCGGATCCTCGCGTGCCGGAGCCTGCGCGACGGGCAGCGGGCGATGGTGGGCAGCGGCGTCGGCGTGATCCTCCAGTTCGCGCTGTTCCTGCTCGTCGGCCTCCTGCTGTGGGCTTACTACCGGGGCGCGGCGCCGTCCGCGCTCGGCCTCGCCCGCGGCGACGAGGTGTTCCCGAAGTTCATCGTCGAGGGGATGCCGCCGGGGGTCTCGGGGCTGCTGCTGGCGGGGATCGTGGCGGCGGCCATGAGCACGCTCTCGTCGTCGCTCAACGCCCTCGCCGGCGCCACCGTCCTCGACGTGATCGAGCGGCTCGGCGGGCGGCGGCCCGACGAGGCGGCGGCGCTCCGGCTCAGCCGCGTGCTCACGCTCGCCTGGGGGGTCGTCTTCATCGGCTTCGCGCTGCTGTTCCGCTCGATCGAGAACCCCGTGGTGGAGCTGGGCCTCGGCATCGCCGGGTTCACCTACGGCGGCCTCCTCGGCGCCTTCCTGCTGGGCATCCTCAGCCGCCGCGCCCGCCAGGCCGACGCCGCCGTCGCCTTCGTCGTCACCGTCGCCGTCATGACGGCGGTGATCTTCGGGCTCTACTACAGCACCGAGGCGGACGCGTGGGTGTTCGTGTTTCGCCCGAGCGCCGAGGTGCGGGCGGCGCAGGGTCTGGTGCCGCTGGCGTGGCCGCTCTACACCGTCTTCGGCGCGGCCGGGATGGTGGCGCTGGGGAGCGTGCTCGGAGGGGTGCGGAAGGGCGAAGTGAGCGGTGTGGATTGAAAAGGGTGGCAGAGCGCCCTTTACCCTTGTCTTTGTCTGTAGGCCGCCTCGTCCACGTACCACGCGAGGTTGCCGACGGGGCGCACGCGCGCGGCCGGGGGGGGGTCCCCGGCGTCGGCGGCGTCGAGCACGCGGCGGAGGGCGGCCTGCTTCTTCTCGCCCGTCACGAGGAAGAGCACGAGGCGGGCGGCGTTGAGGGCGGGGAGCGTGAGGGTCAGCCGCTGCGCCACCGGGCTCGACGGCGGCGCCTCCGTCGCCATCACCCAGCCGTTGGGCTCGTCCACGGCGTCGTCGCCGGGGAAGAGAGAGGCGACGTGGCCGTCCTCACCGAGGCCGAGGAGGGTGACGTCGAAGAGGGCCTCGTGGCCGTCGAAGAAGGCGCGGAGGGCGTCGGCGTACGCCTCGGCGGCCTCGTCCGGCGACGCCTCGCAGGCCATCCGGTGGACCTGCGCGTCGGGGATAGGGAGGGCGTCGAGCATCGCCTCGCGGGCGAGGCGGTAGTTGCTCTCGTCGTCGCCCGGCGGCACGCACCGCTCGTCGCCCCAGAAGACGTGGACGCGCGCCCAGTCGAGCGCGTCGGGGCGCGCGGCGAGGCGGCGGTAGACGGGGCCCGGCGCCGAGCCGCCGGTGAGGACGAGCGAGGCGCGGCCCCGCGCGGCGAGGGCGTCGCGGAGGGCGGACTCGATGCGCGCCGCGGCGGCCTCGGCGAGGGCGTCGGGGGTGGGGAAGACGTGGACTTCGGGCATCGTTCGAGGGGGTGGAGGGGATGGGGGCGGGAGGAGGGGTTGGAGGGGATCGTGGCATGGTGCCTCGTTCCACCCCCAAGCGTCGGAAGCGGCTCACACGGCCTCGTGCGCACCTGCTACTGGCGCGTCCTCCGGCAATCTGCCCCCCTCATCGGGTCCCCACGTGCCGGAGCGGTAGCGGCGCACGGGCAGGCCGGCGTCGAGGAGGGGGCCGTAGAGCTTCCACGCCGCCTCGGCCTCCTCGGCGTGGACGAACAGCGTCTGGTCGCCGCGGGCCACGTCGAGGAGGAGGGTCTCGTAGGCGTCGGGGAGGCGGTCGAAGACGTCGTCGTAGTGGAAGTCGAGGTGCTGCGTCGAGAGGGCGAACCCCTCGCCGGGCTTCTTCACCTCGAAGCCGAGCTGGAACCCCTCGTCCGGCTGGAGCCGGATGCGCAGCACGTTGGCGGCGATGGGGCAGGGCCCCTGCGCCTCGAACAGCGCCACCGGCGGGCAGTGGAAGACGACGGCGATCTCGGTGCGCCGCTCCGGCAGCCGCTTCCCCGTCCGCAGCACGAACGGGACCCCCTGCCACCGCCAGTTCTCGACGTGGAGCGTCACGGCCGCGTACGTCTCGGTGTCGGAGTCGTCGGGGACGCCCTGGTGCTGGCGGTAGCCCTCCTGCCCGTCGGCGCCCGGCCCGTACTGGCCGAGGACGACGCGGGCGGGGTCCACGGGCGCCGTCGAGCGGAGCACCTTGATCTTCTCCTGCCGGATGGACGCGGCGTCGAAGCGGGCCGGCGGCTCCATCGCCGTCAGCGTGAACAGCTGCGTGAGGTGGTTCTGGATCATGTCGCGCAGCGTCCCGACGCGGTCGAAGTAGCCGGCGCGGCCCTCGACCCCGACGGTCTCGGCCACCGTGATCTCGACGCGGGCGACGTGCTGCCGATTCCAGAGCGCCTCGAAGAGCTGGTTGGCGAACCGGAAGACGAGGAGGTTCTGGACGGTGTCCTTCCCGAGGTAGTGGTCGATGCGGTAGACCTGCTCCTCGTCGAAGTGGCGGTGGACGAGCGCGTTGAGCCGCCGCGCGCTCTCGAGGTCGCGCCCGAACGGCTTCTCCACGACGAGCCGGCTCCACCCCCCGCGCTCGGCCGCCTTCTCGCGCTGGCCGATGGCCTCGATCACGCCCTCGAACGTGGAGGGCGGGGTGGCGAGGTAGTAGATCCGGTTGCCGCCCACGGCCCCCTCCATCTCCTCGGCCCGCGCGAAGGCCGCGTCGAGCCCGTCGTACCCCTCGACCTCGGCGAAGCGGAACGTCTTCTCGACCCAGTCCCCGGCGTCGTCGTCCTCGCCCGCCTCGTCGAGCGCCTCCCGCGCGTAGGCCTGCATCCGTGCGTCGTCCCAGTCGGACCGGCCGACGCCGAGGACGAGGAAGGGGGCGGCGTCGCGCCGGTGGAGCCGGTAGAGGGCGGGGATGAGCTTGCGGCGGGCGAGGTCGCCGGTGGCGCCGAGGAGGACGAGGAGGAAGGGGGGCATGCCCGTGAAAGGGGGAAAGGGAGAATGGGGGAGAGGGGAGATGCCGTGCGTACGGCCGCGCCGTGAGACGGGATTCCCCACACGCGGCGGCAGGCACCAGCCCACGTCCCCTTCCTTTCTCCCTCTCGCCCCCTCTCCCTTTCTCACCCCCCGCGGCGCTCGGCGGCGCGGAGGGTGTTCTGGAGCAGCATCGCGATGGTCATCGGGCCGACGCCGCCGGGGACGGGCGTGATGGCGGCGGCCCTCTCGCGGACGGCCTCGAAGTCGACGTCGCCCACGAGGCGGTAGCCCCGCTCGCGGCTCGCGTCCTCGACGCGGTTGACGCCGACGTCCACGACCACGGCCCCCTCCTTCACCATGTCGGCCGTGATCGTGCCCGGGCGGCCGACGGCGGCGATGAGGACGTCGGCCTGGCGGGTGTGGTGGCCGAGGTCGGGCGTCCGGCTGTGGCAGACGGTGACGGTGGCGTCGAGGCCCTTGCGGAGGAGCAGGTTCGCCATCGGGAGGCCGACGATCTGGCTGCGCCCGACGACGACGGCGTGCTTCCCGCGCGTCTCGACCCCGCTCCGCCGCAGCATCTCGACGATGCCGGCCGGCGTGCACGGCACGAACCCCTCCTGCCCCAGCACCAGCCGGCCGACGTTGACCGGGTGGAAGCCGTCGACGTCCTTGTCGGGGTCGAGGGCGAGGATCACCTTCCGGTCGTCCACGTGCGCCGGCAGGGGGAGCTGGACGAGGATGCCGTCGACGCCGTCGTCGCGGTTGAGGCGCTCCACGAGGTCGAGGAGGTCGGCCTCGGAGAGGGCGGCGTCAAACGTGAGCGTCTCGGCGTCGAGGCCGACCTCGTCGGCGGCCTTCTGCTTGCCGCGGACGTACGAGTGGGACGCCGGGTCGTCGCCGACGAGGACGACGCGGAGGGCGGGGCGGCGGAGGCCGGCGGCGACGCGCTTTTCTACGGCCGCGCGGACGTCGGCGCGCACGGCGGCGGCGATCTGCTTGCCGTCGAGGATCTGGGCCACGGGATCGGGTGATCGGATGAGCGGGGGATCGGAAGATCGGGCCGGAAAGTACCTCGCCCTACCGGGCAGGGTAACTTCCCCGACGATTCGATGACCCCATCCTAAACCACCCGATCCCCATGCCCCTCCGCGTCGGCATCCTGGGCGCCACCGGCGCCGTCGGCCAGTCGTTCGTCCAGCTCCTCGCCGACCACCCCCTCTTCGAGGTCACCGCGCTGGCCGCCTCCGAGCGCTCGGCCGGCCGGACCTACCGCGAGGCCACGAACTGGATCGGCGCCGACGAGCCGCCCGAACGCATCGCCGACATGGAGGTGCAGCCGTGCGAGCCCGGGCTCCACTGCGACCTCGTCTTCTCCGGCCTCGACGCCGGCGTGGCGGGCGAGATCGAGGCGGCCTTCGCGCGGGCCGGCTACCCCGTCGTCTCGAACGCGCGCAACTACCGGATGGCGCCCGACGTGCCGCTCCTCATCCCGGAGGTCAACCCGGACCACACCGCGCTCATCGAGCGGCAGGACTGGAGCCGCAGCGAGTCGGAGAGCCGGGGAGACGGGGAGACGAGGGCGGACTCCGCAGTCGCCCATCGCCCATCGCCCATCACCCATCGCTCTCGTGGTGGGTTCATCGTCACCAACCCGAACTGCTCGACGGTCGGCCTCGTGATGGCGCTGAAGCCGCTGGCCGACGCGTTCGGCGTCGAGGCCGTCCACGTCGTCACGATGCAGGCGCTCTCGGGGGCCGGCTACCCCGGCGTCCCGTCGCTCGACGCCCTCGGCAACGTGATCCCGCACGTCGGGGGGGAGGAGGAGAAGATGGCGCGGGAGAGCCGGAAGCTCCTCGGCCGCCTCACCGAGGCCGGCGTCGAGGACGCCGCGCTCGTGGTCTCGGCGCAGTGCAACCGCGTCCCCGTCCTCGAAGGCCACACCGAGTGCGCCTCGGTGCGCCTCGCGACGCCGGCCTCGCCCGAGGAGGTGGCCGAGGTGATGGCGGCGTGGGAGGGGCCGCTCGCCGGGATGGGCCTGCCGACGGCGCCGCGCCGCCCCCTCCGCGTGTTCGCCGACGAGCGCTACCCCCAGCCGCGCCGCCACGCCCGCGCCGGGGGCGGGATGCAGGTCTCGGCGGGGAAGGTGCAGGCGTGCCCCGCCATCGCGCCCGAGGGCTACGGCGTCAAGTTCGTCGTGCTGAGCCACAACACGATCCGCGGCGCCGCCGGCGGCGCCGTCCTCAACGCCGAGCTCCTCCACGCGCAGGGCTACCTCGAGGCCCGCGCAGAACCCGCCCGCGAGCCGGCCCCCCTCGGCTGAGCCCCGGTGCCACCGCCCACGGTCCGCTGTCCATCCCATCCGTCCGCCGCGCCCGGCCGGCCGACCGCGACGCGGCCGTCGCGCTCTGGCTGGCGCTCCACCGCGAGCACGAGGGGCTCGACCCCCGCTACCGCCTCGCCCCCGACGCCGCCCTCCGCTGGGCCAACGACTTCGACGACTGGGTGCGCGAGGGGCACGACCTCGTGCTGGTCGCCGAGGCCGACGAGGGGCTCGTCGGCCTCCTCGTGGCGCACCTCGCCTTCCCCATCCCCGTCTACGCGCCCGACCTCTTCGCGCACGTGGACGACCTGTACGTCCTGCCGTCGTGGCGGGGGCGTGGGGTCGGGCGGCGGCTGCTGGCGGAGGCCGAGCGGTGGGCGCGCGCCGAGGGGGCGGGTAGCATCCAGGCCGGCGTGCTGGCGGCGAACGCGGCCGGCCGGGCGTTCTGGGCGCGCGCCGGCACCGAGACCTACAGCGTCGTCGTGACGAAGCCGCTGCGTTAGGCGCGATGCGCCTCGTTACCCGTGCGTACCCGTATCGGCGTGGCGGTACGCGGGACCGAAGACCTCGTGGACGAACGCCTCCAGCGTCGTGGGCGTGGAGGTCGTCGCGTCACGGTTCACCCCACTCGTGACGAGCCCCTCGTTGTAGGCCCGGGCGAGCGCCACCATCGCCTCTGCCCCGGTCTCGGAGAAGCCTGCCCCGAGCAGCCCCTGCCGGAGGCCGTCGTAGGGAAGCTCCACGTAGGGCAGGTCCGGCCGACCGATGCCCGCTCCGAGGAGGGCGCTCGCTTCGCGGAGGGTGTAGTCGCGCGGCCCGAGGAGGGGCCGTGCGATGTAGCTCTCGGACGCCGGCTCCAGCAGGTACTCGACGGCGACGGCCGCGATGTCGCGCGTGGCGATCATCGGGAGGGGGAGGTCTCCGCGTATGGCGCCGCCGTTGAAGCCGGCGTTCCGGATCATAGGGATCGCGGACAGGTGGTTCTCCATGAAGAACATCGGGTGGAGCACGGCCACGGCGCGCCCCGGCATCGCTCTCAGCCGCTCCTCGAACTCGGCGAGGGCGACCGGCGGCCCGAGGCGCAGGCGAGAGGCGGGGGTGCTGAGGGCGACGACACGGGGGACGCCGGCGGCCTCCAGCGCGTCCGTCACGCTCGTGACGAGGCGCTCCTGGTGAGCCCGGTAGTCGGGGACGTCGAAGCGCTGGGGGATCATCGCGAAGGCGGCGTCGACGCCGCGGAAGGCCTCCGTCAGGAAGGCCGTGTCGCTGAGGTCGCCGACGCGGACGTCGGCGCCCTGCTCGGCCAGCGGGGCCAGCCCGGCCCCGCTCCGCCCGACGGCCCGGACGCGCACGCCCCGTCGGAGGAGCGCCTCGGCGATGGCCCTCCCGTTGTTTCCTGTGGCGCCGGTGACGGTGACGAGAGGTGCCATGTCCGTTCTGATGATTGCGTGCAGGGGGTGCGACCGGTCGCCGGGTGGATAGAGCGATGACCGCTCGGTTTGGTGCAGGTGCCGGACGCGGTCGTACGGTAGGGACATGGCACGCCGTCTCCCTGTGTCCCCGAGAGTACGCCGACGCAAGGAACCTCCGCTCTAGCCGCAGCCTGGGCCGCGCAGGCGAGCATAACGCGAGGCGTTACAGACTGTCAAGCGCCCTCCAGCGCGACCGGCAGCCCGAGGAACCGGCTGTAGTCCTCGGCGGCGCGCGCCAGCGCCGCCCGCTCGGATCGCCGGAGTGCGACGAGCAGGTCCGGTTTCACCACGACGCCCGTTCGTCCGACGGACCGCCGCCACCCGCCCACGACCAGCCCGTTCAAGGCGACGAGGTGGGCGTCGAGGCCGCCGCGGACGTGGAGGGCACCACGGGCCTCCGGCGCGCACGAGGGGCCGCGGTCCCGGTACGCCACGACGTGCTCGTCATAGTTGGGGAGGAGGTGGACGACCGGTTCCTCGACCTCGACGGGGGTGACGGGCGCCGCCGTCCAGTACGTCTTTCCGTCCACCGTCGCCTGCTCGACCTCGGGGGCGAGGAGGCCGAGCCCGGCGCGGGCGTCGGAGACCTTCAAGCCGGACCACCACGCGAAGTCGTGGGCGGTGGCGGGGCCGTGGCTGGCGAAGTAGCGGCGGACGAGCGTGGCGAGGGCCTCGTCGCGCGTGAGGGGCGGGGCCGGGGCGACGCGCTCGTCGAGGAGGGCGTACGTCTGCTGCTTCCCGCGCCGCGGCCCGCTGCACACCAGCGCGTCGAGCTCGGCGTGCATCATGAGGTGGCCGAGGCGCTGCCCGCGCGCCGCAATCCCCGCCCTTTCGAGCACGTCGGCCAGCTCCATCCGCGTGCGGTACCGGCCGTCGCGGAGCGAGACGGCGATCAGGTCGTGGCTCCGACGAAGGGTGGCGGCGTCGAGCTCGAGGCGGCGGTCGTAATGGGCCAGCGTCGCCTTGACGCGGGGGGCGGTGAGGGCGAGCATCCAGCGGATGTCCTCGGGCGGCACGAAGTGCCACGTCGGCCGGAGGACGTGGGTGCGGACGAACGCGCCGGCGTCGAAGGCGCGCTCGACGGCCGCGGCGTCGGCGCCGGCCGTGCGCTGGGCGAGGCCCCACGTGGCCCCGGCGAAGTCCTGCGCCTGCACCGCCCCCAGCCACCGCACGACGGCCTCGGGCGTGCCCAGCTTCGCCCCGACGAGGTGCTGGTTGACCAGGCGGTGCTTCGCGAGGTCCACGGTCAGACGACGGCGTGGCCGTTGGGCTTCCTCGGGACGCTGGGCTGGTCCTGCCCGTTGGGCCGCACCTGGCCGATGACGTCGAGCGCCTTCTGGAGCGACCCGATCATGTCCTCCTTGAGGAAGCGGACGTAGCGGTCGAGCGACTCCTCGCACCAGGCCTGGTCCTTCGACCGCGCGAGGTCCGGGAAGAAGTTCTCGACGAACGTGTTGTCCACGGGCGTCCGCTGCCGGCCGGCCTCGGCGCGCGCGAGCAGGCTCTCGGCGCGCGTGATCCACGTGTCGGCGCGGGACTGGCTCAGCTTCGGGCGGCCCGTGACGTAGAGGCCGGCCGTCCCCGGCCGCTCGCCCTTGAAGTACTTCAGGAGCTGGTCGCCCTTGAGCGTCCAGCGCTTGAAGTTCATGAGGTTCTTCGTCCGCGCCGAGAGCGACTGGACGATCTTCACCTGCGTCGCCACGTTCGGGAAGTCGGACTCGACGCCGGAGAGGCGGAAGGCGAGGACCACGTTCCGCCCGCTGATGATCTTCGAGACGTGGCCGTCCTGGTGCGTCGTCTTCGTGACGAGGGCGTCGGGCTCGTAGGTGAGGCCGTGGCGGATGCGGAACGGCCGCGGGCACTCCACGCAGAGCTGGGTGATGTTGATGAAGGCCGAGAAGTGCCAGATCGCCTCGAGGATCCGGTTGCACGTCCGCCCCAGCTGGCGCTCGACCTCGAGCGGGAACCACGCGATGAACCCGTCGCCGGTCCACTGGATGAGCTCGCCGTGGATGGCGTTGATGGCGAGCGAGGACACCCAGTGCAGGCGCGGGAGGAACGCCTCGATGTGCTCGGCGAGGTCGTCGGAGTTGATGTAGCTCGACGAGCGGGAGATGTCGCAGACCCAGAGCACGCCCCGGTCGCGGTGGACGGTCAGGGCCGAGTATCCTCGGCGGGAGGACGCGGGGGAGTTCATCGTTCGAAGGCGCCGGGCTCGCGTGGGGGACGGGCGGACGGAAGGTAGGGGCCGGGGCGGGTCCGAGGCAAAACGGCCACCGGGGGCGCCCGCACGCCCGCACCCGCGCGTCCCGCGCCGTTTCCGAACGGGGAAACGACGCCGGACCGTTGGGAATCGTCACCGGACCGTTGGGAAATGACGCCGGACGACGGTTCCACCTCGCGGGACCGTCGTCCCGTATGCCCGGAGCGCCGGGGAGCAATGCCGGAACGTGGCAAGGTGGCAGAGCACCGCGTCCACTGCGAGCGCAGGCTAGAACACTGGCTAGAACGCTGGCTATCCAGCACGCTCGACGGAGAACGATTCCGCAATGACGACGGACTCTCCGAACACGAGGAGCTTGAGCATTTCCGGTAACCGCACCCACTCCCTGCCGTTCCATCTCATGGGCAGCGGACCCGCCAGTACGGAGGTCTCTACTCCGTGCGCACGCAGGGCGTTCTCATACACCTCGATCAGCGGCGCAGGCCCCGACGCGATGAGCCCCGCTCCGTGAGGAAGGGCGTTCAGCGCGTTGAGTCCGATGCCGAACGGGAGCTGCGCCCCCGTGGCTTCCTGATGAACCCGGTACAGCGCCCCGAGGAGCGCGTCAGCATCCGCAGGAGGTGCCCCAACGCAGTAGAGGTCGGCTCGGTAATGGAGGTACGGCCATAGCGTCGGGTAGTCCCCGTCTACGATGTCGAGGTCGGTGGCCGCCTCGTACTTCAGCTTGAAGTCGGCCACGCCCTCGCAGGTGACTCGCCAGCGTTGGGGCGGCTCCCTTTCCACACCGGTTTCGACGCGAAGGGTGAGTACGAGGCGCTCGCCGTCACGCTCAAATCGCTCTGCTGAGAGCCACCCACTCTCCTCGAACTCTAGCGTGTGGAACACGCTCTGCAACTCGGCTAGCATTGGCACAACTGGGGTGTCCGAACCACTGGTTCAGCTTCGTCGGGCGCTACGCTGATCGGGGTCACCCCATGTTCTCGATGAGGGCGTCTCCGAACTCGCTCGTCTTGAGCAGCGTCGCGCCGTCCATGATCCGGTGGAAGTCGTACGTCACGCGCTTCTGCTGGATCGTCGCCTCCATCGCGCGGATGATGCGGTCGGCGGCCTCGGTCCAGCCCATGTAGCGGAGCATCATCTCGCCGGAGAGGATGACCGAGGAGGGGTTCACTTTGTCCTGCCCGGCGTACTTCGGCGCCGTGCCGTGGGTGGCCTCGAAGACGGCGTGGCCCGTGGCGTAGTTGATGTTGGCGCCCGGCGCGATCCCGATGCCGCCCACCTGCGCGGCCAGCGCGTCGGAGACGTAGTCGCCGTTGAGGTTGAGCGTGGCGATGACGGAGTACTCGCGGGGGCGGGTGAGGATCTGCTGGAGGAACGCGTCGGCGATGACGTCCTTGACGACGACCTCGCGGCCGTCTTTGCGGAGGACCTGCCAGGGGCCGCCGTCGAGGTCCTCGGCGCCGTAGGCCCGGGCCGTCTCGTAGCCCCAGTCGCGGAAGGCGCCCTCGGTGAACTTCATGATGTTCCCCTTGTGGACGAGCGTCACGCTGTCGCGGCCCGTCGCCAGCGCGAAGTCGAGGGCGGCGCGGACGAGGCGCTCGGTGCCCTCGCGCGAGACGGGCTTGAGCCCGAACCCGCTGGTGTCGGGGAAGCGGACCTTCGCGAAGCGGTCGGGGAACGCCTCGGCCAGCATCGCCCTCAGCCGCGCGGCGTCCTCGGTGCCGGCCTGCCACTCGATCCCGGCGTAGATGTCCTCCGTGTTCTCGCGGAAGATCACCATGTCCACGGCCTCGGGCTCGCGCACGGGCGAGGGGACGCCGGCGAAGTAGCGGACGGGCCGGACGCACGCGTAGAGGTCGAGCTGCTGGCGGATGGCGACGTTGAGGCTGCGGATGCCGCCGCCGACGGGCGTCGTCAGCGGCCCCTTGATGCCGACGAGGTAGTGGGCGATGGCGTCGAGGGTGTCCTGCGGCAGCCACGTGCCGAACCGGTCGTTCGCCTTCTCGCCGGCGAACACCTCGAACCAGACGATCCGCCGCGCCCCGCCGTAGGCCTTCTCGACGGCGGCGTCGAGGACGCGGACGGAGGCGGCCCAGATGTCGGGCCCGGTGCCGTCGCCCTCGATGAACGGGATGACGGGGCGGTCGGGGACGGAGAGGCCGCCCTCGGTCATGGTGATGGGCTGGCCGTCGGCGGGCGGGGTGAGGTGCTCGAAGGTGGGCATCGCGGGGAAGGACGAGGGTCGAATGACGGAGGCCGGAAGCTACGGCCTGCCGGGGCGGCCGGTCAGCCGCCTTCCGTCCTTGTAGCTCGTCCCTCGTAACTCGCCGGGTGGCCGTTGATGCGCTCGGAGGCGACGTACCCCGCGCGCCGCGCGGGGCACGACGCCCGGGGGAGGGGAAGGGATGCGCCGAAGGTAGGCGCGGGGGCTGCCAGCCCTGCGGCACCGCCCCGGCAGGCATCCGATCAGACGGCCTGCACCGTCACCTGCCCGAGCGTGACGGCGCATCCGGCCCGGAGGGTGTTCTGGACCTCCGCCACCGTGTCGGTGTGCGCGAGGAGCGCGCGGATCTCGTCCTCGGAGGCCCTCGCGGCTACGGAAGCGTGGTAGGTCGCCCGCTGCAACGGCTCCCCCTCCGCGCCGAACGTGCCCTCCACCTCGACCTCCACGTGCTCCACCTCGATCCCGCGCCGGGCCGCCTCGCGGTAGACGTCGTTGCAGTAGCACGTCGCCAGGGCGAGGAGGAGCAGCTCGCCGCCGTTGACGCTCGACCCCTGGCCGCCGGGTTTCGGAGCGATGGGGAGGGCGTGCGGCTCGGCGCCGGCTGTCTGGAGCACGACCTCGTGGTGGCCGCGGCGGTTGCGGATGCGGGCGGTGATCTTCATAGGGGTCTTCGGTCAGCGTGTACTCAGGCCGGACAGGTCGCCCGTGGCCTCGGCCACCACCGCGCCGGCCTCGACGCGGACGGCCGTCACCTGGAGCCGGGCGCGGGTGTCGGTGAGGTCCACGATGGGGTCGATGGCCTCCGAGAGCCGCCGGGCCACCGTCGCGCCGAGGTCGATCCCGGCCGCGCGCACCTCGGAGACGTCGAAGCGGACGCGGCCGGCCTCGGCCACCAGCCGGCCCGTCATCTCGACGGCCACCCCCTCGGGCACGGCGAAGCCGCCGGCCTCGGGGCGGAAGCGGAGCGTGGCGCCGTCGGGCGGGCGGAGGGTGATCGCGGGGTCGCGGACGTTCCGGTGGGTGTCGAGGAAGGGGGCGAGGTCGGCGGGGAGGACGCGCGCCGTCGCGCGGGCGTGCTCGACGCGGTCGAGCCGGCGGGCGTCGCGGTCGTAGCGGACGCCGAGGAGCTCGAGGTCGAGGCGGTCCAGCACGGGGGCGCCCGCGGGCCGCACGCGCCGGCCGAGGACCGTCACGCGCTCGGCCTCGCCCGTGCTCGTGCGCAGGCCCGCGACGTCCACCTCGTACCCGTCCGCCGGCCCGATGACCCCCGGCAGCTCCCGCTCGATCTCGCGCTCGACCAGCGACTCGACGGGGTTGCAGCCGGAAGCGAAGGCGAGGGCGAGGAGGAGGAAGGGCGACCGGAGGGGCACGAGGGACGGGGCTAGAGAGGCACCAGCTCGGTGGTGGTCGCGCGCGAGGGCTCGGTGCCCAGGTCGCGGGCGTACTGGATGGACCCCGGCGTGTGGTACTTGGCGAGGTAGGCCGCGTCTATGGCGTCCTTCAGGCGCGGGCTGCGCGTCCGCACGGCGCGGACGGGGATCTCCCGCTCGCCCACGGTGATCGCGCCGACGGGGTCTTCGAGGAACGTGGTGTACCAGCTGCGCGGCTTCCGGCTCCACGAGCGCACGAACACGCGGTCCTCCACGACGACGGCCCAGATCCCGATGAAGCGGTGCGACCCGCTCCCGGCCCGGAGTCCGATGATCCGGCCGGTGCGGATGGCTTCGAGCACGTCGGGAAGGAAGCGGCGCGGGGTGCCCATGCGTGCGGCTTCGGAAGGGTGTCGTGGGGGTAGGCCAAGTTAGGCCACGCCGCTCACAGCGCCTCCGTATCGCCGTCGGCCGGCGCGGCGCCGCCGGTCTCGCGCTCCTCCCGGTCGAGCTCGTGGCCGAGCCGGCGCATCGCCTCGAACACCTGCTCGATGTCGTCGAGGGTGGTGCGGTGGGAGCAGATCGAGAGGCGGAGGACCGTCCGCCCGCGCAGCTGCGAGGTCATGACGAAGGCGAGCCCGCTGCGCATGATGCCGTCGGCGATGCGCTGGTTGAGCCGGTCGAGGTAGGCCGCGTGCGCTTCGGCGTCGTCGCGCAGGCGGACGGGGCGGAAGCGGAAGCAGTAGAGGTTGATGACGGGGCGGTGCAGCGCCTCGAAGTCGGGGTCGGCGCGGACGAGGGCGTCGAGGTGCTCGGCGCAGCGGACGTTCTGCCGGAGGAGCCGGCGGTAGCCCTCGGCGCCGTAGTGCTTCAGCGTCATCCACAGCTTGAGCGCCCGGAACCCGCGCGACATCTGGGGGCCGTGCTCGTAGAAGTCGTGCCCGAGGTTGATGTCGGAGAGGTCGCCGCGGAGGTAGGGCGCGTGCATCGAGAACGCCCGCCGCAGCCGCTCGGGCTCGCGGACGAGCACGCACCCGCACTCGTAGGGGACGTAGAGCCACTTGTGCGGGTCGAGCGAGACGGAGTCGGCCCGCGCCAGCCCGGCGTAGCGCGGGCGCAGCTCGGGGAGCATCGCGCCGACGGCCCCGCACGCGCCGTCGGCGTGGAGCCACAGCCCGTACTCGGCGCACACGTCGGCGATCTCGTCGAGCGGGTCGATGGCGCCGACGTTGACGGAGCCGACCTGGGCGACGACGCAGAAGGGGACGTCGCCGCGGGCGCGGTCCTCCTCGAGCATCCGCCGCAGCGCCTGGACGTCCATCGTGTAGTCGTCGCGGCTGGGGACGCGGCGGAGGGCCTCGCGGCCGAGGTTCAGCAGGTCCACGGCGCGGACGAGCGAGACGTGGCCCTCGTGATCGGAGGCGTAGACGCGGAAGCGGCCGGTGCGGGCCTCATCCTGGAGCCCGCGCGGGGTGGTGTCGTAGGGGGCCGTGTTGCGGAGGGCGGTGTGGAGCGCGGTGACGTTCGCCATCGTGCCGCCGCTGACGAGGAGGCCGCCGCAGGCCGGGTCGTACCCGATCAACTCCGCGATCCAGGCGAGCGTGCGCCGCTCGACCTCCGTGGCCGACGGCGCCGGCTGCCACCCGCCCGTGTTCATGTTGACCGACGCCGCGAGGGCCTCGGCCAGGATGCCCATCGGGGTGCCGGAGCCCATGACGAACCCGAAGTAGCGCGGGGAGGTGTTGTGGGTGGCGTTCGGGAGGACCTTCGCGTCCCACTCGTCGAGGATGCGGGCGGGGTCCTGGCCGTGCTCCGGCAGCGGCTCCTCGAACACCCGGGCCACCTCCTCCGGCGTCCGGCCCGGGAAGACGGGCACGTCGCGGACCGTGCGGAGGTAGTCGGCGATGGCGTCGATGACGCGGTAGCCGAGGGCCTGGAAGTCCTCGGGCGAGAGGTCGCCGTCGAACCAGGCGTCGTCGGGGGTGGTCGCGGGAGGGGTCTGGAGGTCGAGAGGGGCGGGCATGGGAGGAGCAGGGGAGGGGCAGGGGCCGTCGGGCGACCGACAAGCTAGGTCCGAAGTAAGGTGCTGCCTACCTGACGTATCGCCGCGGGAAACCCCCAAGGGGCTGGCCGGGCGGGCGAAGGGGACGGAAACGTCAGGTGGCGGGGGCGTCGTCGGAGCCGAGCCAGCCCTCGGGGATCCCGGCGAGGGTGCGCAGGTAGTCCGCGGCGAGCGGGAGGGCCGACAGCGGGTCCCCGCTCGCCGTGCTCGGGAGCGCCTCCGGGACCGGCACCGCCTTGCCGGTCCGGGCGTCGACGGCGACGAAGACGAGCGTCGCGAGGGCGCGGACGGCGCGGTCTTCTTCCCCGGCCACGACCACCCGCACCTCGAAGCTCCGCGTCCCGATCGCTTCGATCCAGCTGCCCAGCTCCAGCCGGTCGCCGACGAAGGCGGGCCGCAGGTACGCCACCTCGACGTTCCGCGCCGGGTAGGCGACGCCGGAGCGGGCGGAGCCGACGATGGAGAAGCCGAGGCGGTCGTCGAGCACCTCCACGCGGTGGCTCATCACCATGTCCACGTAGGCGCCGGAGGCGAGGTGCCCGTAGGGATCGGCGTCGGCGAACTTCACGCGCTCGTGGCTGACGAGCACGCGGCCCCGGAGGGCGGCCATCGGGAGGTCGGTCATGGCGGGTCTGAGCGTGGGGTGTCGGTTCGGGGGGCGTGGCGAGCGACGGGCGGTCAGCGCCGTGCTACCGCAAGGGACACCGGACCCACGTGCGCGGCTCCCCATCCTTCTCGCTGGTCTCCTCGTTGCCCCGGTAGATCAGCCTGACGCTGGTCTCGCTCAGCGCGTTCACCTCGAACACGAAGCCGCCCATGTCGAGGCCTTCGGCGATGACGATGGCGCCGCGTACGCCGGCCGCGCGGGCCTCCTCGGCGCTCCACGGCACGTAGACGCCCGCGTACGCCAGGCTCCACTCCGCGTCCTCGTCCGGCCGCTCCAGCCAGACGTACCGCCCGTCGCCTGTGAACAGCCGCAGCGACACCTCGCACTGCCCCGGCTCGCTCCACGAACCGACGAGGAGGTCGTAGTTCACGGGCTGGGCGCGCGGCGCGTGTGGGAGGGTGAGCAGCACGAGGCCGAAGGCGAGGGCTTTCATGGTCGGGAAGAGACGGTCTGGAGAAACGG
>DATGQT010000043.1:0-18549 GCA_035304085.1 Rubricoccaceae bacterium
CCCACGCCCGACACCACGGCGCCGTGGCGGTACTACCCCCTCCATGTCGGCGATGCGTGGGAGTACTACGTCTACTTCACCGGCGACGTCCTCCGCCGCGAGGTGACCCGCGACACCACGTTCAACGGCCACCGCTACTTCATCCTTGAGAGGTACCGTGCCGAGGCAGGTGGAGAGCTTGAGCCGGACTGGCTTCCCTTCGCCCGCGTTCGGTTCGATACGACGAGCGCCTTCGTAGTAGAACCCTACACAGACGGGAGCGGGACGGAGGTCGTCTTCTTCCTGGCCCCCTGCCCATTCAATGCCGACTTCAACTCCACCGTCTACTGCCCACCAGGTGCGTGGAAGGACGTCCCTGTTACTGGGGGCTACGAGGGCGTCCTCGTCTTCGGCGACCCCTTCCCCGGCACCGGGGAGGACACCGTCCACACCGCCTGGAAGGAGTACGACGTCCCGTTCAACATCCGCCGATACGCCGCCGGCTTCGGGGAGGTGTACTACGGGGGAGAGGCCGAGGAGTACGGGCTGTACTACGCCCGCATAGACGGCGTCGAGTACGGGGTGCCGCGCTACCCCACAGCCAGTGAGCCGGGATTAGAGCCGCAGGCGCTGGCGCTCGCGGTGTGGCCGAACCCGGCGCGGGGGCGAGCGCGCGTCGCGCTCACGCCCGAGGCAGGCGGGCTGTCGCGGCTGGCGGTCCACGACCTCCGGGGGCGGCGCGTCCTCACGCGCGAAGTGGCGGCGCTGCCGGGCGTGCGGGCGGAGGTGGCCCTGGACCTCGCGGGGCTGGCGCCGGGCGTCTACGCCGTCCGCCTCGCCGGGGCGGGCGGGGCGGTCCTCCTCACCGTGCTCCCGTAGCCGGCCGGGGCGGATCCCCCGTCCCACCGACGCCTGAGCGAGCGATGCGAGCGCGGCGGGGGGTACGCCGGCCAGCGCGGCGCACCGATGCGATCTTGCATTGCCGACTCCGATCACCTCATGCGTCCTCTCACCCTCTTCGTCCCGGCCCTCCTCGGCGCGCTCCTCGCGGGCGGCGGCGCGGCGCAGCCGGCCCCGCCGCGTACCACCTTCTGCGACAACGACCGCGCCCTCATCGCCTGCCAGGACACCCTCCGCGCCCTCCTCGTCGTCGTCCGCTTCGCCGGGGATACCTCCAGCGGGCCGGAGTGGCCCGACAGCACGGCCGACGGCCGCCCGATCCCCCCGCGGCAGCTCCCCCCGTTCGCCCGCGACCTCCTCGCGCCGACGCCCGAGGCCGTAGCCCGCACCACGCCGCAGGACTCCTCGCTCTCGGCCTACTTCTACTGGCAGTCGAAGCACGGCCCGCGCGGGCCGCACGTCCTCTTCGGCGACGTCTGGCCGCGCAACGCCCGCGGCGAGCCGGAGGTGTTCCTCAGCCCGCACCCCGCCAGCTACTACCACCGCGACCAGCCCGAGCGCCGCGGCTACGGCCACCTCACCGCCGACGTCCTCGACAGCCTCGTCACCGTGCCCGGGTTCGACATCGGGGACTACGACTACAACCGGGACGGCGTCGTGGATCACGTCTTCATGGTCGTCAAGCGGGACCCGGCGTTCCGGCAGCAGGGGTGGGCGAGCCTGGCCGGCCACGAGGTCGCCGCGGCACGGCCGCAGCGGACGCTCCGCTACTGGAGCCCCGCGCGGCGGGACAGCGTCCGCGTGGACTGGTCGCACTCCGGCTCACAGAGCCACCTCGGCAACTGGGCGAACCGGGAGATGCTCATCCACGAGTACGGCCACCGCCTCTTCGGGATGCCCAGGCACACCCCCGTGATCGGGCCGCGCGACAACGACGTCCCGTTCGACGTGCCGCTGACGGACCGGGGCACGCCGGTGGCCGCGTGCTCCTTCAACCGGATGTGCGGCGGCCCCGCCCTCTACGACGGCGCCTCGCACACCCTCTCGGCCTACGAGCTGCGCCGGATGGGGTGGGCCGCCCGCACCGTCCTCGACCCCGCCGACGGCGACCGGCCCGGCGTCGCGATCCGCCCCCTCTACACCAGCGGCGAGGTCGTCCTCATCCCCCTCCGCCCCGGCGCCCCCGGCGACACCCTCAGCGTCGAGAGCCGCCAGCGCAACAACTTCTTCGACAACTACCCGCCCTACGACGGGTCGAGCTTCGACGCGGGGACCGTCTGGCGCGAGCTCGGGACCACCGGCCTCCTCGTCACCCTCACCCGCGGGGACCCGATGGGCGGCGTGAGCCAGTACCGCTACGACTACCTCCCCCCCGACAACGAGCTGCGGCGCGAGAGCCGGTGCGAGGGCCCCGGCAACAACTGCTACCCCCGCGACATCTACGAGGGCGACATGCTCCGCCCCGGCGTCGCGACGCAGCTCACGCCCTGGACCCGCCCCAACGTCAGCGGCTACACCCACTACCCCGAGGGCTTCGAGCCCAACTGGTTCGCCCTCACCAACGTCCGCTACAACGGTGGCCCCGACTCCACGATGGCCTTCGACCTCGTCGCCGACGCCCGCGAGGGGCTCACGATCACGTCGGACTCGTGGATGGGGGCGGAGACGAGCGGGCAGACGCTGCCGGGCCGCTTCGTCGTGGCCGAGGGCGCCACGCTCACCGTCGCGGCGGGGGCCGAGGTGACGTTCGGCGGGGGGCTCCGGGTGGAGGAGGGGGCACGCCTCGTCGTCGAGGAGGGAGCGGCGGTGCGGTTCGGGCCGGGCCGGCGGCTGGAGCTCCTCGGCGTGCTCGAAGGCGGGGGCTTCGTGGAGGGCCGCTAGCGCGCCCGGCCCTCGGCCTCCTCGATCTCGCGCACCCGCTCGCGCAGCGCCTCGTTCTCCCAGCCGCGCGTGATGAGCACCGTCGCCAGCACCGCCAGGGCCAGCACCACCAGCACGAAGGCGGCGACGAAGAGGCGCGTGCGGCGGCGGGAGAGGGGCACGGTTCGGGAAAGGGTGAAAGGGGGAACGGGGGAAAGGGAGACGGGGCAGGGATCGATCATCCCCCTTGCTCCCCCTCTCCCACTCCCCCTTTCTCAAGCTGCTCGCCCCAGGCGAGGACGAGGCGGCGGGCGTACTCCAGCGCCCGCTCGAGGTTCTCGACCGTGTTCCACTCGAACAGGCTGTGGAAGTCGTACCCCCCCGTGAACACGTTGGGCGTGGGGAGCCCCTTCTCGGAGAGCCGCGCGCCGTCGGTGCCGCCGCGGATGAGCTCCATCGCCGGCTCGAACCCCATCGCGCGCGCGGCCTCGACGGCCACGTCGATCACGCGCCGGTCCTTCGCCTCGATGTAGCGGAGCATGTTCCGGTAGCTGTCGCGGAAGGCGACCTCGATGCGGGCGCGGGGGTGCTCCTCGCGGAGGCGCGCGGCGAGGTCTTCGAGGAGCGCCTTCCGGCGGGCGAGGCCGTCGTCCTCGAAGTCGCGCAGGAGCACGCGCACCTCGGCGCGGGTCGTGTCGCCGGAGAGGGCGTGGGGGTAGAAGTACCCCTCGCGCCCGCGCGTCGTCTCGGGCTGCTCGTCGGGCGGCAGCGCCGCCACGAGCTGCGCCGCGATGGTGACGGCGTTGACCATGACGCCGTGGGCGTAGCCGGGGTGGACCCCCACGCCCTCGACGGTCACCGTCGCCTCGGCCGCGTTGAACGTCTCGACGTTGAGGCGGTCGGTGCCGGAGCCGTCGAGGGTGTAGGCGACGTCGGCGCCGAGGCGGTGGAGGTCGAGGTGGTCGGTGCCGCGGCCGACCTCTTCGTCGGGGGTGAAGAGGAGGCGGAGCGTCGGGCGCGGGGCGGGGCGCCGGCCGCGCTGCCGGAGGTCGTCGTCCTCGCGGAGGAGGTCCTCGGCCAGCTGCATGATCACGGCCACGCCGGCCTTGTCGTCGGAGCCGAGGAGCGTCGTCCCGTCGCTCGTGATGAGGGTGTGGCCGACGTGCTCGGCCAGGGCCGGCTGCCGCGCGGGGTCGAGCGCGACGCCGCCGGGCAGCGTGATCACGCCGCCGTCGTAGCCGGGGTGGAGGAGGGGGCGGACGCCGGCGCCGGGGGCGTCGGGCGAGGTGTCGAGGTGGGCGAGGAGGGCGACGACGGGGAGCCGCGCGGCCTCCTCCGGCGGCAGCGGCGACGGGAGCGTGGCGTAGACGTAGCCCCAGTCGTCCATCTCGGCGTCCTCGACCCCCATCGCCCACAGCTCCGAGACGAGCAGCCGCCCGAGCGCCTTCTGCTTCTCGGTCGAGGGGAACGTCTCGCTCGCGGGGTCCGACTGCGTGTCGAACGTGACGTAGAGGCCGAAGCGGCGGGCGACGGGCGGGAGGTCCGGGACGTCGTCGAAGGGGAGGCCGGAGGGTGCGGGCACGGGGAGGGGCGGAGAAAAAAGCTGAGCGAGAAGGGGGGGCGAAATATATTCGACGACCGGTCGCCGGGGGCGCCCCCTCGCCGGCCATCGATCACCTGCTGCCCGCTTCCATGCCCGACGCGCGCCCCAACGGGGCCGACCTACGCCGCGCGATCCTCGACCGCTCGCGCTCGCTCCTCGTCGAAGAGGGGTACCACCACCTCTCGATGCGGAAGATCGCCCGCGCCGTCGGGTGCAGCGCGACGAGCATCTACCTCCACTTCGAGAGCAAGGACGCCCTCATCCACGCCCTCATCGACGAGGGCATGGCGCGCCTCCACGACCGCCTCGAGGCCGCCCGCGATTCCGCAGGGCGCGACGACGACCCCGCCGCCTGCCTCGCCGCGATGGCCCGCGCCTACGTCGCCTTCGGGCTCGAGAACCCGGAGTACTACCAGGTGATGTTCCAGCTCCACCCGGACCGGATGGCGCGCTACCCCGCCGAGCACTACCGCCGCGCCCGGCGCAACCTCGAGCTCTTCGCCGGGGTCCTCGCCCGCGGCGCCGAGGCGGGCACGTTCCGCGTGGAGAACCCGGACGTGGGGGCGCACGTGCTCTGGACCGCCCTCCACGGGCTCATCTCGCTGCTGCTGGCCGAGCGCGTGGACGTGCGGATCGCCGACGAGGCGTTCGTCGAGGCCGCCATCCGCCACGCCCTCGACGGCTTCCGCGTCGGCGCACCGGCGTCGTAGGGGCGAGGGCGGGCGCATCGCGCGGTGCCGGCATGAACCGCAGCGGTGATTCGGCGTCCCAGGGAGAGGTTCTGCGGAGAACCGCGCTTGCCCGGTTCCGGTTATCTTCGCCTAACCCACGCTGCGCCGGAGCTGGCCGGCCGCCCCTAACTCCTGCCCTACCATGGCCCTCGACATCCGCACCGCCCCGCCCGGCCCGGGCGAGGTCGTCCTCGGCAAGACCCTCCCCGCCCTCCTCGACGAGGCCGTCGCCCGGTACCCCAACCCGCGGGCGTTCAACCAGCCGAAGCCGGAGGGCGGCTGGCTCACGATGTCGAACGGCGACTTCCTCGAGGCCGCCGACGAGATCGCCGCCGGCCTCCGCGCCGCCGGCGTCGAGCACGGCAGCCACGTCGCGTTCTTCCTCAACAGCGACCTCTACTTCAGCCTCGCCGACTTCGGCTGCCTCATCGCGGGCGTCGTCAACGTCCCGCTCTACGTGACGTTCTCGCGCGAGAACCTCGTCTACATCACGAACCACAGCGAGTCCGTCGCCCTGTTCGTCTCGAACCCCGAGATGCTGGCCGCCGCGGCCGACTGGGTGGGGGAGACGGGGGTGCGGCTCGTCGTCCTGGCCGAGGGCGACCTCCGGGGCGCGTCGCTCCCCGACGGCGTCCGCGCCCTCACGCTGGAGGGCCTCCGGCGGCTCGGGCGCGACCAGATCGCCGCGCAGCCCGGCCTGCCGGCCGAGATGCGCGCCGCCCTCGACGCGAAGGCCCTCGCCACCATCATCTACACCTCGGGGACGACCGGCGTGCCCAAGGGCGTCATGCTCTCGCACGAGAACATCTCGTCGAACGCGTACGCCTCGTTCACCGGCATCGGCATCCTCGGGCACCAGGAGGAGCACTACCTCTCGTTCCTCCCCCTCACGCACATCTTCGCGCGGATGCTCGAGTTCGCCAGCGTGGCGTGGGGGCAGTGCCTCTACTTCTCGAACCCGGACCAGGTCGTGGCCCACCTCCCGGAGGTCAAGCCGACCATCTTCGCCAGCGTGCCGCGCGTGCTCGAGAAGGTCTACGACCGGGTGCTCCTCGGCGTCCGCGCCGGGAGCGGGCTCAAGAAGGTCATCGGGAACTGGGCGCTCGACCTCGCGCGCCGCTACGACCTCGCGCAGGAGGGCGGCGGCCTGCCCGGCTGGCAGCTCGCCCTCGCCGACAAGCTCGTCTACTCGAAGCTCCGCGAGCGGCTCGGGCTCACCCGCGTCAAGGCCGTCGCCGTCGGCGGCGCGGCGCTGCGGCCCGAGCTCGCCAACGCCTTCAACGCCTTCGGCATCCCGTCCTTCCAGGGCTACGGGCTCACCGAGACGAGCCCCGTCATCACGGTGAACCTCCCCGGCCGCAACCGCGCCGGCACCGTCGGCCCGCCCATCGCCGGCGTCGAGGTCGCCATCGCCGAAGACGGCGAGATCCTCACGCGCGGGCCCCACGTCATGCTCGGCTACTACAAGGACCCCGAGGCCACCGCCGAGACCATCGACGCCGACGGCTGGCTCCACACCGGCGACATCGGGTCGTTCACGGACGAGGGGTACCTCCGCATCACCGACCGCAAGAAGGCCCTCTTCAAGCTCTCGACCGGGAAGTACGTCATCCCGCAGCCCATCGAGAACGCGCTCGTGGAGGACCCCCTCATCGAGCAGGCCGTCGTCGTGGGCAACGGGCAGAAGTTCACGGCGGCCCTGCTCTTCCCCAACATGGAGGCGCTCCGGGGCTGGGCCGAGGACCACGGCCTCGACACGTCGCTCTCGGACGAGGCGCTCCTCCGCCTGCCCGAGGTGCAGCGGAAGTTCGAGCAGCTCGTGGCCGAGGCCAACGAGGGGATGGACCACTGGACCCGGGTGAAGCGCTTCCGCCTCATCGCCGAGCCGATGACGCTGGAGAGCGGGCTCCTCACGCCCAAGATGAGCATCAAGCGCGCCGCCGTGCGCCAGCACTTCGCCGACGAGATCGAGGCGATGTACGCCCCGACGACGGAGCCGGGGGTCGTGGCGGTGTGAGGGCGCGGCGCGCCGGCCCGCCGCGCCTTCGGTAGCTTCCCCCGCTCGCGCGCCCGCCGATGCCCCAGACCCCCTTCCGGCTCCTCCAGTCCGCGGCCGACTCCCTCGCGGCCGCCACCGACACCCTCGCCGTCGATTCGGCGCCCGAGGCGGCGGCCGACTCCCTCGCCGTCGCCGCCGACTCCCTCGCCGAGGCCGCCGCCGATACGAGCGGCATCCTCGACGCCCTCGGCATCGAGGAGAAGTCGGCCCCGGTGGAGGTGGCGGGGACCGTCTTCGACGGCCTCGTCGAGGCCATCCACGGGGCGACGGGGCTCAGCCGCGTCGTCGCGCTCGACCTCGTGCTCTCGGTGCTCGCCGTCGCCGTGCTGTGGGCGGTGCGGCTGCTCGTGCTCTGGCTCGTCAACCGGCGGACGCGGGACGTCCGCGTCCGCTACCAGTGGCGGAAGACGACGACGTACGTGGCCGTGGCCATCGGCGCCGTGGTGTTCCTGCGGATCTGGCTCGGCGCGCTCGGCTCTGTGGCCACGTTCTTCGGGCTCCTCTCGGCCGGCGTCGCCATCGCGCTCAAGGACCCCATCTCCAACCTCGCCGGGTGGCTGTTCATCGTCTGGAAGCGGCCCTTCGCCCCCGGCGACCGCATCACCGTCCGCACCCACACCGGCGACGTCATCGACCAGCGCGTCTTCGTCTTCACGCTCCTCGAGGTGGGCACGATGTCGGGGGCGGAGCAGAGCACCGGCCGCATCATCCACGTCCCCAACGGGTGGGTCTTCACCGACTCCATCGTCAACTTCACCCGCGGCTTCCAGTACGTCTGGAACGAGATCTCGGTGACGGTCCCGTTCGAGAGCGACTGGCGGCGCGCCAAGCAGATCCTCCTCGACATCGCCAACGAGCACGCCGGCGTGCTCTCCGAGGACGCCGAGCGGAAGCTGCGCCGGGCCGCGCAGGAGTACATGATCTTCTACTCGAAGCTGACCCCGACCGTCTACACGAGCGTGCCGGGGTGGGGCGTCCAGCTCACCCTCCGCTACCTCGTCGAGCCCCGCCGGAAGCGGGGGAGCGAGCAGCAGATCTGGGAGGCCATCCTCGACGCGTTCAAGGCCGAGCCGGAGGTGGACTTCGCCTACCCCACCTCGCGCGTCTTCCGCGCCAGCGAGGAGGGGAAGCCGGCGCTGCGCCCGCCCGGCCAGGAGCCCGCCGACGACGACGAGATCCCGTACTACCGCCCCGGCGGCCCCCTCGGCCCCGCGCGGCCCCCCGGCTGAGGCGTCCGCGCGCCCCGGAGAGGTCTCCGCATACCCGGAGATATCTCTGCACTCAGCGGAGAACGGGTCGCCCGCCTCGGCGGAACGCACGGCGCGCAGGGGCCGTCCATGTAGGGCACCCAACGATGCCCCATGCCCAACCGCCTCGCCCACGCCAACAGCCCCTACCTCCTCCAGCACGCCGACAACCCGGTGGACTGGTACCCCTGGGGCGACGAGGCCTTCGAGGCCGCCCGCCGCGAGGACAAGCCGATCTTCCTCTCCATCGGCTACGCGACGTGCCACTGGTGCCACGTCATGGAGCACGAGTCGTTCGAGGACGAGGAGGTGGCCCGCCTCCTCAACGAGGCGTTCGTGTGCGTGAAGGTGGACCGCGAGGAGCGGCCCGACGTCGACGGCGTCTACATGGACGTGTGCCAGGCGCTGACGGGGCACGGCGGTTGGCCCCTCACCATCCTCATGACGCCCGAGGGGCGGCCGTTCTTCGCCGCCACCTACATCCCGCGCGAGAGCCGCCGGGGCCGCCCGGGCCTCCTCGACCTCGTCCCCCGCATCCGCCAGCTCTGGCGCGAGGAGCGCGCCCGCCTCCTCGCCGACGCCGACGAGATCGCCCGCGCCCTCCAGCGCCAGCACGCCGAGGATGTCGGGGAGACCGCCCCCGGGGAGGCCGTCCTCACGGAGCAGCACCTCGAGCGGGCGTTCGTCCAGCTCCGCACGCGCTACGACGCCGAGTACGGCGGGTTCGGCGACGCCCCGAAGTTCCCCACCCCCCACACCCTCCTGTTCCTCCTCCGCTACTGGAGGCGCTCGGGCGACGGGCAGGCCCTCGGGATGGTCGAGAAGACGCTCCGCGCCATGCGCCGCGGCGGGCTCTGGGACCACGTCAACTTCGGGTTCCACCGCTACTCGACGGACCGGCGGTGGCTGCTGCCGCACTTCGAGAAGATGCTCTACGACCAGGCCCTCCTCGCGCTCGCCTACACCGAGGCGCACCGGGCCACCGGCGACCCGTTCTACCGCCACGTCGCCGAGAAGACGCTGGCGTACGTCGCCCGCGACCTCACCGGCCCCGAGGGCGCCTTCTTCTCCGCCGAGGACGCCGACTCCCTCGACCGCCACGGCCGCGAGGAGGAGGGCGCCTTCTACACGTGGACCGAGGCCGACCTCCGCACCGCCGTCGGCGACGCCGACTTCCCCTTCGCCCGCGCCGTCTTCGGCACCGCGCCCGAGGGGAACGTCGAGGACGAGGCGACGGGCGAGCGGACGGGCCAGAACGTGCTCCACAACCCCGAGCCGCTCCTCGACCTCGCCGACCGCTTCGGGATGGGGGAGGGGGCGCTCCGCGAGAAGATCGAGCACCTCCGCGAGCGCCTCGTCGCCGCCCGCGACGAGCGCCCGCGCCCGCGCCTCGACGACAAGGTGCTCACGGACTGGAACGGGCTCATGATCGCCGCGCTGGCCCGCGCCGCCCGCGCCTTCGGCGACCGCCGCCACGCCGAGGCCGCCGCCCGCGCCGCCGACTTCCTGCTTCAGACGATGCGCACGGCCGACGGCGGCCTCCTCCACCGCTACCGCGCCGGCGAGGCCGCCGTCCCCGGCTTCCTCGACGACTACGCCTTCCTCGCCTGGGGCCTCCACGAGCTCTACCACGCCCTCTTCGACGAGCGCTACCTCGAGGCCGCCCTCGCCCTCCACCGCGAGACCGAGCGCCGCTTCGCCGACCCCGACGGCGGCGGGTTCTTCTTCACCGAGGCCGAGGGCGAACCGCTCCTCTTCCGGCGCAAGGACCGCTACGACGGCGCCCTCCCCTCCGGCAACGCCGTCGCCGCGCTCAACGGCCTCCGCCTCGGCCGCGTCACCGGCGACCGCGCCATGGAGGACCGCGCCGAGCGCGCCCTGAGCGCCCCCGAGGTCGCCGCCTACCCCGGCGCCTACACCTACCACATGGTCGCCCTCGACTACGCCATCGGGCCGGGGCAGGAGGTCGTCGTGGCCGGCGAGCGCGGCGCGCCCGACACCGAGGCGATGACCGACCGTCTCGGGCGCATCTACGCGCCGAACGCGGTGTTCCTGCTGCGCGCCCCCGGCACGGGCGCGGCGCCCGTCACCGCGCTCGCCCCGTTCACCGAGGCGCAGGTGGCCGTCGGCGGGCGCGCCACGGCCTACGTCTGCGAGCGCTACACCTGCAAGGCGCCGACGACCGACCCCGAGCAGGCCGTACGCTTCCTGCAGGGGCACGGAGCCTAGCGGAGCCTCCGGGCCGAGGAGCGCGCCGCAAGAGGTGGGATGGACGCGGTGCCGTGGCGCTGAGGCCGACCTCGGAAGCCCTGGTCCATGACTGCGCCGGGCCCGTCGAGCGACCTGTGCCTCGGCGCCGCGTCAGGGTGAGGACGCGATTTCGTGGCGCTGAGGCCGATCTCGGAGCCACGCGGCTTCCGCCCTTTAAAGTCTGTGGAGAGACGCCGATATCCGGGGCGTCGAAGGCAACCCCCCATCCGCCTCAACCCCTGCTGATCGTGCTCTTGCGGCCCTCGCTCCTCCTCCTCGCCCTCCTCGCCGCCGCTACGCTCCGGGCCCAGCCCGTCGTCGACGGCGTGACCGTGGGCATCGGCGTCTCGACCTACCAGGGCGACCTCGACCTCAACCCCAACGACGGCCCCGTCGAGTTCCTCGCGCTCGGCAGCCCGTTCGTCCACGTCGCTGCGGACCGCACCTTCGGGCCCGTCATCACGGAGGCGTCGCTGCAGCTCGACCGGTACGCGATCGAGTCGGAGCTCATCGACATGCACCTGACGGCGGCGAGCCTCAACCTCACCGGCGGGCTCCGGTTCGAGGTGACGGAGCAGGTCCCGATCCAGGTCTTCGCCGGCGTGGCGCCCATGCTCGTGATGCCGACGTACGACCGCATCGACGACTCGGTGATCGCCGGCAACGCCTACGACTTCGAGGAGCAGGGGGGCCACGTGGTCTGGACGTTCCCCGTGGGCGTCGTCATCCAGGACGTCGTCCGCTTCGGCTTCCGCTTCGTGGCCGGCGACGACTTCGACAGCACGGCGGGGCACACCGACGCCCCGGACTTCATCACGTTCGTCTCCCTCGGGTACCGCTTCGACCTCCTCCGCTGAGGCGGCCCCGCCGAGGCGGCTCCCCACCCTCCACCCAGCGCCCTCCGCACCATGATGCTCCGACGGCTCCTCCCCCTCCTCCTGCTGCTCCCCTGCGCGGCGCCCGACGCGGCGGCGCAGGCAGCGCTGATGTTCCGCGGCGGCCCGTCCGTCCTGACCAACGCCTCCAACCCCGACGTCGAGCGCGGCGGGGTGTCGGGCTACGGCGTGGTCGGCGCCCGGCTGTGGCTGACGGACCTGTTCCAGCTCCAGGGCAGCGCCGGCTACGACGACCGCCTCTCGCTCGAGGTGGAGCTCCTGTTCCGGCCGTTCTCCGGCGACCTCCGCCTCGAGCCCTACGTGTTCGCCGGCGTCGGCGGGCAGTTCGAGGGCGAGGACCGGCGGGGCGTCGTGCCGGCCGGCCTCGGCGTGGAGTACAAGGCCACCGAGCGCGTCGGCGTGTTCTTCGAGCTGGCGGGGCGGTGGCAGTCCCGCCGCAACCCCATCGCCGGCATCGACGAGCTCGACTTCCACGTGGCCCCGACGATCGGCGCGGCGCTGAGCTTCGGCCGCCGGCCCGACACCTACGTCCACACCACGCGCGACGAGGAGCCCGTGGCCGAGCCGGTGGCGCCCACCCCCGAGGTGGCTGCCGCGGAGCCCGCCGCCGCCTCGCCGGCCGCCGCTCCGGCCGCTGCCCCGGCCGCCACGACGGCGTACGCCGTGCAGCGGTGGCACCTCGGCGGCGACGTCGTCGACGCCGGCACGCGCGTCCGCCTCCCCGACGGCACCTACGTCATGGGGCTGATGGACGAGGACCCCCTCGCGCTCCAGACGGCCGGCGTCAAGCGCGTCACCGTCAGCGCGTTCTACATCGACAAGACCGAGGTCAGCAACGGCGCCTACCGCGCGTGGCTCGAGACCCTCGGCAGCGATGCCGCCGCCATGACGCCGGACGCCTCGGCCTGGCAGCGGGCCGGCAGCACGACCTCCTTCGAGAGCTACTTCGAGAGCGGCGCCTTCGACGACTACCCCGTCGTGGCGGTGACGTGGGGCCAGGCGCAGGCGTTCTGCACCGCCCAGGGCGGCCGCCTCCCGACGGAGGCCGAGTGGGAGTACGCCGCGCGCAGCGGCCAGCCCGGCGGGATCTACCCCTGGCTCGGCTTCGAGACGCGCGACGCCGACGGCAACTACCTCGCCAACTTCAGCCCCGGCCGCGCCGTCTACGCCGCCGACGGCTTCGCCTTCACGGCCCCCGCCCACGCGTTCCCGCCCTCGCCGTGGGGGCTCTACCACCTCGCCGGCAACGCCGCCGAGTGGGTCTACGACGCCTTCTCGCCCTCCTACGCCGCGCTGAGCGACTTCAACCCGCGCTACGAGAGCGCGGACCAGCCGCTCCGCGTCGTCCGCGGCGGCTCGTGGGCCTCCGACGACTTCTACATCGGCGTCGGCGTCCGCGACGCCCAGGACGCCGACGAGGCCTCCATCTTCACCGGCTTCCGCTGCGCCTACGACGTCGGCGCCCTCGACGACGAGCTGGGCGCCGCGACGGAGACGCCCGCCGCCCAGGACGCGCCCGTCACCGCCGGCAACTGAGCCCGACCCACCCCCCTCGAACACCCACACGACCATGGCCGCTGCCTCCTCCTCGAAGCTGCTGAACCGCGCCAACGGCGTCCTCGGCTTCTTCGTCGGCATCTTCGGCGCCCTCGCCATCCTCGGCGTCTTCTTCAAGATCGCCAAGCTGCCGAACTACGAGCTCTTCATGACGATCGGCTTCTTCGGAGAAGCGGCCACGTTCGTGCTCATGGGCTTCTTCGCGCTCATCGGCGGCTTCACGGCCAAGGCGGTCGCTAGCGCCGAGGAGGCCGACTACGCCCCGGCGATCCCGCCGCCGCCGCAGGTGGACCTCGAAGCCCTCGGCGAGGCCTTCCGCGAGGAGCTCCGGCAGGCCACGGCCGCCTTCCGCGAGGAGCTGCGCGAGCGGCTCCACGCCCGCTTCGCCGCCGACTTCGACACTGCCGCCGAGGCGATGACGCGAGACGTGACGGCGCTCGGGGCGGAGATGCGGGGGCTCGGGCAGGAGATGCAGCGCGCCCGCGCGAGCGTCCACACCCTCCGGGATCAGATCGACAACGCCGCCACCGCGCGCCTGGCCGAGGACGCCGCCACGCTGGCCGGCGAGATGCACTTCCTCTGCGGGGAGGTCTCCGCGGCCGGCGCCTCCGCCCAGCGGATGCGGAGCGACCTCGAGATGATGGCCGAGCGCTTCCACGGCTTCAACCACGCGGGCGGCGGGCAGGGCCGCGGCAACGGCCACGCCCCGCAGGCCGCGTGGGTCGCCGGCGGCGACCGCAACGAGCACAGCGAGGTGGCGCGATGACGCAGCTCAAGGACATGCGGTACAACGTGATGCTCGCGTTGTACTTCCCGATCCTGCTCTACGCCTTCAGCACGTTCGAGCTCGACGAGGACGTCTACGTGGTCGAGGCCGTCGAGCCGGTGGTGGTGGCCGAGGAGACCGTCGTGCTCGGGCAGCCGTTCGAGGCGCGGGCCTTCCTCAGCGTCGCCTCAGGCGAGGGGCAGGAGCTCACCGGCGAGGGCGCCCTCGAGGTCGTCGGCGACTCCCTCTTCCGCATGGGCACGGCCGGCCTCCTCAGCGACGACCAGGACGTCGCGGACGTCCCCTACAGCGGCCTCTTCCGCTTCACCCAGGTCGGCGGCGGCACCGCCGAGCTCCCGTTCGCCGGGACGTTCCGCGTCCGCCGCCCCGAGATCGTCGCCACGAGCGAGGCGGCGCAGGCGCTCTACCGACAGTGCCGCAACACCATCCGCATCGACGTGCCGGGGCTGGAGAACCGCCCGATCCGCCTCGACGCCGGGGGCCGCCGCATCGACGGCAACACCATCACGATCAGCCCCTCCGGCGACGCCAGCTCCGTCGCGGTCTACCTCGCGGGCGAGAACGGCGCCGAGGACATCTACCTCGGGCGGAAGACGTTCGCCACCATCGACCCGCCGCGCCCCGAGATCCGCGTGTTCTCGGGCGGCCGGGAGCTCCGCAACGGCGACGCGATCCCGCGCGCGCGGGCCATGCTCGAGTTCCAGATCGAGGCCGACGAGCAGTTCCGCCAGCGCTACCCGCAGGACGCCCGCTACGGCGTCTCGCGCGCCCGCGTCTTCCTGCGCCAGGGCCTCACGGCCAGCCGCGAGGTCGGCTCGTTCCCGCTCGAGGGCGGCCGCCTCGTCCTCACCCGCGCCCTCCGCGACGCCCAGCCCGGCGACCGCGTGACGGTCCAGCTCGAGGGCGTCGTCCGCATCAACTACGCCGGGCAGGCCATCGCCGTCCCGCTCGGCACCGGCACCCGCACCTTCGGCTTCACCCTCTCGTGACGACCGCACCGTCCCCCGCACGTCCCATGAAGACCCTCGCCCTCCCGCTCCTCCTCGTCCTCCTCGGCCTCGCCGCCGCGCCGGCCGACGCCCAGACGCGCTGGCTCCAGACCGTCGAGGTCATCGCGCCCGTGGACGAGTACAGCGCCACCGGCGTCCTGCTCGACTCGCTCGTCCAGGCCGCCCGGCGCGGGCACATCACCGTCCGCCGTGAGCCCGACGGCGCGGCGATGGCCTTCTCGGCCCTCGAGGACCGCCTGCTCGACGAGGGGCTCGACTTCACCAGCGCCAACCGCGTCTTCCTCGCGTACCGCCTGGAGGCCACGCAGCGCGGGTTCACCTCCCAGATCGAGAGCTTCTACTTCATCTACCGGCCCGACGGCGACGAGGGCCTCGACCTCCCCATCCTCTACATCGAGGGGGGGCAGCCCGCCGTCGAGGAGATGCTCATGAGCGGGGGCACCCGCCTGGAAACCAACGAGGCGGCCGTGGAGCCGTTCTACGACCAGGTCACGTTCCATCAGCTCCAGGACGCCGCCGTCGTCTCGGTCGGCGGACGCGTCATCCGCGACCCCGCCCAGGCCCAGGCCGAGCGCCAGCGGCTCCTCGCGACCGTCCGCCGCTTCATCTACTGACGCTCGGGGTACCGGGGGAGGACGCGCCCGTCACCGCACCACGACGACGCGCTCCCGCTCGATCCGGCAGCGCTCCCCGGCCAGGCGGCGATGCTCCTCAGCGAGTCGGCGGGCCTCCTCGCCCATGCGCTGGGCCTCGGCCGCCAGCTCGGCCTGCACGTCGGCGAGGGCCGCGAGGTCGGCCATCGGCGGCAACTCGGCCATCGGCGGCGCGTGCACCCGGACGTGGACGAGCCGGTCGTGGTGGGGGGCACAGGGAGGGCGCACCATCGCCATCAGGCGCTCGCTGGCGAGGGCGGCGAGGAGGACGACGAGGGTGACGAGCGCGAGGCGCTGGAACTGTTCGCGAGACATGACGACGTGCGGATGGGCGGACGATGGCGGGCGAACGGGGTGGGTGTGCTAAATATTTCGCACCTCGGAGAGAAAAGTTGCTCAGCGGGCCGTCAGCCGGATCTCCCCGCCGCCGGTGGAGACGGCGAGGCGCGGGCCGCCCCCGCCGAGGCGCCCCTCGGCCGAGCGGCGCCCCCGCTGCCCCTGGAAGTCGAGGGCGCCGTCGATCTCGATGGCGGGGCCGCTGAGCGACACGTCGAAGCCGGCGCGGGGGAGGGCGAGGCCGACGTCGCCGGAGCCGGTCGAGGCCTCGACCGGCGCGGCGCCATCGAGCCTGAGCGCGACGTCGCCTGAGGCCGTGCTGGCGACGACGGCCCCGGCGTCGAGCCGCTCGACGGCCACGTCGCCCGAGGCCGTGTGGGCCTCGAACCGGTCGGCCCCGGCCGCGCCGACGGCCACGTCGCCAGAGGCCGTCTGGACGCTGGCCGTGCGCGCGGCGAGGCGGTCCACCTGCACGTCGCCCGAGGCCGTCTGCACGGTCACCTCGGCGCCGTCGAGGAGGGCCGCGTGGACGTCGCCCGAAGCCGTGGTGACGCGGACGGCCGCGGCGTCCCTGACGCGCCCGAGGGAGGCGTCGCCGGAAGCCGTCTCGAGGTGGAGGTCGCCCTGGAGGTCGCCCAGCCGGACGTCGCCCGAGGCGAGGCGGAGCTCGGCCGCCATCCGCTCGGGCACCCGGACGACCACCGTGTACGAGGCGCGCTCACCACCGAGGCGGAAGCCGTTGCGCTCGGGGTTCGTCTCGACGCGGAGCGTGCCGCCCCCGTACGTGGCCGAGAACCGGCGGCGGGGGAACGCCTCGCGGGCGTCGCGCCCCTCGCCGAGCACGGTCACGCTGGCCGCGCCCGCGCCCGTCTCGACGACGAGGTCCTCGGACGAGAGCGCGACCGCGAGCCGGTCGCCGGGCTGGACGGGGAACGATTGCTCGAAGAGCACCTCGTCGCGGCCGGCAGCGCGGGCGGAGATCGCCCCTCCGACCGCCCCCTCGACCTCGGCATCTATCTCGGCTTCGAGCGCCGCCATCTCGGCCTCGACGGCCGCCATCTCGGCTTCGAACGTGGCCCGGTCGTGGTGGCCGCTGTCGGCGACGTGCTCGGTGACGTGGCCGGCCACGTGGCGGCCGGCGTGGAGGAGGCGGCTGCCGACGAAGGCGACGGCGACGACGACGAGGGCGACGAGCGCGAGGCGCTGGACTTTCTCGCGGGGCATGACGGGAGCGGGTGAGGGCGGCGCGGCACCGGGCCCGCCGCGCAGCGTTGGGAGGGGCGTCGCCGCCGCTACGGCCTGCGCGCCCGAAAGGTTACTCCCGTGAGCCCGCTCCCCCCGGCTTTCTTCGCTCGTCGCACCCTCACGGTCGCCCCCGCCCTGATCGGCGCCCTCCTCGTCCACGACGACCCCGAGGCGGGCCGCCTCGTCGGGCGCGTCGTCGAGGTGGAGGCGTACACGGCCGACGACCCGGCGATGCACGGGTGGAAGGCCGAGTTCGGACCCGACGGGTTCGTGCGCCCGGTGGGGCGGGCGGCCGACCTCTTCGCCGCGCCGGGCCGCGCGTACGTCTACCGGGTCTACTACACGAACTGGCTCCTCAACGTGGTCACCGAGCCGGAGGGGACGGCCGGCGCCGTGCTCATCCGCGCCGTCGAGCCGCTGGCCGGCGAGGCCGCCATGGCCGCGCGCCGCCCGCCTACACTTCACCGGCGCCGCGACCTCACCAACGGGCCGGGCAAGCTCGCCCAGGCCTTCGGCGTGGACGGCCGTCACCACGGCGCCGACCTCACGCGCCCGCCCATCTACCTCGCCGAGGACGGCGCCGCGCCGCTGCCCGTCGCCGTCTCTACTCGCATCGGGATCACGCGCGGGATCGACCGGCCGTACCGGTTCTACGTGCCCGGCCACCCCTTCGTCTCGCCCGGCGAGCCCAGCGACCTCCGCGTGGCGCGGAAGACGCGGCGGCAGGGGTAGGGGGCGTGCAGGAGCGTGAGCGTGCAGGAGCGCATGCCGCGAAGCCATGGCCTCCTGACCGCGTGGCCGCGCCGCTTCGTACGCTCCGCTCGGCCGTGGACACCGCCGCCGACGATCCGTGGCTCGGCGGGAGCTGTGGGGTGAATCCACGCAGGACGCACGCGCGCATGGCAACCGCCCTGTCGGGCCGCGGTAGCTTTCGGTGCTGCTTCTCTCTTCACCTCGTCATCCCGAGGAGCGTGGCGACGAAGGATCCAGCCCGGCGAGACGGCGGCCCGCTCGGGCTTCCGGCGTACCGAGCGTAGATCCTTCGCTCCGCTCAGGATGACAGGAACGGGAAGGGGGAGCACCCCCGCATCGCCGCTCGCATCCCGACCCATGCCTACGCGTCCCCAGACCGCTTCCGAGACCCGCCGCGCCTTCCTCGACTTCTTCCGCGAGAAGGGCCACGAGATCGTCCCCAGCGCCCCGCTCGTCCCCCACGACGACCCCACGCTGCTGTTCACCAACGCGGGGATGAACCAGTTCAAGGACGTCTTCCTCGGCACCGGCAGCCGCCCCTACACCCGCGCCGCCGACACCCAGAAGTGCCTCCGCGTCTCGGGCAAGCACAACGACCTCGAAGAGGTGGGCCTCGACACCTACCACCACACCTTCTTCGAGATGCTCGGCAACTGGTCCTTCGGGGACTACTTCAAGGCCGA
>DATGQT010000044.1:0-5413 GCA_035304085.1 Rubricoccaceae bacterium
ACCTCCGTCATCTCCGCCGCGCATGGCGGGCCATGCGGACGCCGAGGTAGAGCAGGTACCCCGCCAGCGCCAGCATCCCGAGGACGAGGCCGTAGAACCAGACCGGCTCCTCGGCCGCGTACAGGTACGCGGGCGCCGTCGCGTACCGAGAGCGTGCGTCGAAGGAACCCCGGTGCAGGGCGGCTCCGGCGTAGGCCGCGAGGGCGGCGGCGAGGCCGAGCAGCAGCACCGCCACCACGGCCAGCCCGCGCCGGTTCCGGCGGTCCTCGGCGGCACGGGAGAAGCGAGGCACGGGAGGTCGGGCAGGCAGAGACGGGGCACGGCGCGAAGCTACGCGACGTCCGCCCTCGGGATCAGGCGCCGGCCTCGGGCATTGGCAGCGGCATGCGGATCCGCGAGGAGACCATCCACACCCTCGGCGCGCTCATCGACGCCGTGACGCCGGAGGCGCCGGACCCCGAGACGGGCCACCGCCGCGACACCGGCGTCTACCACGGCGCCTCCGACGCCGCCTACCCCCTCCTCACGACGCTCGACCGCCTCGGCGGCACGGACCCGCCCCACACCAAGGCCCACCTCGAGGCCCACGTCCTCCGCAACTTCGCCCGCTACGCGCGCCCCCACCTCGGCACCCCGCCCGCCAACGACTGGGAGCTCCTCGTCGTCGCGCAGCACCACGGCGTGCCGACGCGGCTGCTGGACTGGTCGTATTCCCCCCTCGTCGCCGCCCACTTCGCCACGTGCGCGCCGCGGCCGGGGCGCCCGTGCGCCGTGTGGCGGCTGGACTGGCAGCGGGTCCACCGCGCCTTCGGCCTCCCCGAGCTGGCGCTGCTCATCGAGGACCTCCGCGGCGTCGAGCGCCTCGGCGGCGAGGGCTTCACGCCCTGGGCCCTCTTCGACGGCGCCACGCCCGCCTTCGCGTGCATGATCGAGCCCCCCTCGCTCGACGCCCGCATCGTCGCGCAGGCCGCCGTGTTCACGCTCTGCTCCGACGCCACGCAGCCGTTCGAGGCCTTCCTCGACGCGCACGGGCTGGCCGAGGCGCTGACGAAGCTGGTCATCCCGCCCGAGGCCGTGGCGCTGATCCGCGACCAGCTCGACCTCGCGGGGATGGGCGAGCGCCGGCTCTTCCCCGACCTCGACGGCGTCGCCGCCGCCATCCGGCGCTACTACGCCTGAGCGCCGAGCGGTAGGGGAGGCGAGGGAAGGGGGAAAGGGAGGCTCAGTCCATATTTTTCACTTTTCACTTCTCACTTCTCACTTTCTGGTGTCGGACGGGGCACGGTGCGAACTTCTCGGCCGGCCCACCGTTGGCGCGTCCCGATCCTCCGTCCTTCCGCGCCGCCCTTCTCCCGCATGCTCCTCTTCCTCTGCACCTTCGCCGACGATCTCGGGCGCATCGCCAAGGAGGGGCTCGTGAGTGAGGGGGAGCCGTTCGTGCTGCACCCGACGCTGGAGGAGGCGCAGGCGGCCTGCCGCGCGCCCGACGGCCGGCGCGGCCACGTCCTCGTCCTCGACCCCCACCGCATCGCCTACGCGCGGCACCACCCGCCGACGGCGCACGCCCTCGCGCCGCACGCCTTCCTCAACCTCAAGCCGTTCCGGCCCCCGCTCGCCATCGAGGCCGCCGGCGGCTGCGTCGTCCGCCGGACGAAGAAGGGGAACGTGAAGGTGCTCACGATCTTCCGGCGGGGCACGTGGGACCTCCCGAAGGGGAAGCTCGACCCCGGCGAGAGCCCCGAGGCCGGCGCCCTCCGCGAGGTGAGCGAGGAGGTGGGCATCCCGCTGGACAAGCTCACCCTCGTCAGGCCCCTCGGCGTCACGCTCCACGGCTACGTCCTCCCCCGCAAGCGCCGCTACGCCGTCAAGACGACGCACTGGTACGCGATGACGACGACGGAGAAGGCGTTCAAGCCGCAGAAGGCGGAGAGCATCGAGGCGGTGTCGTGGATGAAGTGGTCGAAGGCGCGGGAGCGGCTCGGCTACGAGAGCCTCCGCCGCCACCTCGCCGCGCTCGACCCCGAGACGCTCGGCCTCCCCCCCGACGAGGCCGCCAAGCGCTGAGGCCCGCGGCCGCGCTCAGCCCTGCTTCTTCGCCCGCCGCCACTGCACGGCCACGAGCGCGAACAGGAACGCCTGCACGGCGGGCGGGAGGTAGGGCGGGAGCGTGATCTCCGTCCGCGTGGTGAACGGGCTGCGGGGCCGGAGGCGGCCCACCCGCCGCGTCCCGCTCCGCACCTCGAACGTGCGCCCGAGCGCGTGCTCGGCCTGGAGCACGAGGGGCACGTCGGCGGCGCCCGGGGCGGCGCGGGCCCGATCCAGCATGGCGCCCCGCACGAGGACGAGGAGCCGGCGGCGCCACGCCGCCGGCTGCTGCGCCCGCGCCACCTCCACGCCCTCGAACGTGAGCACGAAGTGGCGTCCCCGCCGGTCGCTCTCCACCCCGAACGGCACCACGCCCACGGTCACCTCGGCCGCGCCCCCCTTCAGCAGCCGCACCCGCGCGACGGGACGCCCCTCCTTGCTGAGCGCGTGCTCTTTCTCGAGGAGGTCGAACGTCCACGGCGCAGCGCCGGCGGGTTCAGCGACGAGCATCGGGGGTGTGGGGCGAGACTTTACGGGGGCTCCCAGAACCTGGAACGGGGGCCGTCCATAAGAAAGCGACTGGCACGTCGTCCCACCACCAACCGGAGAGGTCCACCTTGGCGCTGTACGAGCTCAAAGAGGCGAAGCTGAACGGGATCCCGGGCGAGGGCTACGCCTACGTCGTCGACACGCCCCAGGGGAAGGCCTACCGCGGCGTGTTCTTCGCCCGGGACGCGGCGGCCGTGGACGAGGCCTCGGGGCACGACGCACCCGTGCCCTTCGAGGGCACCGTCTACCACAAGACCGTCGAGCGCGTCGAGACGCTCGACGTCAACGTGACGAAGACGGTCCCCGTCGCCGCCGGCACGCGGGCCGACTTCGAGGTGGTCGAGGGGTAGACGCGCCGTCACTCGGCGTCGGGGGGCCTCCGGCGGAGCGCCTTCGTCTGCGCGCGCCGCCGCTTGGCCTCGCGGTGCCGCGCCTTCGAGGCCGCCGTGGGGCGGGTGGCGACGCGCCGCTTGCGCGGGCGGTTGGCCGCCTCCAGCCGCCGCCGCAGCTCCTCGAGGGCCAGCGCCCGGTTGCGGTGCTGGCTCCGTGAGGCCCGGCTCGTCACGGTGAGGCCCGAGGGCCGGTGCGTCAGGCGCACGCCGCTCTCGACCTTGTTGGCGTGCTGGCCGCCGGGCCCGCCGGAGCGGAACGTCTCCACGTCGCACTCGGCCAGCAGCGCCGCGTCGTCCTCGGGGATGGGGATGCGCGGCATCGGCTAATCCACGTCGCCGTGGCCGGGGCCGAACACCCGCCGCTCGACCCGGCCCAGCACCCGGAGCAGGGCGACGACGAGGACGGCCACCCCCGCCGCGAGGACGTAGCGCCCCAGCGCCACGGCCACTCCCACGGGCGCCACGACGAGGAGCGTCGCCGCCGTCGTCAGCCCCCGCGCCACGTTCCGGTCCGGGTCGCGGAAGACGGCCCCGGCGCCGACGAACGAGATGCCGACGACGACGGCCTGGATGATGCGGACGGGGTCCGCGCTCAGCGCCCCCTCGGGCACGCCGGCGCCGGCCCACACCTGCGCCGAGGCGGCGGTGACGAGCTGACCCAGCTCGACGAAGAGGAAGGCCGAGAGGCAGACGAGCATGTGGGTGCGGATGCCCGCCCACTTGCCGGCGGCCTCGCGCTCGAACCCGACGAGTCCGCCGAGGAGGAGGGCGACCAGCGCCTCGGCCAGCGTGAGGAGCTCCTGCGGGGCGGTGTCGAGCATGGGAGGCGGGGAACGGGCAGAGCGGCGTGTACGCGCGGCCCCAATCTCCGTTCGAACGTTTGCGAGTCTGGGCGTGGCGCTTATGTTCTAGGTTCTTTCCCATCAACCCCCTTACCCATGTCAAACGCGATACGCTGCGTCCTCCTGGGCACCCTCGCCTTCCTCCTCGCGCCTGGCCTCGCGGCCCAGGACACCCTGCGCGTCACGCAGGTCGTCGTCGAGGGGGAGACGGTCACGCTCCCCGGCGGCGGCACCGGCACCGTCTCCACCATCCAGACCTCGCTGTTCACCAACCGCAACGCCGAGGTCGGCTTCAGCGTCGACGTACAGGGCGACGACGGCGTCTGGTTCGGCGACGCCCCGATCTGGCTCAACAGCCAGGCCACCTCCCACACCCTCACCGGCGCCGAGTTCACGATGGGCATCGGCGACAACGGCGAGTTCATCTACAGCCCCTCCATCGACGGCAACGACGGCGTCTGGACCGACCAGGGCTACCTCCTCGCCGACGGCGACCCGGCACCCGGTTTCGAGGGCGACACCCTCGTCACGTTCAACAGCCGCCCCACCATGGGCGCCAACGGCACGGCCTACTGGGTCGCCGGCGTCAACGACGGCGCCGGCGGCACCTCGACCGTCAACCGCGCGCTCTACATGAGCACCGACCGCACGCCCGCCACCACCAGCGTCGTGCTCCGCTCGGGCGACATCGTGGGCGGCTTCCCCCTCGCCGGGGGCAGCGACGGCATCGGCTTCAACTACGAGTTCTCCGACGACGGCACGCACCACATCCTCGGGCTCGTCCTCGAAACCGGCTCGTCCACCGACGACAACGTGGTCTACGTGGACGGCGCCATCGTGGCGCGGGAGGCCCACCCCAACGGCAGCGGCATCGACAACTGGGACAACTTCGACATCCACCGCATCCTCGACGACGGCACCTACGGCTTCACCGGGGACACCGACGGCAGCACGGCCACCGACGAGTTCATCGCCATCAACGGCACCATCGTCCTGCGCGAGGGCGACGTCGTCGACGGCGTCACGCTCGGCAGCGGCGTCGTCGCCTTCGACCTCAACGCCGACGGCCTCGTCGTCTTCGGCTGGTCGCTCACGAGCTCCTCCGACGAGGGCCTCTTCGTCGCCGACATCAGCGACATCCCCGGCACGGCCCGGCTCGTCGCCCGCACCAACGATCTCCTCGACACCGACGGCGACGGCACCCCCGAGTGGGTGCTCACGGACGTGAACCCGTCCGCCAGCACGGGCCAGGGCGCCGGCGCGCTCGCCCCCGACGGCACCTTCTTCATCAGCCTCGGCGTGGAACCCGTCGGCGGCGGCACCGAGGTGGACGGCGCCTTCGCCTTCGACTTCGGCGGCGGCGACGAGTGCGAGCAGGATCTCACGGCGACGCTGGACGATCCCAACCCGGCGCCGGGCGACGTCATGACGTTCGCCGTCACGGTGACGAACAACAGCCCCGACCCCGCCCCCCTCGACCTCTGGCTCGTCGCCACCGGCCCCGCCAACAAGACCGTCCGCCTCGGCGGCGGGACCCTCCCCGGC
>DATGQT010000045.1:0-2836 GCA_035304085.1 Rubricoccaceae bacterium
CTCCGGTGGACGGCGATGCGCTCGCCGCCCCGGAGGTCGAGGACACCGGCGTAGGCGGCGCCACCGTAGGGGTGGCCGGCGACGGCGTCGAAGGCGAGACTGTTGACGACGAGGGCGCCCGGCGCCCACAGCGACGACGGCGCCCACGTCTGCCCGGCGTCGTCGCTGTAGACGAGCCCGTTCCAGAGCCCGGCGAGGAGGCGGCCGTCGGGGAGCTGAGCCCCTCCCCGGACCTCCCCGAGGGAGGCGGCCTCCCCGCCGAGCGAGCCCAGCGGCTCCCACGAGCCCGCTGCGCCGCCGTCGAAGGAGCGGGAGCAGGCGATGATGCAGGCGTAGACGGCGCCGCCGAGGGCGGGCAGCGTGCTCTGGTGCAGCACGGTCACGTAGCCGAACACGTCCTGCTCCCACGTCTGCCCCCCGTCCGTCGAGCGGTCCAGGCGGGTGGCGCCGGCGGGGGCGCCGACGAGGAGGTACCCCTCCCGTGTCCGCGCGGCGTGGTCGGCCGAGCAGGGGTCGCAGAGACTGCTGCTCCACGCGCCGCTCGGCTCCCGTCGCCACAGCCCCCGAACGCCGCCCGAGTAGAGGGTGTCAGCGGAGCCGTCCCCGGCCGGACCCGGCGCGAAGAACAGCGAGGTGAGCGGCTCGTCCTCCAGGCCAAGAAGCTCCCACTCGAGAGTAGGCGCTCCCTGCGCCCGCGCGGTGCCGGCGCACCCGAGGAGCACGAGGGCGAGCGCCCCCGCCACCCTGCGGACGGTGGGAACGCTCGCCGACATGAGGGCGCGTGTCATCGGTAGGGGAGGCTCATCGGAGGAGAGCGGCCGAGGCGGCGAGGCCTCCCGGGAAGCGGGATGCATGTGTGCCAAAATAGTCCCCGTGCCGGAATCCCCGCGCCTCCTGAAAACGACCCCAGCGCACTGGAATCGCCGTTCACCCGCGCTCCGAGCGCGAGTGACCGTCCAGAGACGCCTTCGACCGAGCAACGAGCGCGGCCGTCGTGTCCGGGACGCGTCAGACGGAGGCCTCTCCGGGCCCGCCGCACACATCGCCGCCGCGCTACGGCCTCTCGTACCCCTCCATCACGCGCTGCGCGAGCTTGTACGCGATCCACCCCGTCACGCCGAACATGATGGCGTAGAGGATGAAGTTCGGGTCGCTGTCGATGTCCTCGCCCGTGGCAGCGTTGAAGATCCACCCCGGGATCCCCGCCCCGAGGCCGCCGCCGAAGACGAAGGCGAGGACGTAGACGACGTAGAGGACGAGGGCGCGGGCGGGCGTGAGCGCACCCCGTCGGCCGGCGTCGGAGCGGCCGGGGTCGAGGACGGTAGCCATGAGCGTGAAAGGGCGGCGGGTGAAGGGCTGCCCTGGTACTACGGCCGCGCCCGCCGGGTTCGGCGCCGGCCGCTCAGTGGTGCTCGTGCTCGTGGTCGTGCTGGTGCTCCTCCTGCGGCGGGGGCGGCGCCTCGCCCTCCTCGGGCGGCGGGGGCGGGGGCTCGGGCGGGTGGGACTCCCCGCGGTGGCACGTCCAGCACGTCACCGCCATCGGGGCGTGCGCCTCCCCCTCGTGCAGCGCCGCGAGGGCCGGCCCCATCGCCGGGAAGATCTCCGCGTTGAGCTGCCACGTCATCCGGATCATCCCCCGCGCCACCTCCTTCTCGGGCTTGGCGTCGGAGGCGAAGTCGAAGTCCTCGCCCTCGCGGACGTGGCAGTGGCTGCACCGGACGCCGAGCGCGCGGCCGAACCCGCGCATGATGTCGCGGATCTCGTCGCGGCTGAGGGTGTCGGGGAGGACGAGGAGGTTCTCCCACCGGCCGGTGTCGGCGGGCGCCGGCGGCCGGGCGGCCGGCGCGGGCGAGGGGGCGTAGGCCGCGAGGCCGAGGAGCGCGAAGAAGAAGAGGGGGACGACGAGGCGCCCCACGGGCGGGATCTTCGACATGGGTGGGTCACGGGTGAAGGGGGCCGTATCATCGCAACCCCGGTGCTCGAAGGCAAGCCCCCGGCCGCGAAAGGGAGAAAGAGAGAAAGGGGGAATGGGAGCGTACGGCGCTACGCAGCAGGGGTGATACCAAGTCCTCCTGAACCGTCATGCTGGACTCGTTTCGGCATCTCCAGGTTTGGCAAGGAGATCCCGGAAGCGGAGCTTCCCGGAGGAAACGAGTTCGGGATGACAAGCTGATACAGCGTTACACGGTCGAAGTGAGGTTGTCATCCTGAGCGCAGCGAAGGATCTACGCCGAGGGGCTCCGTGGCCGAATGGGCCACCGGCAGGCCGGTCGTAGATCCTTCGTCGCTGTGCTCCTCAGGATGACAGCGCTAGGGACCTCACAGCAACCGAGTCCTGCTGTAGTGAGCAGTCGGATTTGGCATGAGCCGGTCGGCTTGCCCTTCCCCGCCCTTCCCGCGAAGGCGGGAACCCAGCGGAGCGCCGGCCTGCTGAAGCGGTGCGGGGCGACTCCTGGGCCCCCGCTTCCCTTCGGCGATCTCCGATTTCGTGGGGATGACTCCTCTCGAGTGTGTAGCGCTGTAGCAGCGCTCACCCTCTCCCCCTTTCTCCCTCTCCTCCTTTCTCCCTTTCCCCCTCTCATCCCTCCTCCCCGAGCACGTCGAGGTCCGCGATGAGGTTGAGGTGGGGGGTGCCGAAGCGGCCCTCGCGCGGCCCGTTCTCCAGCGCGAGCACGCCGCGCGGGCACACCGTCGCGCAGATCCCGCAGCCGACGCAGCTCGACCGGACGACGTTCTGCCCGCGCTGGGCGTACCACCGCACGTCGATCCCCATCTCGCAGTAGGCCGAGCAGTTCCCGCACGAGATGCACTGCCCGCCGTTGGTCGTGATGCGGAA